>CANJID010000010.1 GCA_947474395.1 Caulobacterales bacterium
CCCTACAAGGACACCTCGGGTCCCGCCGTGAACCCGATGATCAAGATCACCAACATCGTCGCCCTGCTGCTGCTGGCGGTGCTGGCCAAGGGCGTGCTGGGCTAAAAGTCTAATCCCTCTCCCCGGTGGGGAGAGGGAGGGGCCCGTTCGCGTAGAGAATGGGAAGGTGAGGGGGGCTGGCGTGGTGCAGTTTCACCCTTGGCCCCCTCACCCGGAGCGCTGACGCGCTCTCGACCTCTCCCCACCGGGGAGAGGGAAACAGATCAGCGGCCGGGGCGCTGGCCCGGATCGACCTGGTCCTGCGGGATCATCCCGCCCTGGCCGATGTTGCCGAGAATCTGCTCCAGCACCGTCAGCTCGCGGCCCCGGGTTGGGGTCTGCCGCTTGGCGATGGCGATCTGGTAGCCGTCCTTCAGGCTGTAGTTTTTCACCGCCGAAACCTTCTCGTCCTTGTCGAAGGTGATGGCGACGACGGACCGCGTTCGCACGCGGGGGTTCTTGTACGCGATCTTGTCGGTCACCTGGGTGATGTAGAACCAGGTGTTCGAATCGAAGGTGGCCTGGGCCGAGGGCGATCCCAGACGGGTCAGGACCGTCGACTTGGTGTCGGTGGCCACCTTGACGTCCTCGGGCTTGTCCTCGACCGCCTGGAAGCCGTTGTAGGCCGTGGTCGGGGCGCAGGCGCTCATGCCCATGAGGCAGGCGGCGACGCTGAAGGCGAGTACGGACTGTCGAACCATGATGTCGCTCGTCGAACGGCGCGCACGCCGGGCTAAGTCTTTGACCTATCGCTCCCGCGCCCCTAGTTCAATCCGCAACCATTGTCGCGGCCAGGTGGCGGAATTGGGACCTTCGATCCTCAGGAAGCTATTCTCCACCCGCCCGGCGATCTTGGCCGGACGGCGCCTCTACGCCTCGGCGGCGGCCCAGGCGCGGCTGCCCGACTTCTACCTGAAGGGCGGGGTGAAGGATTCGCCCGAAGGCCGTTTCGAACTCTACAGCCTGCACGTGACCCTGCTTTTGCACCGACTGAAGGACCAGGGGCCGCGGGCGGCCGAGACGGGCCAGGCCCTTTTCGACGCCTACCTGCGCAGCCTCGACGACGCCCTGCGCGACCTCGGCGTGGGCGATCTTTCCGTCGGCAAGAAGATGCGCAAGCTGGGCGAGGCCCTGTACGGCCGGGTGAAGGCCTATGACGCCGTCCTCGGCCCGCCGGCGGATCGCCCCGGTCTGGAGGCCCTGATCGCCCGCACCGTGCTGGAAGGCGCTTTGGAGGAAGAGGTCGCGGTCCTCGCCGCCTATGTCGCCGCCACCGCCGAGGCCCTGGCCTCCACCCCCATCGAGACCCTGCTGGAGGACGATCCGAACTGGATCGCGTTCGCTCATGAAGACGCCTGACGTTCCCTGGTCCGTGCCTGTGCGCCTCGTCGAGGTGGGCCGCGGCTTCGACCGGACCCTGGCCCCGGACGAGGCCACCCTGAAGCGGATCGCCGCCGGCCTGGACCTGGCTGCGCTCAACAGCTTCATCGCCAAGGTGAAGGTCAGCCCATGGCTCGACGGGGCCGAGGTCGAGGGCCGGTGGAAGGCCGAGCTCGCCTACACCTGCGGCCTGACCCTGGACCCGTTCGATTCGGCCCTGGAGGGGGAATTCCGCCTGCGCCTGCTGCCGGCGGACAGCCCGAACGCTCCGGCGGAGGAGCCCGAGGCGGTGATCGACCTCGAGGGCGAGGATCCGCCGGACCTGCTGGAGACGGACGTCATCGACCTCGGCGTCTATCTCGTCGAGCACCTGGCCCTGGAGCTGGATCCCTTTCCCCGCAAGCCGGGCGCGGCCTTCGAGCCCCCGCCCGAGCCCGAGGTCCCGTCGCCCTTCGCGGTGCTGGTCCAACTGCGCCCGAAGGACAAAACCTGAGGGCGCGAAGCCGCAGGGGAGCCCGCTTGCATCAGGCTTGCGGCGCGCTAAGGTCCGCCCCCGTTGCGGTCCGACCCCGGCGCAACGCCAAAACGAGCGCGCCGGCAGCCGGCCCGCGAGGGAGCGCCAAGGCCCCGTGACCAGACCGGTCGTGATCTCCATCGACGCCATGGGCGGCGACCACGGACCTTCCGTGGCCGTGCCCGGCGTGGCGATCGCCGTCCAGCGACTGGCCGGGCGCGACGTCCGCTACCTGCTGCATGGCGACGCCGCCCTGATCGAGGCCGAGCTCGCCCGCCATCCCGCCGCCCGGGCCGTCAGCGAGGTCCGCCACACCGACCGGGCGGTCGCCGCCGACGAGAAACCCGCCCAGGCGCTTCGCCGCGGCAAGGGCACCAGCCTGTGGAACGCCATCGAGGCGATCCGCGACAAGGAAGCCGACGCCGCCGTTTCCGCCGGGAATACCGGCGCCCTGATGGCCATGTCCAAGCTGATCCTGCGCATGTCCGTGGGGCTGGACCGTCCCGCCATCGTCGCCAGCTGGCCGACCGCGCGGGGGGTCTCCGCCGTCCTCGACGTCGGCGCCAACATCACCAGCGACGCCACCCAGCTTGTGGAGTTCGCCATCATGGGCGCGGCCTTCCACGCCGCCGTCCACTCCAAGGACCGCAGCCGCCGCTCCACCGTCGGCCTGCTCAACGTCGGCTCCGAGGACGTGAAGGGCCACGAGGAGGTGCGCGAGGCGGGCCGCCTGCTGCGCGAGACCAGCCTCGACCTCGACTACTACGGCTTCGTCGAGGGCGACGACATCGCCAAGGGCACGGTGGACGTGGTCGTCACCGACGGCTTCACCGGCAACATCGCCCTGAAGACCGCCGAGGGCATGGCCAAGCATTTCTTCGTCCCCATCATCCGCGAAACCCTCACCTCGACCCTGCTGGCCAAGCTCGGGGCGGTGATCGCTTCGGGCGCGCTGAAGCAGATGAAGGGGCGGCTCGATCCCTCCAGCGTCAACGGCGGCCCGCTTCTGGGCCTCAACGGGGTGGTGGTGAAAAGCCACGGGGGGACCGACGCCAAGGGCTTCGCCAACGCCCTGAAGGTCGCCGCCGACCTCGCCGCCAGCGACTACGCCGAGCAGATCGCCCGCAACATGGACCGCTTCGGCGCGGCCCTGCCCGGCGTCCAGGCCGCGGCGGCGGAGGGCGCGGAGTGAGCGTGATCCGTACCGCCGTCACCGGAGTCGGGGCCTACCTTCCCGAACAGATCGTCACCAACGCCGACCTCGCCAAGATCGTCGAGACCAGCGACGAGTGGATTCAGGAGCGCACAGGCATCAAGGAGCGCCGCAGGGCGGCTCCCGGTCAGTGCACCTCGGATCTCGCGGTCGAGGCCGCCCGTGAGGCTCTGGCCAAGGCGGGAAAGACGCCCGCGGACGTCGACCTCGTGATTGTAGCCACCACCACCCCGGACCTCACCTTCCCGGCCACCGCGGCGATCGTGCAGCGCAAGCTGGGGGTTCCGGTCTGCCCGGCCTTCGACGTCCAGGCGGTCTGCTCGGGCTTCGTCTACGCCCTGACCGTCGCCGACGGCTTCGTCGCCCGCGGCCACGCCCGCTGCGCCCTGGTGATCGGGGCCGAGACCATGACGCGCTTGCTGGATTACGCCGACCGCGGCACCTGCGTCCTCTTCGGCGACGGGGCCGGGGCGTTCGTGCTGGAGCCGGTGGAAGGGCAGGGGACCACCGCGGATCGGGGCATGCTCGGCTTCGCCCTGCGCGCCGACGGCCAGAAGCAGGACCTGCTCTACATGGACGGCGGCCCGTCCTCGACCGGCACGGTCGGCCACCTGCGGATGGTCGGAGCCCAGGTGTTCCGCCACGCCGTGGTCAATATCGCCGAGGCCGTGGAGGCCGCCGCCGCCCAGGCCGGGATCTCCGTCCCCGACGTCGACTGGTTCGTGCCCCACCAGGCCAACCAGCGCATCCTGCAGGGCGTGGCCCACCGGCTGGGCCTGGACGAGAACAAGGTGATCTCGACGGTCGCCCTTCACGCCAACACCTCGGCCGCCTCGATTCCGCTGGCTTTCGCCGAAGGGATCGCCGATGGACGGATCAAGCCCGGACAGCTTCTGTTGCTCGAAGCCATGGGCGGCGGGTTCACCTGGGGCGCGTGCGTGCTGCGGCTTTAGGACTGGCTCCAAAGCTTTGACTTGACGCCGCTTTCAGGCCGTGCAGCGATAAAGAACATTAGGGGTGTGGGGAGGGCGCGCATACCCATGAAGGGCGAAACTTTGACCCGGGCCGATCTGGCCGAGGGTGTGCACACAGAGGTGGGGCTAACCCGCCAGGATTGCGCCGGTCTGGTCGAGCGCACGCTCGAACTGGTCTGCGAGGCTCTCGAGCAGGGCGAGATCGTGAAACTGTCCGGCTTCGGCGTGTTCCAGGTCCGGGCCAAGCGCGCCCGCATGGGCCGCAACCCCAAGACCGGAGAGCCCGCCGCCATCGACCCACGTCGGGTGATCAGCTTCCGCGCCTCCCAGGTGATGAAGGCCAAGGTCGACCGCGCCCAGGCCCAAGCCGGCCGGCACTAGAGGCCCCAGTGGCGAAGGGTCCCGACGCCTTCCGCACCATCTCCGAGGCCGCCGACTCTCTTGGCGTGCCCCAGCATGTGCTGAGGTTCTGGGAGACCAAGTTCTCCTTCATCCGGCCGATGAAGCGCGCGGGCGGGCGCCGGTTCTACCGGCCCCAGGACCTCGATGTCCTGCGCGGGGTGCGCCGCCTCCTCCACGAGGAGGGCTACACCATCAAGGGCGTGCAGCGGCTGCACAAGGAACACGGGGTCAAGCGCCTCGTCGCCGCCGCCAACGGCGACATCCCGGCGAGCCTGCAATCCCCCGCGGACGAGGGTGCGGGCGACGCCGCTCACAGCCCGATCCTGCAGTCCGACGCCCGCAGACGCCTGCAGGCCGTCCTCACCGACCTCGAGGCCGTGAAGGACCGCATCGACACCCTGATCGAAGACGGCCGTCGCTAACGGATTTGCCGATTGCTATGGCGATGCGGGGCCTCTAAGAGGGCCGTCCGTCGGAGCGTAGCGCAGCCTGGTAGCGCACTTGTCTGGGGGACAAGGGGTCGTGGGTTCGAATCCCGCCGCTCCGACCACTTTCTTCCCGAGCCCGGCGGAGCGCCCCCAGCGCGCCAGGCTAAAGTGGTTCCGGTTTAGCCGTCCGGCGCGCGGCATAGAATCTACCGGCCGCGGTTCATCCAGGTGATCAGGGGCAGGAGCGGGGCGCCCCACGCCACGCCCACCACAACGAAGAAGGCGAGCTGCGCCGCCCAGTGCCTGGGCACGTAGTCGGCGACGGTCACCGCCAAGGCGACGTACAGCGCCAGGAACAGCAGGATTCCCGCCGAGCCGATCAGCTTGCGGATGCGGGCGAGCATGGGGGCTCCTGGCGGCGGATAAACTCGCGGCCATCAAGCCCCGATGCGCCTCGGGTTCAACCCCTGCGCACGAGACCCAGCAGGAACAGCAGGACGATCGCGCCCACCGCCGAGACGGCGAGGCTTCCCCAGAAGCCCGCGTACGAGAAGCCGAAGGTGTGGGCCAGCCAGCCGCCGATGAAGGAGCCGACCACCCCGACGATCAGGTTGGTGAGGATGCCGTGCTGGCGGTTCATCACCCGCTCGGCGATCCAGCCGGCCAGGATGCCGATGACGATGGCCCCGATAATCCCTACCCCGCTCATGGTCGCCTCCCTCTAGCCGTCCGGTCATGGGCGGCGTCCCCGGAATGCAGGGACGTCTGGCCGGTTCCCTCGACCCTCGCCGATCTTGATGCGTGACGCACGGGCGTTCTGCGGCTAGGGGAACCGGGCCGGCGGGGGGCCGGGAAGGGCGTTCAATGCGTTGGAGCTTGAATCTGGAGCGGTCCCGGACCACCGCGATCTGGCTCTTCGCCGTCGCGTTCCTGGTCGTGGCCATGGTGATCGTCGGCGGCGCCACGCGCCTGACCGGCTCCGGCCTCTCCATCACCGAGTGGAAACCCGTCACGGGCGCCCTGCCGCCCCTGTCCGACACGGGCTGGCTCGCCGAGTTCCAGAAGTACCAGGCCACCCCGCAATACCGGCAGGTCAACGCCGGCATGGCGCTTGGCGACTTCAAGGCGATCTACTGGTGGGAATGGACCCACCGCCTGCTCGGCCGCCTCGTCGGGGTGGTGTTCGCCGTTCCCTTTCTCGCCCTCCTGGCGCTCAAGCGGATTCCCCAGCGGCTGGTCTGGCGCTGCTGGCTGATCCTGGGCCTTGGCGGCCTGCAGGGGCTGGTGGGCTGGTGGATGGTGGCGAGCGGCCTCTCCAAGCGCGTCTCGGTCGCCCCCGAGCGGCTGGCGGGACACCTCGGCCTCGCCCTCGTTATCCTCTGCGCCTGCGTCTGGACCGGCTTCGAGGCCTGGTACGGCAAGGCCCGCACCGCCATGGACCCGTCGCCGCGCTGGCGGATGGCGAGCTGGCTGCTGTTCGCCCTGGCCTTCGTGCAGATCCTCCTGGGCGCCCTGGTGGCCGGGAACGACGCGGGGCTGGTCTATACCGACTGGCCCTTCATGGGCGGGCGCCTGTTCCCGCAGGACTATGTGGCCATGGGGCAGGGGGTCTGGCGCAGCCTGCTGCACAGTCAGGCGGCCGTGCAGTTCAATCACCGGATCGGCGCCTACCTGCTGTTCGCGGCCTCCGCGGCCTTCGCCCTCGCCGGATCGCAGAGCCGCGTGCTGGTGGTCCCCGCCCGCAGCCTGGGCTGGCTGGCCTTCATCCTGGTCCTGGCTCAGGCGACGCTGGGCGTCTTCACCTTGCGCCTCAGCTCGCCCCTGGCGCTCAGCCTGGCGCACCAGCTCGGGGCGGTGATCGTGCTGACGGTCCTCTTGATCCTGGCCTGGCGCGTGCGCCGGAATTGATCCGGTATCATATTACCGTATTCTAGTTTTCCCTTATGCTGCATGGGTTTGCCGCACCTGTAGCGACATTGTTTGTTTGACAGCCCGCGCGGCCTTCCCTAAGGAAGCGCCTCCTGCGGCGGACGCCCTACCGGCGAGCGCCGTCCTCTATCCGGAAGTTTCCTTCAATGATGAAGACCACGGTTTCCTTGAAGCCGGCGGACGTCGAGAAGAAGTGGATCCTGATCGACGCCGAGAATGTCGTCGTCGGTCGCCTGGCCACCTTCGTCGCCATGCGCCTGCGCGGCAAGCACCGCCCCGACTACACCCCGCACGTCGACTGCGGCGACCACGTCGTGATCGTCAACGCCGACAAGGTGAAGTTCACCGGCCGCAAGCTGGTGCAGAAGATCTACTACCGCCACACCGGTCACCCCGGCGGCGTGAAGCAGCGCACGGCGGGCCAGGTGCTCGACGGCCGCTTCCCCGAGCGGGTCCTGGAAAAGGCGGTTGAGCGGATGCTGCCCAAGGAAAGCCCCTTGGCCCGCGCCCAGCTGACCCACCTGCATATCTATGCCGGACCCGAGCACAAGCACGCGGCCCAGCAGCCCGAAACCATCGCGTTCGCCGAGCGGAACGCCAAGAACGTGCGGAGCCAATAGGTTATGGCGTCAGACGTGCAGCCGACCGGCGGCCAGGGCCTCGAAGCCCTGCAAGCCATCGCCACCCCGCAAGCCGACGCTGTGGTGCGTGAGCCCCAGATCGACAAGTTCGGTCGCTCCTACGCCACGGGCAAGCGCAAGAACGCCATCGCCCGCGTGTGGATCAAGCCGGGCTCCGGCAAGATCACCATCAACGAGCGCGACCAGGAGGTCTATTTCGCACGCCCCGTGCTGCGGATGATGATCGCCCAGCCGATGGTGATCGCCGACCGCGCCACCCAGTTCGACGTGATCGCCACGGTGCAGGGCTCGGGCCTTTCCGGCCAGGCCGGCGCCATCCGTCACGCCATCTCCAAGGCGCTCACCTATTACGAGCCGGGCCTTCGCGCCGTCCTGAAGCCGCACGGCTTCCTGACGCGGGACAGCCGCATCGTCGAGCGCAAGAAGTACGGCAAGGCCAAGGCCCGCCGCAGCTTCCAGTTCTCGAAGCGCTAGTCGCGAACGCAACAGACGTTCGGCGAGGGGCGCTTCGGCAACGAAGCGCCCCTTTTCGCATTTGGAGCACGCCATGACCGCCAGGGTGTTCATCGACGGGGAAGCCGGGACCACCGGCCTGCAGATCCGCCAGCGGCTCGAAGCCCGAGGCGACATCGCCCTGATCAGCATCGATCCCGCCCGCCGCAAGGACGCGGACGCCCGCGCCGAGATATTGAACTCGGCGGACGCGGCGATCCTGTGCCTGCCCGACGACGCGGCGCGCGAAGCCGTGGCCCTGGTGACTTCCAACTCCACCCGGATCATCGACGCCTCCACGGCGCATCGGGTCGCTCCGGGCTGGGTCTACGGCTTCCCGGAAATGGCCAAGGGGCACCGCGCGGCGGTGGCCGAGTCCCGGCGCGTGTCCAACCCCGGCTGCTATCCCACCGGCATGATCGGCCTGACCCGGCCCCTGACGGAGGCGGGCCTCTTGCCCCGCGACTTCCCGGTGACCGTCAACGCCATCTCCGGCTACACCGGGGGCGGCAAGGGATTGGTCGAGGAGTTCGAGAAGCAGCCGATCCCGCAGGGGACGGCCGACGCCTATCGCCCCTACGGCCTGACCCTGTCCCACAAGCATGTGCCCGAGATGCAGACCTACGGCGGCCTGTCCCATCCGCCCCTGTTCGCGCCCTCGGTCGGCCGGTTCGCCCAAGGCATGATCGTGGAGCTGCCCCTGCAGCTCTGGGCGCTGCCGGGCAATGTCACGGCGGTGCAGCTCCACCAGGCCCTCGCCGACGCCTACGCCGGCGAACGCTTCGTCGAGGTCGCCTCGCTGGATGATGCCGCCGCCCTGCAGAAGGCTAGAGCGGGCGCCGGCGGCTACGTCGCCGGTCTGGATCCAGAGGCCCTGAACGGCACCAACCGCATGCGCCTCTTCGTCTTCGCCAACGAGGACAAGCGGCAGGCCCGGCTCCTGGCCCTGCTCGACAACCTCGGCAAGGGCGCCTCGGGCGCGGCGGTGCAGAACCTCAACCTGATGCTGGGACTAGACGAAGACGCGGGTCTGGGCTGAAGTCTCGACGCACGCCCAGGCTGTGGGGGATCATGAAGCCATCGGCCGAGCTGTTCGTCGTCTTAGGGGCCGTCCTCGCCGCGGCGGCGTCAGCGCACGCCGGCGCTCCCGCTCCCAAGCTGCCGGAAGGCCGCTTGCTGCTGGTGAGCGGCAGCCGCAATGGAGCGTTCTTCCTTGTCGTGGACGAAAGCGCCAAGCGAGGCGACGTGGTGACAGCCTCGCTTTACCAGGTCTTCGACCCTCCGATCCAGGTCAGCGCGCGGGCGTCGGTTCAAGGCGTGGCGCGCGAGACCATCGTCTGTAGCAATGCCACCTATACGTAGCTTGGCTCGACAAGTTTCGACGAAGCCGGCAAGGCAGTCATCTCTCTGCCGAACTTTCCCCCGCAAGCGATCGCGCCGAACAGCGTCCACGACTTCATTTCGCGGGTGATGTGCAAGGGCGTTCAGCTTCCGCAGTCCAATATGATCAACGGTCATGCCAACGCACTGCTCATGGCTCGGGCGCTGCTGCGCTCCCAGCGGGAGGGCAGCCAGAAGCCGGCCCCAAGGCCGTAGGTTAGGACCGCACCTGCACGTATGACCCCGGCGCGTCCTCCAGCGCCTTGAGCGGGCCTTTGGCGGGATCGCGGGCCGGAACCTGCTTGCCTGAGCGGGGGCCGAGCCAGGCGCTCCAGTCGGGCCACCAGGAGCCGGGGTGCTCGACGGCGTCGGCGGTCCACTCCTCGACCGAGGCGGGTAGTTTCGGGTTGGTCCAGTATTGGTACTTGTTGGCCGCCGGGGGGTTGATCACCCCGGCGATGTGGCCCGACCCCGCCATGATGAAGTTGACCGGCCCGCCGAAGAGCTTGGCGCCCCGGAAGACCGAGCGCATCGGGGCGATGTGGTCCTCCTTGCTCGACTGGACGTAGATCGGGGTCTTCACCGCCCCGAGGTCGAGCTTCACCCCGCCCAACTCCAGCTCGCCCTTGGCCAGGGCGTTGTCCTTATAGAACCGGCGCAGGTAGCCCATGTGCAAGGCCTTGGGCATTCGCGTGGCGTCGGAGTTCCAGAACAAGAGGTCGAAGGCCGCCGGCTCCTTGCCCATCAGGTAGTTGGAGACGAAGAACGACCAGACGAGGTCGTTGGCGCGCAGCGAATTGAAGGTGTCGGCCATGGCCCGGCCCGGCAGGACCCCGCCCGCCGCATCCATCTTCTGCTCCAGCTCGCCCAGCCACTCCTCGTTGGTGAAGAGGAGGAGATCGCCCGCTTCCTCGAAATCCTGCTGGGCGGCGAAGAAGGTGGCGCTGGCCACCCGCCTGTCCTTCTTGGCGGCCATGTGGGCGAGGGTGCAGGCCAGGAGCGTCCCGCCGATGCAATACCCAACGGTGTGGGTTTCGCTCGTCCCCGCCTGCTTCAGGGTCTGCTCGACGGCGGCGTAGGCGCCCTCGCGCATGTAGTCCTCGAGGGTCATTTCGGCGAGTTCGGCGTCGGGATTGACCCAGGAGGCGACGAAGACGGTGAAGCCCTGGCTCGACAGCCAGCGGATCATCGAGTTCTCGGGGCGCAGGTCCAGGATGTAGAATTTGTTGATCCACGGCGGCAGGATCAGGATCGGGGTCTCGAACACCGTCGGGGTTGTGGGGCTGAACTGCAGGAGCTGGAACAGGCGGTTCTGGAACACCACCTTGCCCGGCGCGGTCGCCACGTTTTCCCCGACCTTGAAGCGGTCCACGTCGGTCTGGCTGACGGCGAGCTGGCCGTTCCCTCGCTCCAGGTCGGCGGCGAAGTTCTCCGCCCCCCGCACCAGGCTCTCGCCTTGGGTCTTCATCGCTTCGCGTAAGGCGACCGGGTTGGAGAGCAGGAAGTTCGACGGCGAGAAGGCGTCGGTGAGCATCCTGGTGAAGAACTCGATCCGCCGCTTGGTCATGGGATCGACGCCCTCGACCCCCGAAACCAGCTCGTTCAGCCAGTTGGAGGTGAGCAGGTAGGACTGCTTCATCACGTCGAACATCGGGTCGCGCCAGGCGGGGTCGGCGAAGCGCCGATCGCCCCGCGCGGGCTCGGCCGCCGGTTCGACCGGTTCGCCCGCTGCCCGCGCCGCCGTGGTCCGCCACAGCTCCATGTAGCGGTCGAAGAGGTCGGCCTGGGCCCTGACCAGCTTGTCCGGCTGGGCGGCGAGGCCGCTGATCACCTCGGCCATGGCCGGGCCGACCTTGAAGGGATCGGGGCTGAGGGCGGCGGGACGGTCGGCCTGGCGCAGCGCGGCTTCGGCCATCGCGCCCTGGGCGGTCATCGCCGCCCGCGCCAGATTCTTCGACAGGGTCTCCAGCGCTTCCCGCTGATCGGGTGCGAGAAGGGCGAGGGGGTCGAGCGGTTCAGCCGCGGCAGCCTGGGGCCTGGGTTGAGGCGGGGGGGCGGTCGCTTCCGGCGGGCGATTCGGCGGCGGGGCTGATTCGGGGGGCGCCTTGGCGGGCTTCGCGGGTTTGGCTTTCAGCTTTTCCTTCGCCGCCTTGGCCTTCTGCTTGCCCTTGCCCTTGCCCTTGGCCTTCGCGGTCTCGGCGGGGCTCTCCTTCGCCTTGGAACGGCGTTCTTTCTTGGGGAGCTTGCCCGCCCGATCCGCCATCGCCGCCACCTCTCGCCTTGCGCAGCCTTTCTTAAGGCTCGATCATCGCATAAGACCGGCCCGAATAGTGGCCCGGCAAGGCGATGTTTCGAGCGAAGTCCCACATGCGCGGCGGATTGGCGGCGGCAGGCTGGCGAGTCGCCCTGGTTCTTACCGGGGCGGCGGGGCTGTGCGGCTGCGCGAACGCGCTCGCCCTGCTCGATCCGCCGCCGGTGGACCCGACCTCCGCGGTCGCCCCCCAGGTGACGGCGGCCTCCCGCGCCGACCTGCCCACGCCCAGTTTCCGCGACATTCCGCCGACCCCGACGAACGTGCGTGCCGCGCCCGCCGTCCAGGCCGACGAGGCCGCGGTCCTGGCCCAGCGCCAGCGGCTGCAGGCTGTCGCCGCCGCCAACCCGGTGACGGACCCCAATACCGAGGCCTTTGCGGCCCAGGCCCGAGCTAGAATCCCGGAAAGCGAACGGACGGCCCCGCCGCCTGACGCTTCCGGGACCGAAGAGCTCGCCGCCCGGCTGCGCGCCCTTGCGACGCCGCCGCCCTCGCCAACCCGCTGAATGAGATTGGCCGCGACCGCCGTCGCGGACCCGACATGACCCACGAATTCCATCGTATCCAACGCCTCCCGCCCTACGTGTTCGAGGAGGTGAACCGCATCAAGGCCCGACTCCGCGGACAGGGCATCGACATCATCGACTTCGGCATGGGCAATCCCGACATGCCGACGCCCAAGCACATCGTCGACAAGCTGATCGAGACCGCCCGCGACCCCAAGTCCGGGCGCTATTCGGCCTCCAAGGGCATCGTCGGCCTGCGCCGGGCCATGGCCGGCTATTACGAGCGCCGCTTCGGGGTGAAGCTGAATCCGGACACCGAGGTGATCGCGACGCTCGGCTCCAAGGAGGGCTTCGCCAACCTGGCCCAGGCCCTGACCGCCCCGGGCGACGTCATCATCGCCCCGAACCCGGCCTATCCGATCCACGCCTACGGCTTCATCATGGCCGGCGGCGTGATCCGCCACGTGCCGGCCCTGTCGCCGGAGGAGTACCTGTCGGGCATCGCCCAGGCCTGCACCGACAGCCAGCCGGCGCCCTCGATCCTGGTGGTGTCCTACCCCTCCAACCCGACCGCCCAGTGGGTCGACCTCGACTTCTACAAGGAGGTCGTGGCGATCGCCCGCAAGCACGACCTGCTGGTGCTGTCGGACGTGGCCTATTCGGAGATCTACTTCGACGACAACCCGCCACCCTCGATCCTGCAGGTCGAAGGGGCGATGGACCTCGCTGTCGAGATCAACAGCCTGTCCAAGACCTACGCCATGGCCGGCTGGCGGGTCGGGATGGTGGTCGGCAACGCCCGCATGTGCGCGGCGCTGGCCCGGGTGAAGTCCTACCTCGACTACGGCGCCTTCACGCCCGTCCAGGTCGCCGCCGCCGCGGCGCTCAATGGTCCCCAGGACTGCGTCTCCGAGATCCGCGCCATCTACAAGTCGCGCCGGGACGTGCTGGTCGACTCCATGGCCCGCGCCGGCTGGGACATCCCCAGCCCGCCCGCCTCCATGTTCGCCTGGGCGCCGATCCCGGAGAAGTTTCGGTCGGCCGGCTCCATGCTCTTCTCCAAGCTCCTGATCGAGGAGGCCGAGGTCGCGGTGGCTCCCGGCGTCGGCTTCGGCGAGAACGGCGAGGGGTTCGTGCGCATCGGCCTGGTCGAGAACGAGCACCGCATCCGCCAGGCCGCCCGCAACGTGCGCCGCTTCCTGGCCAACGCCGACGAGATCCTCGAGCGCCACCACAACAGCGTAGGCGCCCAATGAACAAAACCTGGGGAATAGGCATCGCCGGCCTCGGCACGGTGGGGTCGGGCCTGCTCGACATTCTGAGCACGCGGCCGAACTTCGCTCCGGCCGGCGGCGTGGCCAAGGTCGTGGGGGTCTCGGCGCGCTCGCGCTCGCGGCCTCGCCCCTTCGACATCTCCAAGCTCGCCTGGTTCGACGATCCGACCGCCCTGGCCCTCTCGCCTGAAGTCGATCTCTTCATCGAGCTGATCGGCGGCTCCGACGGCCCGGCCAAGGCCGCCGTCGAGGCGGCCCTGAAGGCCGGCAAGCCCGTGGTCACCGCCAACAAGGCCCTGATCGCCGAGCATGGGCTGGAGCTGGCGCGGCTTGCCGAATCCACCGGCGCGGCCCTGGTGTTCGAGGCCGCCGTCATGGGGGGCGTGCCGGCGGTGAAGATGCTGCGGGAGGGGTTGGTTGCTGAAGAAGTGGACAGCCTCGCGGGCATCCTCAACGGCACCTGCAACTACATCCTGACCCAGATGGAAAACACGGGCGCCTCCTTCGCCGACGTGCTCGCCGAGGCCCAGCGCCTGGGCTACGCCGAGGCCGACCCGACCATGGACGTCGGCGGCTTCGACGCCGCCCACAAGGTCTCGATCCTGGCGGCCCTGGCCTTCGGCTGCGCGCCGAACTATGCGGCCGCCGACATCGAGGGGATCGACCAGGTCGAGCTCCTGGATATCCGCCTCGCCCACGACCTCGGCTACCGTATCAAGCTGATCGCCTCGGCGACGCGGGAGGAGGGCGGCGGCAGCGTCCGCGTCCATCCCACCCTCTGCCCCCTCGACCACCCCCTGGCGCAGGCCGGCGGGGCCCTGAACGGCCTCTTCATCGAGGGGCGCAGGATCGGGCGCATCTACCTGCAGGGACCGGGGGCGGGGGCAGGGCCCACGGCCGCCGCCGTCGCCGCCGACATCGCCGACGTCATGGCCGGCGCGTCGCGCCCGGTATTCCAGCGCGCGGCTTCGGACCTGTCGCAGATGAAGGCGGTCGATCCCGGCCACCGGGCCGGCAAGGCCTATGTCCGCATCCTGGTCCGCGACAAGCCCGGCGTGATCGCCGCCATTTCCGAGGCCCTGGCCAAGGCGGGGGTCTCCATCGACTCCATCCTGCAGCGGCCGGTGGACGCCTCGGGCGTCGTTCCGATCGTCCTGACCACCCAGCCGGCCTCCGAGGCGGCTGTCGCCGACGCCGTGGACCACATCGCCGCCCTTGACGCGGTGGTGGAACGTCCGCGCATGTTCCGTATCGCGCGGACTTAAGAATCCGCCACATAAGCGGCTGCGTCGCGAGCGCGCCCGCACACCACTGGAGAACGCTGGGAATGACCTCCACAGAGCCGGTCGCGAAGTTCGAACGCAACTTCGCCATGGACGCGGTCCGCGTGACGGAGGCGGCCGCCATCGCCGCCCGCACCCTTGTCGGCCGAGGCGACGAGAAGGAGGCCGACCAGGCCGCCGTGGACGCGATGCGAACGGCGCTCAACAAGATCGACATCCAGGGCCTGATCGTGATCGGCGAGGGCGAGCGCGACGAAGCGCCCATGCTCTACATCGGCGAGAAGGTGGGCACGGGCAAAGGCGCGCGGATCGACATCGCGCTGGATCCCCTGGAAGGCACGACCCTGACCGCCAAGGCCATGGCCAACGCCCTGGCCGTGGTCGCCTTCGCCCCTCACGGCTGCATGCTGAACGCCCCGGACACCTACATGGACAAGATCGCCATCGGTCCGGGCTATGCCGAGGGGGTGGTCGACCTCGACGCGTCGGCCGCCGACAATGTGCGCGCCCTGGCCAATGCCAAGGGCGTCAAGCCGACCGAGATCACCGCCTGCGTGCTCGACCGGCCCCGCCATGCGGAAATCATCGCCGGCCTGCGCTCGGTGGGCTGCCGCATCCAGCTGATCACCGACGGCGACGTGGCCGGGGTCATCAACACCACTGACCCGGACACCGGCATCGACATCTACATCGGCCAGGGCGGAGCGCCCGAGGGCGTCCTGGCCTGCGCCGCGTTGAAGTGCGTCGGCGGCCAGTTCCAGGGCCGACTGGTGTTCCGCAACGAGGATGAGAAGGCCCGGGCCCGCCGCCTCGGCCTGAACGACGACCAGTTCGACCGCAAGTACTCCCTGAACGAGCTGGTCCGTGGCGACGCGGTCTTCGCCGCCACGGGCGTGACGAGCGGAAACCTGCTGGACGGGGTGAAGGTGGATCGCGGCTTCATCTACACCCACTCGGTCGTGATGAACTCCCAGACCGGCACCGTCCGCCAGATTCGCATGAAGCGGCCCTTCAACGAGGGCTGATCGAATCGGCGCACAATCACTCTCTTTGGCGAGATGCCAAGTCCTCCGAGATGGATGTGCCCGACATGGCGGACGGAAGCGGCTCCATCCACTTCCTTGGCGTCTCGCGCTCCCTGACCGGGCGGGCGTGGCGCGAGCGGCCGTCCGATCCGGCGATCGCCCGCTCTCACGCCCTGAAGCACGGCCTGTCCGAACCCCTGGCCCGGGCGCTGGCCGCCCGCGGCGTGGGCGAGAGCGACGCGGAATCCTATCTCAATCCCACCCTCAAGGCCCTGTTCCCCGACCCCTCCAGCTTCATGGACATGGACCGGGCGGCGCAGGTGCTGATCGACGCCATCGAGCGTAAGCGCCCCTGCGCGGTCTTCGCCGACTATGACGTGGACGGCGCCTCCAGCGCGGCCTTGCTGGTGCGCTATTTCAGGAAGCTCGGCTGCGAGCTGCCGATCTACGTCCCCGACCGCATGACCGAGGGCTATGGCCCGAGCGCCGCCGCCTTCAAGCACCTGAAGGAGCAGGGCGCCGAACTCGTCATCACTGTCGACTGCGGCGCGGCCGCCCAGGACGCCCTGACGGCCGCCGCCGGGATCGGCCTCGAGGTGGTGGTGATCGACCACCACATGATGCGGGGCGACACGGTTCCGCCCAACGCGGCCCTGGTCAATCCGAACCGGCCCGGCTGCGGATCAGGCCAGGGCGACCTTGCCGCCGCCGGCGTCGCCTTCGTGCTGCTGGCCGCCCTCAACCGCGAAGCCCGCAAGCGGGGCCTCTTCGCCGAGAGCCCAGAGCCTGACATCCGCCAGTGGCTGGATCTGGCCGCCATGGGCGCGGTCTGCGACGTCACCCGCCTGACCGGCTTCAACCGGGCCCTCACGGCCCAGGGGCTGAAGGTCATGTCCAACTGGGGCAATCCGGGGCTGAAGGCCCTGCTGGAGGTCGCCCAGACCAAGCCGGGTCCGGCCACCGTCTTCCACGCCGGCTTCGTACTGGGGCCCCGCATCAACGCCGGCGGGCGCATCGGCCGCTCCGACCTCGGCGCGCGCCTCCTCTCCACCGACGACCCGGTCGAGGCCATGGCCCTGGCGCAGGAACTCGACGCCCTCAACGCCACCCGCAAGCAGGTCGAGCGCGAGGCCTTCGACGAGGCCGTGCGCCGGGTCGAGCGGGAATCCAACTTCGACCCGGACGCCCCCCTGATCCTGGCCGCCGACGAGGCCTGGCATCCCGGGGTGGTCGGCATCGTGGCGGGGCGCCTGCGCGAGCGGTATCGCCGCCCCGCCGTGGTCATCGGCCTGGATCCTGTCGCGGGGATCGGCAAGGGCTCGGGCCGCTCCCAGCCGGGGGTCAACCTCGGCCGGGCGGTGCAGGCGGCCTTCGACGAGGGCCTGCTGCTGGCCGGGGGAGGGCATCCCATGGCGGCGGGGCTGACCGTTCGCACCGAACAGATCCCGGAGCTGCGGGCCTTCCTCTCGGAGCGCCTCGCGGCCGAGACCGCACAGGCCACGGCCGAGGACGTGCTTGAGATCGACGCCCTGGTCAGCCCGGGCGCGGCGGGCCGGGCGATGCTGGAGGACTTCCGCCGCCTGGAGCCCTTTGGCCCCGGCAACCCGGAGCCCCTGTTCGCCGCCGCCGGCCTGATGGTCGCCGAGGCCATGCCGGTCCGCGGAGGGCACGTGCGCTGCGTCCTGACCGATGGCATGGGCGCGAAGCTCCGGGCGGTGGCCTGGCGGGCCGAGGACACCGACCTCGGCCGGCGCATCCTCTCCCGCGAGGGCGGGCTCCACGTGGCCGGAAAGCTGAAGGCCGACGACTGGAAAGGCCGCGACGGGGTGGAGTTGGAGATCGAAGACGCCGCCGATCCGAGAAGAGCGGGCTGAAACCGCTGCCGGAGGGTTGCGCCCCGTTCGCAAGCCGGGATATACCGCCCGCTTCGCCGACAGCGGTCCCTTCGTCTATCGGTTAGGACACCAGATTTTCATTCTGGGAAGAGGGGTTCGACTCCCCTAGGGACTACCATCGCCGGCGTTGCTCAATGTCGCAGCACCGTCCAAAAATGCCCCTGCACCATGTGGAAAACATGGTGTAAGGTCGCCTGTCCGTCAGTGGGGCGACGGGCAGCAGGGGGCTGCATGTCGAGTTTTGATTACGAGGGGCTTGAGGCGCACGACGAAGCGGTGCGCATCAGCGGCCGGGTCAAGTGGTTTGACCCCGGCAAGGGCTATGGCTTCATCGTTCCGGACGATCCCGGCCAGACCGGCCTGAAGGACGTCCTGCTGCATGTCACCAGCCTCCGGCAATCGGGGCGGGACACGGCGCCGGAAGGCTCCACCATCGTTTGCGACGCGGTGAAGCGTCCGAAGGGGTGGCAGGTCTCGGCGATCTTCCAGTTCGACGAGTCCACCGCGCCGCCGGAACGCACCGAGCGGCCGCGCTCCTACGAGGACAGCGGCTTTCGCCGGGACCGTGGCGGCTTCGACCGCGGCGGCGGCCGCGACAGTCGCGGCGGCGGCTTTTCCCGCGACGGCGGCGACGGCTTCTCCGCCCGTCCTGCGCCTCGCCGCCCGGTGGCGGCCGACGGCCCGCTGGAACGCGCCAAGGTCAAGTGGTTCAACCGCACCAAGGGCTACGGCTTCGTGGTCCGCGAGGGCGAGGCCGGCGACATCTTCATCCACATCGAGACGCTTCGCCGTTGCGGTCTGGAGGACCTCCAGCCGGGCGAGGACGTGATGGTGCGCTTCGCCGAGGGCCCGAAGGGCCTGGTCGTGGCCGAGATCGAGTGTTCCGACCTGGCTTGACCTAGCTAGAGAGTGTCCTGCGTGCAGCGTATCTGGCGACCGCTTCTTCTGCTTCTTGCGATCGCGCTGTGCCTGCCCGCGTGCGCCTCCGCCGCGCAGGCGCCGACCCCGCAATACGGCTACACCGTCGTGCGCGCCTATCCGCACGACCGAGAGGCCTTCACCCAGGGCCTGTTCTGGCTCGACGGCTATCTCTACGAGGGCACGGGCCTGGAGGGCCGCTCCTCGATCCGCAAGGTGCGGCTCGAGACCGGCGAGGTGGTGCAGCAGCGTGACGTGCCGGCCGCCTATTTCGGCGAGGGCATCGTCAACTGGGCCGGCCGGCTGATCGAGATCACCTGGCGCTCCGAGATGGGCTTCATCTATGACCTGATGACCTTCCAGCTCCAGGGGCAGTTCGCCTATCCGGGCGAAGGCTGGGGCCTGACCCAGGACGGCCGGCGCATCATCATGAGCGACGGCAGCGCCTACCTTCGCTTCCTAGACCCCGTCACCCTGAAGCAAACCGGTCGAGTGCGCGTCACCGAGGCGGGACGGGCGGTGGATCAGCTCAACGAGCTGGAATATGTGCGCGGCGAGGTCCTGGCCAACGTCTGGCAGACCGACACCATTGTGCGCATCGATCCCGCCACCGGCCGGGTCGTCGGGCGTATCGACCTGTCGGGGCTGTTGAACCCCTCCGAGATCGTCCCCGGCCAGACCGACGTCCTGAACGGCATCGCTTATGACGCCGCGGGCGACCGCCTGTTCGTCACCGGCAAGCAGTGGCCCAAGCTGTTCGAGGTGAAACTGGTCCGCAAACCGGCGAGCTGAGGCTGCAAGTCTCGGCGGGTCCCGAATCTCTGTAGCCTCCGCCCGAGAGCAGCGGAGGCCTCCATGGCGTCGAACACCGATTCCGATACTGAACTACTCGCCCGCCAGACGGCCGCGCTCGAACGCATCGCCGACGCCCTGGAGGCCATCCAGGCCCAGGGCAAGCAGAACCAGCACAACATCTATCGCATGGCCAACGCCGCCGCCGCGGACAAGGCCGCGGGCGGCTAACCACCCCCGCGCGTTGCGGGACGGGCCGCCCCGTGGCAAGAACCCCCGCATACCGGTGAGACGGGGCGTAGCGCAGCCTGGTAGCGCATCTGCTTTGGGAGCAGAGGGTCGCAAGTTCGAATCTTGCCGCCCCGACCAGCCGGAACCGGGTTCGAACTGATTGAGGCCAAGAATGCTCGCGCGCATCTACCGCCCCGCCAAGTCGGCCATGCAGTCCGGTCTCGCCAAGACCAAGGACTGGGTGCTGGAGTTCGAGCCGGCGTCGGCCAGAGTCCCCGACCCCCTGATGGGCTGGAGCTCGTCGTCGGACATGAACGGCCAGGTGCGTCTCGCCTTCGAGAGCCAGGAGGAGGCGGTGGCCTACGCCCAGAGCCACGGCATCGCCTTCCAGATCGCGGAACCCAAGACCCCGCGCCGCATCATCAAGGCCTACGCCGACAACTTCTCCTACCAGCGCAAGCAGCCCTGGACTCACTGAGCGCCCGGTCCTTTTAGATCCCGTAGCTCAACCGGATAGAGCATCCGCCTTCTAAGCGGACGGTTGCAGGTTCGAGTCCTGCCGGGGTCGCCAGGCCGGAATCCTCAGGACGGGTGTCGCGGATGAAACAATCCGCTCATCTTGCGGCCATGTTCTGGCGGTAGTGTCTTTCTCCACAGGACGGACATGGCCGACTCGTTGCGTTGCGACGCCCCGGGCAGGCCTATTTCGCGGAGGCGTTGGACATGGCCTCGGTCACCAAGGACCTGCAGGCGGCGATCGCCGTCACCCGCTTCGGCCTGGGCGCCCGCCCGGGCGAGATCGACGCCGCCAAGGGCGATCCGCAGGGCTGGCTCAAGGCCCAGATTCGCCGCCAGGGCGCCGACCAGCCGCAGGGCGACCTCGGCTCCATCCGCGAGAACTTCGCGGCCCTGGACGCCCGCCAGCAGGTGATCCGCAACGGGGCGGCCGATCCGGCCATGCGCCGCGAGGCCACCGCGCCGCTGCGCGAGGGGGTGATCGACGAGATGCTGGCGAGGGCCCGTCTTGCGGCGACCACGCCGGCGGGTTTTCGCGAGCGCTGGACCCTGTTCTGGGCCAACCACTTCACCGTCGCCGCCAAGGCCCTGCAGGTCGCCGCCGCCGTCGGACCCTTCGAGCGCGAGGCCATCCGCCCCAACGTCTTCGGCCGGTTCGAGGACCTGCTGGTCGCCTCCACCCGCCACCCGGGGATGCTGCTCTACCTCGACCAGGCCCAGTCGCTCGGACCCAACAGCCAGGTGGCGACGCGCCAGCGCCGGGGCGGGCTGAACGAGAACCTCGCCCGCGAGATCATGGAGCTGCACACCGTCGGCGCGGACGCCGGCTACACCCAGGCCGACGTGACCGAGTTCGCCCGCGCCCTGACCGGCTGGTCCATCGGCGGCCAGCAGGTCCCCGAGGCCCAGCGCGGGGCCTACATCTATCGCGCGGCGATGCATGAGCCCGGCGAGCGGACCATCATGGGTCGCCGCTACGGGACCGGGGGCGAGGACCAGGCCCGCCGGGTGCTCGCCGACCTGGCAGGAGACCGCCGCACGGCCAGACACCTGGCCCGCAAGATCGCCGTGCACTTCGTCGCCGACGACCCGCCCGCCGCCCTGACCGCCCGCCTGGAGGCGGCCTGGACCACGAGCGGCGGCGATCTGTCCGCCGTGGCCGCGGCCCTGATCGCCGCGCCCGAGGCCTGGGAGCCGCAGGCCCGCAAGCTGAAGACCCCCTATGAGTTCATCGTCTCCGGCTATCGCGCGGCGAGCGTCCAGCCCCGCGACGGGCAGCGCGAGGTGGCCGTGGCCCTGACGGCCCTGGGCCAGCGCCCCTGGGCCGCGCCCCAGCCCAACGGCTGGTCGGAAATGGCCGCCGACTGGGCCCCGCCCGACGCCATCGTCAAGCGCCTGACCTGGGCCCAGGCCTTCTCCAACGCCTACGCCCCGCAGGGCTCGCCCGCCGAGATCGCCGACTCCGTGCTCGGCGCGCGGCTCTCGCCCGTCACCCGCCAGGCGGTCAGCCGCGCCGAGACCCGGCCCGAAGCCTTCGCCATCCTCCTCATGTCGCCGGAGTTCCAACGCCGATGACCCGTTTCGATCTACCCACCCGCCGCTCGTTCCTCGCCCTTGGTGCGGGCCTGTCCCTGACGATGTACGGAGGCGGCGCCTTCGCGGCCGGCGCGCCCATGCGGCAGAAGCTGGTGCTGGTGGTGGCGCGGGGGGCGATGGACGGCCTGTCGTTGGCCCCGCCCATCGGCGATCCCAACTACGCAGCCCTGCGCGGACCCATCGCCATCCCCGCCGACGCTGTCCTGAAGCTCGACGGTACGTTCGGCCTGCATCCCAAGCTCGACGGCCTGCACCGCATGATCCAGTCCGGACAGGCCCGGCTCGCCCCCGCCGTGGCTCTGCCGCAGCGCATCCGCTCCCATTTCGAGGCCCAGGACCTCCTGGAGACCGGCGGTCCGCGCTCCTATGCGCTCAAGACCGGCTGGCTGAACCGCGCCGTCCAGGCGATCCAGGTCGCCCACCCGATCCAGGCCATGTCACTAGGGGCCCAGCGCCCGCTCGTGCTCACCGGCCCGATCCAGAGCCAGTCCTGGTCGCCGGGCCGCCCCGTCAACGACAGCGCCGAGCGCGTGGCCGCGGTCCTGCAGGACCTCTACGCCAACGACCCCTTGCTGGGCCCGGCGCTCGCCAGCGGCCTGCAGACCGAAAGCATGGCGGCGGGCATGGGGACAGGCCAGCCGGTCGCCCCGCAGAACGTCGCCGCCCTGGTCGCCACCGCCGCCAAGTTCCTCACCGCGCCGGACGGCCCGTCGATCGCGGTCCTGTCCCTCGACGGGTTCGACACCCACGCGCGGCAGGGCGCGGCGGAGGGCCAGCTCGCCGTTCGTTTCAACACCCTCGACCAGACCCTGACCGGCCTGCAGACAGGGCTTGGGCCCGCCTGGAAGGACACGGTGGTGATCGTCGCCACCGAGTTCGGCCGCACAGCGCGGATCAACGGCACCCAGGGCACCGACCACGGCACGGCCTCGGCCCTGGTCCTGGCGGGCGGGGCGGTCAAGCCGGGCGGCATGATCGGCGACTGGCCGACGCTGGCCGACAATAAACTGTTCGAAAACCGCGACCTGGCCCCGACCCTGGACGTCCGCTCCGTGTTCAAGGGCGTCCTGGCCGACCACATGGGCCTCGACCGCTCGGTGCTGGAGACCGCCGTCTTCCCAGAAAGCGCCGACGCTCCCGCCGCTAAGGGGCTGGTGGCGTAGTCGGGACCGGCTGCGGCGCAGGCTGCGGCGCGGGCTGCAGATGGTCCTTGATGATCCGCGCCATCAAGACAGAGTCGGCCTCGATCGCCGGCGGCTCTCCGAAAACCAGAGTCCAGATGTCCTGAAGCTCCCGCTTCAGCCCATCGTCCTTCCTGCGCATCCATGCCTCCGTGAAGGCGGCCATCTAAAGCAGATGGGGGACGGGAAGTTTTGTTGAATCCGGGGTTAACCGAGCTTAGCTGTGGACGCCCTGTTGAACGCGTCGAAACCGCGCCTCAGGTCGGCGATCAGGTCGGCAGGGGATTCCTGGCCGACGTGCAGGCGGATCACTGAGCCGTCCGGGGTCCAGGGCACGGCGGTGCGGCCGAGCTTGAACTGGGGATCGCAGTGGATCGCCAGGCTCTCGAACCCGCCCCAGGAGAAGCCCAGGCCGAACAGCTCCAGGGCGTCGAGGAAGGCGTGGGTGGCTGCTTCCGGCGCCGGCATCAGTACGAAGGAGAAGAGGCCGCAGGCGCCGGTGTAGTCGCGCTTCCAGAGTTCGTGGTCGGGAAAGCCGGGGAGGGCCGGGTGGAGCATGCGCGCGACCTCCGGCTGCTGTTCCACCCAGCGCGCCACCTCCAGCCCGGCCTCGCCGTGGGCCGCCATGCGGGTCGCCAGGGTCCGAAGTCCGCGAAGCCCCTGGTAGGCGTCGTCGGGGGAGACCGCCCAGCCGGTGTCCCGCACCCCGAGCTTCAGCTTCGTCGCCAGGTCCTGCCGGTTGGTGGCGCAACTGCCCAGGAAGACGTCCGAGTGGCCGCAGACGTATTTGGTCAGGGCCTGGACGCTGAGGTCAACGCCGTGGGCCAGCGGCTTGAAGGTCAGACCCGCCGCCCAGGTGTTGTCGATCAGGGTCAGGATCCCCCGCGCCGAGGCGGCCTTGGCGATGGCCGGCACGTCCTGCATCTCGAAGGTCAGGGAGCCGGGGCTCTCCAACACGATCAGCCGTGTGGCGGACGTCGCCATGGCCATGATCTCGTCCGCCGTGGCGCGGGCGCCGACGTAGCGGGTCGTCACGCCGAACCTCGTCAGGAACTGGTCCATGAAGCGGCGGGTGGGGGCGTAGACGCAATCCACCGCGATGAGATCGTCGCCGGCTCGCAGCACCGAGAGCATGGCGCCCGCCACCGCCGCCGCGCCTGAGGAATAGAGCTGCACGTGAGCCGCCCCCTCCAGCTCGCAGAGGGCGTCGGCCAGGGCGTCGTGAACGGCGAGCCCCATGCGGCCGTAGGTCTGGTGCTTGCCGTCGTAGAGCGCCTCGGCGTTCGGCAGGATCACCGTGGAGGCGCGCTGCAGCGGCGGGGAGACCGTGTGGGCGGCGAGGTTCTGCGGGCTGGCCTCGCCGGCGCGGATCAGGCGGGTGGCCTCGCCCAGCTTCGGGTCGCGTTTCGGCGGCTTGGCCACCGTCAGGCGCCCGTGGCGACGGGGGCGTCGGCCCGCGCGCCCCATTCGGTCCAGGAGCCGTCGTAGACGGGCGTATTCCAGTCTCCCAGACGGGCGCGGCCGAGGACGATCATGCAGGCGCTGATGCCGGAGCCGCAGCTGGCGGTCAGCGGCTCGGCCAGGTGCAGGTGATGGGCGGCGAACGCAGCGGCGAGCTCGTCCCCGGCCTTGAAGGTCCCGTCGGTGGCGAGGAAGGCGGTTGCGGGCAGGCTCTTCGAGCCCGGCATGTGGCCGGCGCGTAAGCCCGCACGCGGCTCCGGCATTTCACCGCGGAAGCGCGGGGCCGAGCGGGCGTCGGCCACCTGGCGACCGGCCCGCAATTCGTCGCGCACCTGCTCGAAGTTACGCACCAGGGCCGGGTTGGGGCGGGCGGTGAAGGGGCGGGGCGCGATCGCAGGGGTCCCGGTCTCCACCGGGCGGCCCTCGGCCAGCCACTTGGGCAGGCCGCCGTCCAGCACCTTGACGCTGTCGTGGCCGAACACCCGGAACATCCACCAGACCCGGGAGGCCGGCACCATGCCGTCGGCCGCATAGACCACCACGCAGGTCTCGTCCCCGATGCCGAGGGCGCTGGTCGCCTCCGCGAAGGCGTCAGCCGTGGGCAGCATGTGGGGCAGGGGGTCGGCGTGGTCGGAGACGGCGTCGATGTCGAAGAAGCGCGCGCCGGGGATATGGGCGCGGCCGTATTCCTCCCGCCCGTTGCGATCCACCCCGGGCAGGAACCAGCTGGCGTCGAGCACCACGAGCTGCGGATCGTTCAGCCGCTCGGCCAGCCAGTCGGTGGAGACCAGGGGATCGGTCGTCATCTCAGCTCATCCACGGCGGGGTGGGCAGGCCCTTTTCCCGCAGGAAGGCCGGATTGAAGAGCTTGCTCTGATAGCGCTGGCCGTAGTCGCAGAGGATGGTGACGATGGTCTTGCCGGGCCCCAGGTCCCGCGCCAGGCGGATCGCGCCGGCGATGTTCACCCCCGTCGAGCCGCCCATGCACAGGCCCTCGTGCATGACGAGGTCGTAGACCTGCTCCAGGGCCTCGGCGTCCGGGATCTGGTACGCGTGGTCCATGCCGACGCCCTCCAGGTTGGCGGTGACCCGCCCCTGCCCGATCCCCTCGGTGATGGAGGAGCCCTCCGACTTCAGCTCGCCCGCGGTGTACCAGTTGAACAGGGCCGCCCCGTAGGGATCGGCGATGCCGATGGCGACGTGCCGGTTCTTCTCCCGCAGCGCCATGCCCACGCCGGCGAGGGTCCCGCCCGAGCCGACGGCGCAGATGAAGCCGTCCACCTTGCCGCCGGTCTGGGCCCAGATCTCGGGGCCCGTGGTGGCGATGTGGGCCTCGCGGTTGGCGACATTGTCGAACTGGTTGGCCCAGATGGCGCCGTTGGGCTCGGTCTTGGCCCTCTCGGCCGCCAGGGTCCCGGAATAGCGGACATAGTTCATCGGGTTGGCGTAAGGCACCGCGTCCACCTCCACCAGCTCGGCGCCCAGCAGGCGGATGGCGTCCTTCTTCTCCTGGGTCTGGGTGCGGGGGATGACGATCAGGGCGCGATAGCCGAGCGCGCCTGCGACCATGGCCAGGCCGATGCCGGTATTGCCCGCGGTGCCCTCGACGATCAGGCCGCCGGGCTTCAGGTCACCCCGCCGCTCGGCGTCGCGGATGATGTAGAGCGCGGCCCTGTCCTTCACCGACTGACCGGGGTTCATGAACTCGGCCTTGCCCCAGATCTCGCAGCCGGTGGCCTCGCTGGCGCGGTTCAGGCGGATCAGGGGGGTGTCGCCGATCGCGTCGACGACATTGCGGGCCACGGTCATGAAGGTCTCGAAACTCGGGAAATTCGGCAGGGCGTGACCCTATGCAGGGCGAGCGTTTCGCGCAATCACCGGAGCGCCTTGTAGGCGTCGAGAGCCCGGGTTCGCGCCGCCGTGTGCTCGACGATGGGCGCCGGATAGGCGGGAGCGGCCAAAGGCGCCTCCCACGGGCGATGCGCCAGGGCGTCCGGCAGGGCGGCCAGCTCCGGGACCCAGAGCCGGACATAGGCGCCCTTCGGGTCGAACCGCTCGCCCTGCAGGGTGGGGTTGAAGATGCGGAAGAACGGCGAGGCGTCCGGGCCGCAGCCCGCCACCCACTGCCAGTTCATCGGATTGGAGGCGGGGTCGGCGTCGACCAGCGTGTCCCAGAACCAGCGCTCGCCGATCCGCCAGTCGATCATCAGGTGCTTGATCAGGAAGGAGGCGGCGATCATCCGCACCCGGTTATGCATGTATCCCGTCGCCCAAAGCTCGCGCATGCCCGCATCGACGATGGGATAGCCGGTCATGCCCCGCCGCCACGCCCCCAGCCCCTTCGGGTCGTCCCGCCAGGGGAAGCCGTCGATCCCGTCGCTGAAGTTGCGCGTCGCCATGTCGGGGCGGCGATGCAGGAGGTGATGGGCGAATTCGCGCCAGCCCAGCTCCGACAGGAACTTGGCCCGCGCCCCGGTATGTCCGAGGCGTCGGGCGGCCGCGAACACCTGGGTGGGACTGATCTCACCCCAGGCCAGGTGCGGAGACAGGCGCGATGTGACGGCTTCGGCGGGCCGGTCCCGCCCCTCCACATAGTCGGCGAGGCCGCCGTCGAGGAAGGCTTCCAGCCGCGCCTGCGCGCCGGCCTCGCCCGGAGTCCAGTCGTGGAATCCCTCCGACCAATCCGGCGCCGTGGGCGAAAGGCGCCAGTCTGCGATCTCTTCGGAGGGCAGGGCAGGGGCGCCCGCCATCCGTCCGGGCGCGGGGGCCGGCATGGGCTCGCGCTCGTCCAGGGCCACGAGGGCCGCACGCCAGAACGGGGTGAAGACGCGATAGCCGTCGCCGGATTTGCTGGTGAACCGCTCGGGATCGAGCAGCAGGCTTCCGTTGAAGCTCCGCGCCTCGACGCCGCCGAGCGCAACCTGCACGGCGGCTTCCGCATCGGCGGTCCCCGCCACCCGGTTCCAGGCGACCAGCGCCGCGTCGATCTCCCGCGCAACCTCAGGAACCACCTCGGCGGGATCGCCCTGGCGCAGCACCAGCCCGACGCCCCTGGCCTTCAGGTCGGCCGCCAGGGCCCGCAGCGAACGGTCGAGCCACCAGAGCGAGGCCTCGCCCGGCGCGCGGGGATCGCCGCCGCCGCGGTCGAGCACGAACAGGGCCGCCACCGGCCGCCCGGAGGCGACCGCCGTTTCCAGGGCCGGATTGTCGGATAGGCGCAGGTCGCGTCGGAACCAGACAAGGGCGGGGGAGACGCCCGGATTTTCGCTCATGGGGTCATCTTGTGCGCGCCGGGCCGCTGGTCCACACCTACCTCAGCCATTGGAGCTCATCCTTGAATCCGGACCTATCATGTCGCGTCTGAGTCTGAAGGCCTGGAACCTGGAGATCGGCGACGGCGCCCCCCTGGTTTGCATCGCCGGCCTCAACGTCATCGAGGACCTGGACCTGGCGCTGGAAACCGCCCGGACCCTGAAGGCCGCGACGGCGGCGCTTCGCATGCCCTTCGTCTTCAAGGCCAGCTTCGACAAGGCCAACCGGTCTTCGCTGAAGAGCTATCGCGGCCCGGGCCTGAAGGAGGGCCTGCGCATCCTCGCCGAGGTGAAGGCCCAGGTCGGCGTGCCCATCGCCACCGACCTGCACGAGGAAAGCCAGGTGGAGGCGGTCGCCGCCGTCGCCGACATCGTGCAGATTCCGGCGTTCCTGTGCCGCCAGACCGACCTGGTCCTGGCGACAGCGCGGGCCGTGCAGGCCTCCGGCGGCTGGCTGCACGTGAAGAAGGGGCAGTTCCTCGCGCCCTGGGACGCCAAGAACATCCTCGACAAGATCAAGGAAGGCACGACCGGCGACTTCACCATCCTGTGCGAACGGGGGGCGTCCTTCGGCTACAACAACCTGATCGTCGACATGCTCGCCATCCCCGAGATGAAGAAGCTCGGCGTGCCCGTGACCATCGACGCCACCCACGCGGTCCAGCTTCCCGGCGCCGACCCGAGGACCAAGGGCGGCTCCACCGGCGGCCGGCGCGACGGCGTGTCCGTTATTGCCATGGCCGCCGTCGCGGCGGGCGCCGACGGCGTCTTCCTGGAATTCCACCCCGACCCCGACAAGGCCCTCTGCGACGGCCCGAGCTGCCTGCCCCTGGATGGCGCGGGGGCGCTACTGGCGAAGCTGCAGGCCATCCACGTCGCCGCGCGGGGCTGAGCGGCCCGGTGTCCCTGAGCGCCGCCCAGATCGATCAGTTCGTCGAACGGGGCTTCGTCAGGATCGAACGAGCCTTCTCCCCGACACTTGCCGCGGACGTCTGCTCGCTGCTCTGGCGACAGGCCCACTGCCGTCCGGATGATCCGGCGACCTGGACCCGACCCGTCGTCAGGCTGCCCGACTGCTCCGCTGCGTCGGCGGTCCAGGCCCTTAACACCCCTGTTCTTCGCCAGGCCTATGAGCAGCTCGTCGGCGAGGGCGCGTGGATTGCTCCGCAGGCCTTGACCGATATCTCCATTCGTCTGCCCGGTGCGACCAAGCCCGGCGCCTGGCATGTGGACGTCAATTTTCGCGACGAGGACGCCGATCCACAGGACCCCTATTCCTGGCGGGTCAGCGTCATCCCCAAGAACTTCGCCCTGCTGCTGTTCGTGCATTTGAACGACGCGGGAGCGGCCGACGGGCCGACCTACCTGCGCCCGGGCTCGCACCTGTCCTTGGCCCGGCGCCTCGAACCGGCCGGCGAACGTGGGGTGTGCTTGAGCGAACTGGTCGAAGCCGGCTTCGGCGAGGTCGCTGACGACGAGGTGGTTTTGACCGAGGGGGAGGCGGGCACGGTGTATCTTTGCCATCCGTTCCTCGTGCATTCGGCCGGCGCCCATACCGGCTCTCGTCCCCGCATCCAGGCCACGCCGCCACTGGCGCCCTGCGCGCCCCTCCGCCTCAACACACCGAACGGCCAGTGTTCTCCCGTTGAGCGGGCGATCCGATTGGGGCTGGGACATAGGCCGGCCAGCTAGGAAGTTCGCCGCCACTGGCCTCCGCGCGCCTGCGATGATAGACGGGCCGCTTGATTTCGGGGCGGGTCGTCCGCACCTGGAATGAAAGCCGTCCGGAACGCGTCACGCCCATGCTGCTCTCGATCCTTCTCGTCATCCTGATCATCGTCTGCGTCGCCATGATCGGCGTGATCCTGCTGCAGCGCTCCGAAGGGGGCGCGCTCGGCATGGGTGGCGGGCCGTCCGGCTTCATGACCGCCCGCGGGGCAGGGGACCTGCTCAGCCGCACCACGGCGATCCTGGCGGCGATCTTCTTCGGCCTCTGCATCCTGCTGACGGTGATCTCCGGCCACATCAAGGGCGGCGGCTCGGTCGTCGACAGGCTGAAGGTGGACGCCCTGAACCCCGACGCCCTGAAGCCGCCGGTTACGGCCCCGGCCCAGACCGCGCCGGAACAGCCCGTGGGCTCCGGCTTCGAGGCCCCGCGCCCCGAGGTCAACACCGCCCCCGGCGGCTTCGGCCCGCCGCCCGCGGGCGCGACGCCCGGCGCGGCCCCGGCTCCGTTCGGCGCTCCCGCTCCGGCCCAGGCTCCCGCCCGGCCGTGATCCCTTGTTAATGCCGCGTCATTTGGGCCCGCGCGATTCGCGGCGCTTCCCCGCGCGCGAATCGGAACTAAGCTGAACGCCCATGGCCCGGTACATCTTCATCACCGGCGGCGTGGTCTCCTCCCTCGGCAAGGGTCTGGCCTCCGCGGCGCTCGGCGCGCTTTTGCAAGCGCGCGGATACCGCGTCCGGCTGCGTAAACTCGACCCCTATCTGAACGTCGATCCGGGGACGATGAGCCCCTACCAGCACGGCGAAGTGTTCGTGACCGACGACGGGGCCGAGACCGACCTCGACCTCGGCCACTACGAGCGCTTCACCGGCGTCTCGGCCAGCCGCGCCGACAACGTCACCACGGGCCAGATCTACAAGACCATCCTGGAGAAGGAGCGGCGGGGGGACTACCTCGGCGCCACGGTCCAGGTGATCCCGCACGTCACGGACGAGATCAAACGCTTCGTCCTGTCCGACGCCGGAGACGTGGACTTCGTCCTGGTGGAGATCGGCGGCACGGTCGGCGACATCGAGGGCCTGCCGTTCTTCGAGGCCATCCGCCAGCTGGGCCAGGAACTGCCCCGCGGCCACGCCGTCTTCATCCACCTCACCCTGCTGCCGTTCGTGAAGACGGCCGGCGAGATGAAAACCAAGCCGACGCAGCACTCGGTGCGCGAACTGCGCGCCATCGGCATCCAGCCCGACATCCTGCTCTGCCGCTGCGAACAGGAAATCCCGGTGGAGGAGCGGCGCAAGATCGCCCTCTTCTGCAATGTGCGCGAGACGGCGGTGATCCAGGCCATGGACTCCCGCTCGATCTACGCCGTGCCGCTGGACTACCACCAGCAGGGCCTGGACGCCGAAGTGCTGGCCTGTTTCGGCATCGATGATGCGCCGGACCCCGACATGACCCGGTGGAACGAGATTGTCGAACGCCTGACCAACCCGGACGGGGACGTCTGCATCGCCGTGGTCGGCAAGTACACGGTGCTCAAGGACGCCTACAAATCCCTGATCGAGGCCCTGGTGCACGGGGGCGTGGCCAACAACGTCCGCGTCCACATCGACTGGGTCGAATCGGAAGCCTTCGAGGACGAGCCGGACCAGGTGACCGCCCGGCTGGAGGGCGCCCACGGGGTGCTGGTCCCCGGCGGCTTCGGCGAGCGGGGGGCCGAGGGCAAGATCCGCGCGGCCCAGTTCGCCCGCGAGCACGACGTGCCCTATTTCGGCATCTGCTTCGGCATGCAGATGGCCGTGATCGAGGCGGCCCGGAACGTCGCCGGCATCACCGGCGCCTCCTCCACCGAGTTCGGACCCACCAACGCCCCCATAGTCGGCCTGATGACCGAGTGGGTGAAAGGCAACCAGCTAGAGACTCGCCGCGAGGGCGAGGACCTGGGCGGCTCCATGCGGCTGGGCGCCTATGACGCGGTGCTGACGCCGGGCTCCAAGGTGGCCGGCATCTACGGCGGCTCCGCCATCGCCGAGCGCCACCGCCACCGCTACGAGGTCAACGTCGGCTACCGCGAGGCCATCGAGCAGGCCGGGCTGAAGTTCACCGGCATGTCCCCCGATGGCGTTCTGCCCGAGATCGTCGAGCGCGAGGACCATCCCTGGTTCGTCGGCGTGCAGTTCCACCCGGAGCTGAAGAGCCGCCCCTTCGCCCCCCACCCCCTGTTCGCCAGCTTCATCGAAGCGGCCGTGCACCAGAGCCGCCTAGTGTGAACCCGACGCTGGACGATGTCCGGCGTCTCGCCCTGTCGCTCCCGGAAGCCGTGGAGCAGGACCACCACGGGTTTCCATCCTTCCGCCTGCGCGGGAAGATCTTCTCCACCGTGCGACTCAATCAGCCGCTCCTGATGGTGAAGCTGCCGGGGGAGGATCAGGAGAACATGGTCGCGGCCTATCCGGCGGCCATCGAGCCCGTTCCCGGCGGCTGGGGGCGCAAGGGCGCGACCTTCGTGAAGTACGAGATGGTGGAGGAGAGGACGATCGCCGCCCTGCTGCGGCTCGCCTGGTTCAATGTGGCTCCGAAGGGCCTCCGCGAGACGGTTTTCCCGGCGGGTTGAAGCTTCAGGTCTTTTCGGGCATACACCCGCGCTCCCGTTTCGCAGCGCGTCCGCGCCGCCCCAGCCCTACGAGATTCTCCCATGGCCGTTCCTAAGCGAAAAACCTCCCCCTCGCGGCGGAACATGCGCCGCAGCCACGACGCCCTGAAGCCGAACTCCTATGTCGAAGACAAGGAAACCGGCGAGCTGCGCCGTCCGCACCATGTCGACCTGAAGACCGGCATGTACAAGGGCCGCCAGGTCCTGACGCCGAAGGAAGACTAGGGCGTATCCGGCGCCTCGCGCGCCGGTTTTCTCCAGCCTGATTCGCGGACGCCGCCTCACAGCGGCGTCCGTTTTGCTGCGGGAAAAACGCAACCTTCCCGCGCTTCTGACTCGCCCTCGTCCAAAAAACGACGCATTCCGGCGACGCCCTGGCCAAGCTTGGACGTTGAAGGGACGAGCGGGGGAAAAGCACGTCATGAACAGTAGGCGTCTGGTGCTTGTGGGCGTGGCCTTGGTCGCGATCGTGGCGATCGCCGGTGTGGCGATGAACGCCATGAAGGGCCCGCCCGCGCACAGGTTCGTGACCCAGGCCGTGGTCCTGGGCGACATCGAGAAGGCGGTCCTGGCGAGCGGGGCCCTGCTGCCCTCCGAGGTGGTCAGCGTCGGCGCGCAGACGTCGGGCCAGATCATGTCGATGAAGGTGAAGCTGGGCCAGCAGGTGGAGCCCGGCCAGCTCATGGCCGAGATCGATCCCACCATCCTGAAGAACCAGGTCCGCCAGGCCGAGACCCAGCTCGGGCAGGCCAAGGCCCAGCTCGGCCAAATGACCGCCCAGTTCGCGCTGCAGGAAGGCAATATGAAGCGCGAGCAGACCCTGATGGATCGGGGCGTGGGCGCCCAGGCCAAGCTCGATTCCGCCATCGCCGCCTTCAAGGGCGCCGCCGGGACGGTCACCCAGATCGAGAACAACGTCAGGAACCAGGAGCTCAACGTCGAGCTCGCCAAGACCAACCTGGAGAAGGCCAACATCCGCGCGCCGATCTCCGGGGTGGTGGCCGAGATCGTCGCCCACGAGGGCCAGACGGTCAGCACGAACCAGCAGGTCCCGACCATCGTCAAGCTGGCGAAGATGGAGACCATGACCGTGCGGGCCCAGGTCTCCGAGGCGGACATCATCAAGGTCCACCCGGGCCAGAAGGTCTATTTCACCATCCTGGGAGATCCCGGCCGCCAGTATCACGCGACCCTTCGGACCCGTGAGCTGACCCCCGCGGGGGGCGTGCTCGATCCCACCGGGGGCGGGGTGCAGAAGGGGGCGGTCTACTACAACGCGCTGTTCGAGGTGCCGAACAAGAACGGCGACCTCCTGCCGGCCATGACCGCCGAGGTGCATGTGGTCCTGGCCGAGGCCAAGCAGGTCCCGACCGTGCCCGTGACGGCGCTGGGCGACGTCGGCCCCGACGGGCTCTACACCGTGCGGGTGATGAAGGCCGATGGCGTGGTCGAGGCGCGCAAGGTCGCCATCGGCCTGGCCAACGCCATCAACGCCGAGGTCAAGACCGGCCTGAAGGTCGGCGAGCAGGTGGTGGTGGGCGAGGCGGACGCGAAAGCCCCCGCGGCCGCGGCAGGCGGCTCGGGCGGCAAGCCCCTCTTCCCCGGCCTGGCGGCCCCCCAGTCGTGAGCGGCACGCTCCTTCGCCTCAGCGGCGTCTGGAGGGAATATCAGGCCGGCGACCACACGGTTGCGGCGCTGAAGGCGATCGACCTCGTCATCGAGGCCGGCGAGATGGTCGCCATCATGGGGGTCTCGGGGTCGGGCAAGTCGACCCTGATGAACATCCTGGGGTGCCTGGATCGGCCGACCCAGGGCTCCTACGAGATCTATGGGCGCAACACCGCCGAGCTGTCGCCGGACGAGCTGGCGGCCCTGCGGCGCGAATATTTCGGCTTCATCTTCCAGCGCTACCACCTGCTGCCCGACCTCGACGCCCAGGCCAATGTCGAGGCGCCCGCGATCTACGCGGGGTGGGACGGACGGCGGCGCCGCGAGCGCTCCATGGCCCTCCTGACCCGGCTGGGCCTCTCCGACCGCCTGGATCACCGCCCCAACCAGCTTTCCGGCGGCCAGCAGCAGCGGGTCAGCGTCGCCCGCGCCCTGATGAACGGGGGGGAGGTGATCCTGGCCGACGAGCCCACCGGCGCCCTCGATTCCCGCAGCGGCGCCGAGATGATGACCCTCCTGGAGGAGCTGAACGCCGAGGGCCACACCATCGTCCTGGTCACCCATGACGCCAAGGTCGCCGCCCACGCCCGCCGCATCGTCGAGATCAAGGACGGAGAGATCGTCTCCGACCGTCCCACCGGCCGCCCCGCGCCGGAACAGGCCCGCCCGCACGCCGCGCCGCCCAAGGCCGGGACGCGGTGGCTCGCCAGCCTGACCCAGCCGAAGGAAGCCCTGCGCATGGCCCTGGCGGCGATGAACGCCCACCGCCTGCGCACCTTCCTGACCATGCTGGGGATCATCATCGGCGTGGCCTCGGTCACCTCCATCGTGGCCCTTGGCGCGGGCTCGCGGCAGGCGGTTCTGGGCGAGATCGGGGCCATGGGCTCGGATACCGTCACCGTCTATCCGGGGGTGGGGGCGGGCGATCCACGCGCGGTCGAGGTCCACACCCTGACCGTCACCGACGCTGAGACCCTGAAAGCCCAGTCCTACGCGGACGGGGTCACCCCGACCGTGGACACCAAGGGCCTGCTGCGGTTCGGCAACGTCTCCGTGCCCGGCTCGATCAACGGGGTCGGCGAGCAGTACTTCAAGGTGCGCAACGTCCGCATCGCCGAGGGTCGCGCCTTCGGCCGCGACGACGTGGCCGGCTACGTCCAGGACGTGGTGATAGACGCGGCCACGGCCAAGAGCCTGTTCCCCAACGGGGCCGATCCCATCGGCAAGACCATTTTCGTCGCCGGCATGCCCGCCAGTGTCGTCGGGGTCGCCGCGCCCAACGCCAACGTCATCTTCGGGACCGGCGACGAGCTGCGCGTCTTCGCCCCCTACACCACGGTCATGGCCCGCATCCTCCACGAGCCGGACCTGCGCAGCGTCATCATCCGCCTGGCCGAGGGCGTGCCCTCGCCGGTGGCCGAAGGCGCTATCACCCGGCTCCTGAACCTGCGTCACGAGAAGACCGACTTCTATCTCGTCTCCAGCGACAGCGTGCGTCGCACGGTCGGGGCGGTGACGGTCGTCCTGTCCCTGCTGATCGGCGGCATCGGCGCCATCTCGCTCCTGGTCGGCGGGATCGGGGTGATGAACATCATGCTGGTCTCGGTCACCGAGCGGACCCGCGAGATCGGGGTGCGCACGGCCATCGGCGCCCGGCGCTCGGACATCATGGCCCAGTTCATCATCGAAGCCGTGCTGGTCAGCCTGATCGGCGGCGGCCTGGGCGTCCTGCTTTCCTTCGGCGTCGGGGCGGTGTTCGCCCAGTTCGTGCAGGCTTTCCGCATGATCTATTCGCCGGGCTCGATCATCGCCGCCTTCGCCACCGCCAGCCTGATCGGCCTGGTGTTCGGCTGGCTGCCCGCCCGCAACGCCGCGCGCCTGGATCCCGTGGCGGCCCTGGCGCGGGAATAGCCGCTCCCGGTTGGATTGGATTTGCGAACTGGGCTAAGGCTCCCCGCCATATTCGCCGCCAGCGCGCCCGAGGAGCCCATGACCGAAATCGTCGATATCGTCGCCCGCGAGATTCTGGACAGCCGCGGCAACCCGACGATCGAGGTGGACGTCACCCTGGAAGACGGCGCCTGCGGCCGTGCGGCCGTGCCCTCGGGCGCCTCCACCGGCGCCCACGAGGCGGTCGAGCGGCGGGACGGGGACAAGAAGCGCTACGGCGGCAAGGGCGTCCGCCAGGCAGTCGATGCGGTGAACGGCGAGATCTTCGACGCCCTCTCGGGTTTCGACGCCGAGGACCAGCGCCGCCTCGACACCGTCCTGATCGACCTCGACGGCACGGAGAACAAGAGCCGCCTGGGCGCCAACGCCATCCTCGGCGTCAGCCTGGCGACCGCCAAGGCTGCCGCGGTCAGCGCCGACCTGCCGCTCTACAAGTATGTGGGCGGCGTCTCCGCCCGGGTCCTGCCGGTGCCGATGATGAACATCATCAACGGCGGCGCCCACGCCGATAACCCGATCGACATCCAGGAATTCATGATCCTGCCCGCCGGCGCGCCCTCCTTCTCCGAGGGGCTGCGCATGGGCGCCGAGATCTTCCACGCCTTGAAGAAGGCCCTGAAGGACGCCGGCCACAACACCAACGTCGGCGACGAGGGCGGCTTCGCCCCCAATCTGGGCTCGGCGGTCGATGCGCTGGCCTTCATCGTCAAGGCGGGCGAGGCGGCCGGGTACCGCGCGGGCGAGGACTTCTGGCTCGGCCTCGACGTCGCTTCCACCGAGTTCTTCAAGGGCGGAAAGTACCACCTGGAAGGGGAGGGCAAGACCCTCGACCCGTCCGGCATGGTCGCCTACCTCGCCGACCTCGCGGCTAAATTCCCGATCGTCTCCATCGAGGACGGCTGCTCCGAAGACGACTTCGAGGGCTGGGCCGAGCTGACCAAGGTGCTGGGCTCCAAGCTGCAGCTGGTGGGCGACGACCTCTTCGTCACCAACTCCAAGCGCCTGTCGGACGGCATAGCCAAGGGCCTGGCCAATTCGATCCTGATCAAGGTCAACCAGATCGGCACCCTGTCCGAGACCCTGGACGCGGTCGATATGGCCCACCGCGCGAGCTACACCGCGGTCATGTCCCACCGCTCCGGCGAGACCGAGGACGCCACCATCGCCGACCTCGCCGTCGCCACCAACTGCGGGCAGATCAAGACCGGCTCGCTCGCCCGCTCCGACCGGGTCGCCAAGTACAACCAGCTCCTGCGGATCGAGCAGGCGCTGGGGGATCAGGCGGTCTATCCCGGCAAGAGCATCCTGAAGCGCGGCTAGTCCGGCGTCTCACAGCTCGCCCCGGTGGGGAGAGGGAATAAAGCCTGGCCCCAAAGTGCAGCGGAAACCTCGCGTTAAGCACGTCGGCTCAAGGTCCTCACCTGTTCGCCGCGTGGGGTTCCGCCGTTGTTAGCCAAGCTCAGGCCCTACCTGCCCACGGCGCTGCTCGCCTGTCTGATGTTCTATTTCGGATTCCACGCCCTGACCGGTGATCGCGGCCTGCTGACCGGCCAGCGGCGCGAGGAGACCCTGGTCGCCCGCACCGCCGAACTGAAGCGCATCCGGCTCGAGCGGGCCGACCTCGAACAGCGGGTGCTGCTGCTGCACGATTCCCACCTCTCCCGGGACCTTCTTGAAGAAAGGGCGCGGGTTCTGCTTGGGTTCGCTGATCCACGCGATTATGTGATCCGCACGGCGCGCTGAAGCTCTATAGTCGCCGTCAATAGTGGAACGATGAGGGAAACGGCCGGAATGGCGCGACAGACCCAGGCGCGGAAAAACGGCGCGGCCAAAACGGCGCCGCGTAACGATATTCTGCTCGACGCCTACCGGGACATGCTCATGATCCGCCGCTTCGAGGAGCGGGCCGGCCAGCTCTACGGCATGGGTCTGATCGGCGGCTTCTGCCACCTCTACATCGGCCAGGAAGCGATCGCCGTCGGCATGCAGCAGGCCGCTCGCCCCGGCGACCAGATCATCACCGCCTACCGTGACCATGGCCACATGCTGGCCGCCGGCATCGACCCCAAGGTGGTCATGGCCGAATTGACGGGCCGCAGCGCGGGCATCTCCCGCGGCAAGGGCGGCTCGATGCACATGTTCTCGGTGGAGAAGGGCTTCTTCGGCGGCCACGGCATCGTCGGCGCCCAGGTCAGCCTCGGCACCGGCCTGGGATTCTCCAACAAGTACAACGACAACGGCAACGTCAGCTTCACCTACTGCGGCGACGGCGCCATCAATCAGGGCCAGGTGTACGAGAGCTTCAACATGGCCGAGCTCTGGAAGCTCCCGGTCGTCTATGTGATCGAGAACAACCAGTACGCCATGGGCACCAGCGTCGAGCGCTCCTCCTCCGAGGTCGAGCTCTACAAGCGGGGCCTGTCGTTCAACATTCCCGGCGAGCAGGTCGACGGCATGGACGTGGTCGCCGTGCGCGAGGCCGCCATCAAGGCCGTGGAGCACGCCCGCACCAAGGGACCGATCATCCTGGAGATGAAGACCTACCGCTATCGCGGCCACTCGATGTCCGACCCCGCCAAGTACCGCAGCCGCGACGAGGTCGACGAGGTGCGCACCAAGCGCGACCCGATCGACCACCTGAAGGCCCTTCTCGAGAAGGAAGGCATGGCCGACGAGGCCTCCCTCAAGGAAATCGACACTGAGGTGAAGCGGATCGTGGCCGAGGCCGCCGAATTCGCCCGCACCGCGCCCGAGCCGGACCCGGCCGAGCTCTACACCGACGTCTACCTAGAGGCGTGACGATGACCGATATCCTCATGCCCGCGCTCTCTCCGACCATGGAGGAGGGCACCCTCGCCAAGTGGAACATCAAGGCCGGGGACACTGTCTCCTCCGGCCAGATCATCGCCGAGATCGAGACCGACAAGGCGACCATGGAGGTCGAGGCCGTCGACGAAGGCGTGGTCGACGCCATCCTCGTGCCTGAGGGCTCCGAAGGGGTGAAGGTCAACACGCCCATCGCCCGCCTGAAGGGCGAGGGCGGGGCGTCCTCGCCGCCGCCCGCCGCCGCGCCTGCCGCCGAACCGGCCCCCGCCGCCGCCAAGGCTCCGGAAGCCGCCGCGCCGCCGCCCGCCGCCCGCGTCGCCAACGACCCCGAAGTCCCCGCCGGGACCACCTTCAAGCGCCAGACCGTGCGCGACGCCCTGCGCGACGCCATGGCCGAGGAGATGCGGCGCGATCCCAAGGTGTTCCTGATGGGCGAGGAAGTCGCCCAGTACCAGGGCGCCTACAAGGTCTCCCGCGACCTGCTGCAGGAGTTCGGCGAGAAGCGGGTGATCGACACCCCGATCACCGAGCACGGCTTCGCCGGCCTCGCCGCCGGGGCGGCCTTCACCGGCCTGCGTCCCATCGTCGAGTTCATGACCTTCAACTTCGCCATGCAGGCGATGGACCAGATCATCAACTCGGCCGCCAAGACCCGCTACATGTCCGGCGGCCAGATGCAGTGCCCGATCGTTTTCCGCGGCCCCAACGGCGCGGCCGCCCGGGTCGGCGCCCAGCACAGCCAGGACTATTCGGCCTGGTACGGCTCGGTGCCCGGCCTGAAGGTGGTCGCTCCCTACGACGCCGCCGACGCCAAGGGCCTGCTCAAGGCCGCCATCCGCGACCCGAACCCCGTGGTCTTCCTCGAGCACGAGATGATCTACGGCACCGAGTTCGACGTGCCGGAGGTCGACGACTGGGTGCTGCCGATCGGCAAGGCCAAGGTCCGTCGCGAAGGGCGGGACCTCACCATCACCGCCCACTCCCGCGCCGTCGGCATGGCGCTCGCCGCCGCCGAGATCCTGGCCGGGGAGGGCATCGAGGCCGAGGTGGTGGACCTGCGCACCCTGCGTCCGCTCGACACCGAGACCATCATCGCCAGCGTCCAGAAGACCAGCCGCCTGGTCACGGTCGAGGAAGGCTGGGGGCCCTACGGCGTCGGCGCCGAGGTCTGCGCCCAGGTCGCCCTGAACGCCTTCGACTACCTCGACGCCCCGCCCATGCGGGTGCACTGCGAGGACGTGCCCATGCCCTACGCGGCGAACCTGGAGGCCCTGGCGATCCCCTCGGTCGACAAGATCGTCAAGGCGGCCAAGACCGTCTGCAACCGCTAGGCCGATGGCGGGCCCAGACCCTCATCGCCTCACCCTTTCGAGCCGGGACTAATCCATGGTCGACATCCTCATGCCTGCGCTCTCGCCCACCATGGAGGAGGGCAAGCTCGCCAAGTGGAACATCAAGGCCGGGGACACGGTGAAGTCCGGCCAGATCATCGCCGAGATCGAGACCGACAAGGCGACCATGGAGGTCGAGGCCGTCGACGAGGGCGTGGTCGAGGCCATCCTCGTGCCCGAGGGCTCGGAAGGCGTGAAGGTCAACGCCCCCATCGCCCGTCTGAGGGGGGAGGGCGAGGCGGCTTCCGCTCCGCCGCCCCCCGCGAAGGCTGAAGCCGCGCCGGCTCCCAAGGCCAACGGCAATGGGGCGGCCGCAGCTTCGCCGGCGCCGGCTCCCGCACCGGCCGCTGCAGGGCCTGCCCCGGCCGCGCCCCGCGCCGCCGACGGCGCACGCATCTTTGCCTCCCCGCTGGCCCGCCGTATCGCCAAGGAGCGCGGCGTGGATCTTTCCGGCGTGAAGGGCTCGGGCCCGCACGGCCGCATCGTCCGCGCCGACGTCGAGGGCGCCAAGCCCGGCGCCGCCCCGCGATCTGCAGCCGCAGCCCCCGCGCCCTCAGGAGCGTCTTCCAAGTCCCTGGCGCAGCTCGGGATTCCGGACGGAAGCTATACCCTCGTCCCGCTCGACGGCATGCGCAAGACCATCGCGCGCCGCCTGACCGACAGCTTCCGCGACATCCCGCACTTCCCTCTGAGCATCGACATCGAGATCGACCGGATGCTGGAAGCGCGCGTCAAGATCAACGCCGCCCTGGAGAGCCAGGGGGTGAAGGTCTCGGTCAACGACATCCTCATCAAGGCCTGCGCCCAGGCGCTCAAGGCGGTGCCGGAAGCCAACGCTTCCTTCACCGCCGAGGGCATCGCCCTGCACCACCACGCCGACGTGGCTGTGGCGGTGGCCATCGAGGGCGGGCTGATCACCCCGATCATCCGCGCGGCCGAGACCCGCACCCTGGCCGATATCTCCAAGGCCATGAAGGACCTGGCGGCTCGCGCCCGCGACCGCAAGCTGAAGCCCGAGGAGTTCCAGGGCGGCACCTTCTCACTGTCCAACCTCGGCATGTTCGGCATCAAGTCCTTCGCCTCGATCATCAACGAGCCGCAGGGCTGCATCCTCTCGGTGGGGGCGGGCGAACAGCGCCCCGTCGTGCGCGGCGGCCAGCTCGCCGTCGCCACCGTCATGACCGTGACCCTGACCTGCGACCACCGCGTGGTGGACGGCTCCATCGGGGCCAAGTGGGTCCAGGCCTTCAAGGGCTTCGTCGAAGACCCGGTGACCATGCTCGCCTAGCGGCGGCAGACAAATTCGGAGCGAAAGCTTGAGCGACTTCGACATCATCGTCATCGGTGCCGGTCCCGGCGGCTATGTGGCGGCCATCCGCGCCGCCCAGCTTGGGCTGAAGACCGCCATTATCGAGCGGGAGAACCTGGGCGGCATCTGCCTCAACTGGGGCTGCATCCCCACCAAGGCCCTGCTGAAGTCGGGCGAGGTGTTCGAAAAGCTCGGCCACCTCGAGGACTACGGCCTCGCCGCCGAGAAGCCTTCCTACGACTTCACCAAGGTCATCGCCCGCTCGCGCGGCGTGGCCAAGCAGCTCTCGTCGGGGATCGCCTTCCTGATGAAGAAGCACAAGATCGAGGTGATCGACGGGACGGCCAAGCTGGAGAAGGGAACGCCCGCTCCCAAGGTGGTCGTGGCCCTCAAAGCCGGCGGCAGCCGCACCGTCACCGCCGCCAAGGGCGTGATCGTCGCCACCGGCGCCCGCGCGCGCGTCATCCCCGCGGCGGGCCTGGTCCCGGACGGCGAATTCATCTGGACCTACCGCGAGGCCATGGTCCCGACGCTTGCTCCGAAGTCCCTGGTGGTGGTCGGCTCCGGCGCCATCGGCCTGGAATTCGCCAGCTTCTACAGGGCCCTGGGCTCGGAAGTTACGGTGATTGAGGCGATGCCGCGGATCCTGCCCGTCGAGGACGAGGATATCTCCGCCGCCGCCCAGAAGGCCTTCGAGAAGCGCGGGCTGAAGTTTCGCGTCGGGGCAAAGGTCTCCAAGCTGTCGAAGGAGGGCAATGGGGTCTCCATCGCCTTCGACGTCGGCGGCAAGTCTGAAACCCTGAAGGCCGACCGCGCCATCGTGGCGGTGGGCATCGACGGCAATGTCGAGAACCTGGGGCTCGAGGCCCTGGGGGTGAAGATCGACCGTGGCCACATCGTCAACGACAAGCACGGCGCCACCAACGTGCCGGGCCTCTACGCCATCGGCGACGTCGCCGGCCCTCCCTGGCTCGCCCACAAGGCCAGCCACGAAGGCGTCCACTGCATCGAGCACATCGCCGGCAAGGGCGGGCCCGACGTGGACGCCCCGATCCCCGGCTGCACCTACACCCAGCCCCAGATCGCCTCGGTCGGCCTCACCGAGGCCCAGGCCAAGGAGAAGGGCTTTGAGCTGAAGGTCGGCCGCTTCCCCTTCAAGGTGAACGGCAAGGCCATCGCCGCGGGCGACACGGATGGCTTCATCAAGACCGTGTTCGACGCCAAGACGGGCGCCTTGCTGGGCGCGCACATGATGGGCGCCGAGGTCACCGAGATGATCCAGGGCTTCGCCCTGGCCATGACGCTGGAGGCTACCGAGGCCGAGATCATGGCCACCGTCTTCCCGCACCCGACCATGTCGGAGGCCATGCACGAGGCCGTGCTCGACGCCTACGGCAAGGCCCTGCACATCTGAGGGCGCGGCCATGCTGAACTTCGAGGCCCTGGCCAGGCGGCCCGTCACCACGGCGCCGTTCCCGCACGTGACGGCCGAAAAGCTGCTGCCGACCGAGGCGAAAGACGCCCTGGCCAAGGACTTCCCGGATACCTCGAAGACCGGCTTCTTCCCGGTGGAGGACCTGACCTTCGGCCCGGCCTTCGCCGAGCTGATCGAGGACCTGCGCTCAGACGAATTCGCCCGCATCATCGGCGAAAAGCTGGACCGCGACCTGGTCGATCGGCCCAAGATCATCGTCGTGCGCAAGTGGTCGGCGACCAAGGACGGGCGGCCCCACACCGACGGCGCCGACAAGGTGGCCACGGCCCTGGTCTATCTCAATGACGATTGGGGCGGGGCGGACGGGAGCCTGCGCATGCTGGAGGGCCCCGATGTGGACGGTCCCGGCACCGACCCGATTTCCGCCACTTACGGCAGCTTGGTCAGCTTCGCCCGCGCCGACAATTCCTGGCACGGTCACCGGCCCTTCGCCGGCGAGCGGCGGGTGATCCAGACCACCTGGCTGCTGGACAGCGACGCCGCCGCCCGCAAGGACAAGCGGCATAAGCGCACCCATTTCTTCAAGAGTCTCTGGCCGTTCTAGCCAGGTCCTAATGCTTGACCTGGGGCGGGACGGCGATGGATTGCCCGGCGCCGCGTTCGGCGATGAAGGCCAGGAGGGCGTCGAGCCAGGGCCCTCGCACGGCATCGGCTTCCTGGTGTAGCGGCCCGCGCCCGCCGGGATAGGCGGTGAGATCGCAATGGGCCATGGCCTTGCAGGCGCTCGCTGCCGCCACACTCGATCCGCCGCCGACGGTCATCCGCACCGGCGCCTGGACCGCGTTCAGCGCTACCGGATCGCGCGCCATGTCCTGGGTCTGTTGCAGGGCGTCCAGCCACCCCCACGTCAGGCCGTCGACCCGGAGCGCCGGATTGGCCCGGCCCCAGGCCCCAATCACCCCCGACCGCGCAGAATCATGGCCGGCGATGGTCACGGGCCCCGCGAAGCCGAACACCGGCGTGCGCCCCAGCCCAGCCTTGGTCACCCAGCGGGCGGTCGCCTGCGTCTGCGGACTGGCGATGGCGGCCAGGGCAGGGGAGTCCAGGACCGCCCCGCTGGCGGGCAGGCCCTTGCCCATGGCGGCGAGCGCGATGGTCGCGCCCATGCCGTCGGCGACGATCACCAGGGGCTGGCCGTCGTGGGGCCGGATCACCTGGCGCACCATCTGGTTCAGGGCCTCGATATTGACCGCCGAGTCCTTCACGTGGGCGCGCATCCCAAGGCCGGTGTAGCGGTCCGAGCCGCCCTGGCCCGCCCAGTCCAGCACCCAGACGGCGTAGCGATGATCCACCAGGGCTCGCGCCGTCTCGAACCAGGCCTCGGCGGGTTCGCCCGCGCCGGGGAGCAACAGCACCTGGGCCTGGGGCGCGAAGGGCGGGCTCGCCACCCCGTAGCGCAGGGATGGGGCGTCCTTCACCGTCACCGCGCCCCAGGTCCAGCCCTCGGGGGGATAGAACCGGCTCTCCAGCCCGGGAGGAACGTGGCTGGCGTCGTTGTCCACGGGCTTGGGCGAACAGGCGGCGAGCGCGCAGATTGCGAGCAGGCCCGCGACCGTACCGCGCGCGATCTTCACTTCAGCTTGATCCTTAGGCCTGAACATCCGATCTAAGGTCCCCACCCAGCCGGTCGCGGAATTGATGGCCACAGTCATAAACACCCTCGACCGGCGGCCGCGGCATCCTGAAAAGCAGGCCCGCCCGGACAGCCCCCGACTCCCCAAGCCCGACTGGCTGCGGGTCCGCGCGCCGGGCTCCCCCGGCTATCTCGAAACCCGCGACATCGTCAAAGCCCATGGCCTCGTGACGGTATGCGAAGAGGCCGCCTGCCCCAACATAGGCGAATGCTGGTCGGTCAAGCACGCCACCATGATGATCATGGGCGACACCTGCACGCGGGCCTGCGCCTTCTGCAACGTACGCACCGGCGCGCCGGACCCCCTCGATCCCACCGAGCCGGAACGGGTCGGCCTGGCGGTGGCCAAGATGGGTCTCGCTCACGTGGTCATCACCTCTGTCGACCGGGACGACCTCGCGGATGGCGGGGCGCTCCATTTCGCCGAGACCGTACGGGCGATCCGCCGCCTCGCGCCGGGCGCCACCATCGAGATCCTGACCCCCGATTTCCTGAGGAAGCCCGCCAGCGCCGCCGAGGCGGTGATCGATTCGGGGCCCGACGTCTTCAACCACAACCTCGAGACCGTGCCGCGCCTCTACCTCGGTGTCCGCCCGGGCGCCCGCTACTTCGCCTCCTTGCGCTTGCTGGAGCGGGTGAAGGAGCGCGATCCCCTCCAGTTCACAAAATCCGGCCTGATGGTCGGGCTGGGCGAGGCGAAGGAGGAGGTGATGCAGGTGATGGACGACATGCGCTCGGCCGGCGTCGACTTCATCACCATCGGCCAGTACCTGCAGCCGACGCCCAAGCACGTGCCCATCGACCGCTACGTCTCGCCGGAGGAATTCAAGGCCTATGAGGCGATCGCCTGGGCCAAGGGCTTCCTGATGGTCTCGGCCAGCCCCTTCACCCGTTCGTCCCACCACGCGGGCGAGGACTTCGCCCGGCTGAAGGCGGCCAGGGCCGCCGCAGGCTGAGGCGGCGATGCACAAGCACCGGGTCGTCCACGTCCTGCCCTATACGCCGGAGCAGCTGTTCGAGCTGGTGGGCGACGTGCGCCGCTACCCCGAATTCGTGCCCTGGATCTCCCACCTACGGGTCGACGGGGAGAAGGTGGAGGCCGAGGGCGTCACCGTGCTGGACGCCGAGGTCTCGGTCGGTTTCGCCTTCCTCACCGAGCGGTTCGCCACCCGGGTGCGGCGCGACGCCAATACCAGGACAATCACCGTCAGCCTGCTGCGCGGGCCGTTCAAGCGGCTGTCGAACGTCTGGAAGTTTGAGCCCGATCCCACTGGTTCCAAACTGGTCTTCGAGATCGACTTCGAGTTCAAGTCCCGGCTGCTGGAGGCCCTGCTGAAGGCCAACTTCGACCGCGCCGTGGATAAGATCATCAGCTGTTTCGAGGCCCGCGCCGAAGCCCTCTACGGCGGCGCCAAGGTCGCCGTGGCCTAAGCGCCATGATGTTCGCCAAGCGCCTGCGCGAGCCCGTCATGCGCGGCGAGATCACCTGCAGCGTCCGCATCTGGCAGCGCCCGCACGTGAAGGTCGGCGGCCGCTACCGCCTCGGCGCCGGCGTCGTCGAGGTCACCGGCCTGCGCCAGATCAGCCTCGCCGACATCACCCCGGCGCTCGCCCGGCGGTCGGGGTTCGAGGGCCTGGTGGACCTGCTGAAAGTCGCCAAGCACGGCCCCGGCGAAACCGTCTACCTGGTCGATTTCGAGTACCGGGCGGACGCCTGATTCCCCCTCTCCCCTCGTGGGAGGTGGGCAATCTAAGCCAAAGTCTCCAACAGCATCTCTAGCGCCGTCCTCACGCTCGCCAGCCTTACGGCGGAGCGGCCGATGTCGCCGAAGCGCATCTCGCGAGCGAGGGTAGGGACGCCCGACCGCGCCGCCGCGAAATGCACCAGTCCGACCGGCTTGGCCTCGCTGCCGCCGCCGGGGCCGGCGATCCCCGTGATCGCCACCGTCAGTCCCGCGCCGGATGCCGCCAGGGCCCCGTCGGCCATGGCCCGCGCCGTCTGCTCTGACACCGCCCCATGCGCCTCCAGCAGGGCGGCAGGCACGCCCAGCAGGGCCTGTTTCGCGGCGTTGGAGTAGGTGACGAAGCCGCAGGTGACCACGTCCGAGGATCCGGCGATCTCGGTCAGGGCGCCGGCGACCAGCCCGCCGGTGCAGCTCTCGGCCGTGGCGATGGTGACGCCCCCGGCGCGGGCGGCGGCCAGGACGGCAAGGGCGAGGTCTTCGATATCTTTGGGAAACACGCAGCGCTCCTGACCAGACGCCATTGTCAACGAAGCCGACGCAGCCGCAAGATCGCGGACCATAGGGACGGGCGTCCAAACAAAGCGATGACCAGCGTCGCCACCACCGAAGCCGCTCCGGCGCGCGTCACGGGCGCCGCGCCTTGGGTCTTTGTGTTCGCCGTCTTCGCCAGCGCGGCCCTGGTGTTCCTGGCCGAGCCGATGATCGCGCGAATGGTGCTGCCGGCCCTGGGCGGCTCGCCGGCGATCTGGAACACCAGCCTGGCCTTCTTCCAAGTCGCGCTCCTGACCGGCTACGGCTACGCCCACGTCCTGCAGCGATTAGGCTCCGTGCGGATGCAGATGGCCGTCCATGTGGCGGTCCTGGCGCTCGCCGCCCTGGTCCTGCCGCTGCGGGTCTCGGACCTTCTGGGCGCGCCCTGGGAGCAGGCGCCCGCCCTTTGGTTGGCCGCCACCCTGGCGCTGTCGATCGGCCCGCCCTTCGCCGTGCTCTCGGCCACCGCGCCCCTGCTGCAGGCCTGGGCCGCGCGGCTCTACCCCACCCCGCCGGGGGGGCGTGACGCCTACGCCCTCTACGCGGCCTCGAACCTCGGCAGCCTCCTGGCGCTCGCCGCCTACCCCATGCTGGTCGAGCCGCTGCTGGGCCTGCACGCCCAGGCCCTGTGGTGGAGCCTGGCCTACGGCGGCTTCGCCCTGTTGCTCGCAGCCCTGGCGGTGACCGCGAGACATGCGCCACCGTCCCCCGTCGCCGACGCCGAACCGATCGAGGCTGCTCCTCCGTCCACCTGGCGCCAGCGCCTGACCTGGATGCTGCTGGCCGCCGCCCCCGCCAGCCTTCTGGCCGGGGTCACGGCGCACATCACCGCCGACGTGGCCTCCGCGCCCTTCCTGTGGGTGATCCCGCTGGAGCTCTATCTCCTGACCTTCGTCATCGCCTTCGTCGGCAAGGCGAGGGTCCCGCCCACCTGGCTCCTCCTGCTGCAGCTGATCGCCGTCGCCGGAGCCCTGGTTCTGGTCTCAGACCTCGACACGCCCTGGCCCGAACAGCTCGCCGGCCAGCTCTCGGCCTTCTTCCTCACCGCCATGCTCTGCCACCAGACCCTGGCCGCCCGCCGCCCGCCCGTTGGCCGGCTGACCGAGTTCTACCTGTGGATGTCGCTTGGCGGTGTGCTGGGCGGCAGCTTCAACGCCTTTATCGCCCCGGTGATCTTCGACGAGGTGTGGGAGTATCCCATCGTCCTGGTGCTGGCCTGCCTGGCCCGTCCCACCGGCGGCCGGCCCCTGACGATCTGGCAGACCGGCTTCCTGGCCGCGGGCCTGGTCTGGCCCATTCCGTTGCTCATCCCGCGCCTGCCCATCCCGGACGAGGTCAGGAGCGCGCTGCTGCTGGTCCCGGCGGTGATGGCCCTGATGCTGCACCAGCGCAGGCTGGCCGTGGTCGGGCTCCTGGCCATGATCGCGCTGGCCAGCGAGGTGAACGGCATGGGGCGTTATCGCGAGCATCACCGCAGCTTCTTCGGGGTCGCCCACATCACCGAGCAGTCGACCGAGGCGCTCGGGACTATCCGCACCATGGTCCACGGCACCACCCTGCACGGCGCCCAGGCGCTGTCGGAGGAAAAGGAGTGCCAGCCGACCACCTACTACGCGCCCCACGCCCTCATCGGTCAGGTCTTCGCCACCGAGCAGGCGCGGCGTCCCGGTATGCGCATCGCCGCGGTTGGCCTTGGGGCGGGGACGGTGGCGGCCTTCGTGCGCCCGACCGACAGCATGCGCTTCTTCGAGATCGACCCCGTGGTGGGGCGCATCGCCTTCGACCCCTCCAAGTTCTCCTTCGTGAAGGGCTGCGCCAAGGGTCCGGTGGACCTGGTCCTGGGCGACGCGCGGGTGTCTTTGACCCGCGAGCCGGCAAGCTCCTACGACCTGATGCTGGTCGACGCCTTCTCCTCGGACAGCGTGCCGACACACCTTCTGACCACTGAGGCGTTGAGGCTCTACCTCAGCCGCCTGAAGCCGGACGGGGTTCTGGTGCTGCACCTCTCCAACCGCAACCTCGCCCTCTCAGGCCCGGCGGCGGCGACGGCCAAGGCGGCGGGGGCGACGGCGCGGGTGGGGATGCACTGGACCACGGCGGAGACGGTCTATTACGTCGAGGCCTCGGGGGTCGCCCTGCTGGTCGCCCGTAACCCCGCGGCCCTGGAGGCCTACAACGGCCTCACCGACTGGACCCCGCCGCAGACCCATTCACGGCCGTGGACGGACGATTACACCAACGTCTGGGGCGCCATGATCGACCACTTCCGCAGCCTGTACTGAGCCTTAGACCGGCATCTCCACGCAGGCGACGGCCTGGGCGGCGAGGCCTTCCTCGCGGCCGGCAAAGCCCATGCCTTCGGTGGTGGTGGCCTTTACGCTGACGCGGTCCAGCGGCAGGTCCAGCAGCTCGGCGAGGCGCTGGCGCATGGCCTGGCGGTGCGGCTTTATCTTCGGGCGCTCGCACACCAGCGTCACATCGACGTTGGCGAGGCGCCCCCCCTTGGCCTGCACCAGCTTCAGGGCATGGACCAGGAAGATGTCGGACGAGGCGCCCTTCCACTGCGGGTCGGTCGGCGGGAAGTGGTCGCCGATGTCGCCCTCGCCGATGGCGCCCAGGATGGCGTCGGTCAGGGCGTGCAGGCCCGCGTCGGCGTCGGAGTGGCCGATCAGGCATTTGTCGTGGGCGATCTTCACGCCGCAGAGCCACACCCCGTCGCCGTCGCCGAAGCGGTGGGCGTCCAGCCCCATGCCGATGCGGGCGATGCGCGCGGCCCCCGCCAGTCGCTCGGCCATGGGAAAGTCCTCCGGATAGGTCAGCTTCATCAGCAGGGGATCGCCCGGCGTCAGGGCGACGCGGCCACCCGCGCGCTCGATCACCGCGGCGTCGTCGGTGGGTTCCGAATCGCCCGGCCAGGCGGCGTAGGCGCTGTTCAAGGCGTCGAGGCGGAAGGCCTGCGGGGTCTGGGCCCGCCACAGGCCGTCGCGGGGCGTGGTCTCGATCCGGTCGCCTACCTGCCGCTTCAGAGTGTCGCTGACGGGCAGGGCGGGGATGGCGCCCTCGGAGGTCTCCAGCGCCTTCAGGAGGTTCGCGACGTGGGCCGCGGTGACGAAGGGCCGGGCGGCGTCGTGGATCAGGACGGCTTCCGCCCCAGCCGCCGCCGCCAGGCCGTTGCGCACCGAGCCGGAGCGGGTCGCGCCCCCGTCGGCGAGGCTCCAGCGGGGAAGGCCGGCCAGTGCGGCCTCCGCCGTCGCGCGGTCCTCGGGACGCACCACCAGGGCGATTTTTTCGGCGCCGGCGCCCAACAAGGCCTCGACCGACCAGCGCACAACGGGCTTGCCGGCAAGATCGCGCCACTGTTTCGGCGTCTCGGCGCCCGCTCTTGAGCCAGACCCTGCGGCCACAATGACGGCGGAAAATCTCATCCTACGGCTTCTGCGATGGGAATTGGTGATTGTCCAGCTAGACGCGGGCGCCATAACCGCCTAAAAAGAGTGCAACCCTGGTGCACAAATTCTAGTCAGATGGTGACCCTTCCCCTGCCCGCCCTCACTCCGGAGACCCTGCGCGACCTCAGGGCGGCGGCGTTTGAGCATAGTCCCTGGCCCGCCCTGATGTTCACGGACGAGGGCGGACTGATCTCGGCCAACGAGGCGGCCGAGGCCCTGTTCGGCCACGGCCTGTCGCTTCTGGCCCGGCGCCGGTTCTTCCAGGAAGCCCTGCCTGAAGACGCCCTGGGCGCCCTGGTGCGCCGCGCCCGCCAGACCGAGACCCCGATTCGCGAGCACCGGCTGGTGATCGACCTGCCCGGCCAGCCGCCCTTCGAGAGCGAGGCCGCGGCGCTGCCCCTGCCGAGCGGGGCGATCCTTCTGACCCTGGGGCCCCGCTCCCAGGCCCCCGGCGGCGACCGGGCGACCGAACAGATCCGCTCCGTGGCCGGGATGGGCCGCACTCTGGCCCATGAGATCAAGAACCCGCTGGCCGGCATCCGCGGCGCGGCGCAGCTGCTTAAAACCAACGCCGATCTCGAGGATTCGGCCTTCGCCCAGCTGATCATCGACGAGACCGATCGCATCCGGCGCCTGATCGACCGGGTGGAGGCCTTCTCCGACCAGCGCCAGCCCGAACGCCAGCCCGTGAACATCCACGTCGTGCTCGACCGGGTCCGCGCCCTGGTGGCCACGGGCATCGGCGAGGGACTGGTCTTCAACGAGATCTACGACCCGTCCCTGCCGTTCGCCTGGGGGGACGAGGATCAGCTGATCCAGATTTTCCTCAACCTGGTGAAGAACGCGGCCGAGGCGGCCCATGCCCGAGGGGACGGCCGGGGCGAGGTGGTGCTGTCCACCGCCTACCGTCACGGCGCGCGGCTGCGCGGACCTCATTCGGGCGACCGCCGCGGCGCACCGCTGGAAATCCGCGTGCAGGACAACGGGCCGGGCGTGCCGCCGGACCTGCGCGACCACCTGTTCGAACCCTTCGTCACCACGAAGTCGCAAGGGACGGGCCTCGGCCTGACCCTCGCCGCCAAGCTCGTGGCCGATCACGACGGCTCTATCGAGTTCGACTCCGAGCCGGGCCGCACTGTTTTCCGCGTTCGTCTGCCGATTGAACCGGTTCCTCCCCCCGAAAGCACCGCCTCATGACCGTCCAGCACAAGATCCTGATCGCCGACGACGACACCTCGATAAGACTGGTGCTCTCCCAGGCCTTCACCCGCGCCGGGTTCCAGGTGCGGGCGACCGGCGCCGCGGCCACGCTCCTGAAGTGGGTCTCCGAAGGCGAGGGGGACCTGGTGGTCACCGACGTGATCATGCCCGACGAGAACGTGTTCGACGTCCTGCCGCGCATCCGCAAGCAGCGCCCCAAGCTGCCGGTGATCGTGATGAGCGCCCAGAACACCCTGCTGACGGCGGTCAACGCCGCCGAGATCGGCGCCTTCGAATACATCCCCAAGCCCTTCGACCTGGATCACATGGTGGCCTCCGCCCGGCGCGCCCTGGCGCGGCGTACCGAAAACGAGCCCGCCAAGGACCAGGCCCGGGCCATGCGCGACGAGCGACTTCCGCTGATCGGCCGCTCGGCGCCCATGCAGGAGGTCTATCGCACCCTGGCGCGGCTGGTCGGCGCGGAGCTGACCGTGCTGATCCTGGGCGAATCGGGGGCCGGCAAGGAGCTCGCCGCCCGCGCCCTTCACGACCTGGGGCGCCGCCGCGAGGGCAAGTTCGTGGTGGTGCACCTGGCCGCCACGCCGCGAGAGCGGGTGGAATCGGAGCTGTTCGGCAAGGAAGGCGAGACCGGCAAGCTGGTCGAGGCTGACGGCGGCACCCTGTTTCTGGACGAGATCGGCGACCTGCCGCTGGACGCCCAGACGCGCCTGCTTCGGGTGATCGACGGCTCCGAGCGGGCCATCAACCCCCGCACCGGCCGGCGTTCGGACGTGCGTCTGATCGCGGCCACCAACCGCGACCTCGGCGGGCTGATCCGCCAGGGCCTGTTCCGCGAGGACCTGTTCTTCCGCCTCAACGTCGCGCCCCTGCGCCTGCCCCCGCTGCGAGAACGCACGGAGGATATCCCCGACCTCGCCCGCGCCTTCCTGCTCCGCGCCAACCGCGAGGGCCTGCCGTCCAAGAGCATCGACCAGGCGGCCCTGGAACGGCTCAAGCGTCACACCTGGCCCGGCAACGTGCGCGAGCTGGAGAACCTGATGCGCCGGGTCGCGGCCCTCTACGGCGAGGACCCGATCACCGCCCGCATCGTCGACCGCGAAATCCAGGAGCACGCTCCCACCGCCGACCCGGATGCGCCGAAGACCCTGGAGGCCATGGTCGAGCGGGGCCTCGCCGGCGAGTTCATCGGCGGCCCCGACGGCCTGCCCGCGCCCGGCCTGCCCGCGCCCGGCCTCTACGACCGGGTGATGGAGCAGGTGGAGCGGCCGATGATCGCCATGACCCTGGCCGCCACCCGTGGCAATCAGGTGCGCGCTGCCGAGATTCTGGGCCTGAACCGGAATACGCTTCGTAAGAAGATTCAAGACCTTGGGATGAAGCCTGAACGCAGCTGACGACTAACGTGCTCTTAAGGCAACATAGCTGTTGAATTAAAGGCGCAGTCCCTTAGCCTGTCGCCATGGTCGGAACGCCGATTTCCGAGGCGACGGACGGGACCGCTCGCCTTGCTGCCGCGGACGGGCGCGGGCCCCTGCGTTACATCTTCTACGCCGGCTTCGCGGTGGCCTTCGCGGTCACCGCCCTGGCCATCTTCCTGACCACCTCCCAGCCCGCCGCCCGACCGCTCGCCTCGGCCAGCCAGTCGGTGCTGCTGGTCCTAAGCCTCAACCTGCTCCTGGTCCTGGCCCTGACCGCCGTCGTGGGCCTGCGGGTCTGGCGCCTGTTCGGTCCGGGGGTGAGCGACGCCGGGGTGAGGCTGCACCGCCGCTTCGTGATCCTGTTCGCCATGGCCGCCGTGGCGCCGGCGATCATCGTCGCCCTCTTCTTCGGCCTCCTGGTCACCCGGGGCGTGGAGGACTGGTTCAGCCAGCGGGTCCGCACCGTGGTGGAGAACGCGGTCACCGTCGCCCGCTCCTACGTCAACGAGCAGCAGGCCTATGTGGCCAGCCACATCGGGCCCATGGCCGACGACCTGAACCGCGCCGAGCCGCTGTTCGAACGCAACCGCATCGCCTATTCGGTGCTGCTGACCGAGCAGCTCGCCGCCCGCGACCTCCTTGCCGTCTATGTGGTGGATTCGGAAGGGCGGGTCCTGGCCCGCGCCGAAGGCCAGACCGCTCCGCCCTACGCCACGCCGCCCCGCGATTACCTGGAGCACGCCGACGCCGTTCCCAGCGTCGCCCTGGAATCCAACGATCTCGTCCGGGCGGTCTTCCGCCTGAAGGCCTATCCGGACGCCTTCGTCTATGTGGTCCGGCCCATGGGGCAGGGGATCGTCAGTCAGCTTCGCCGCTCGGAGGAGGCGGTGGTGGCCTACCGCGACGCCGACGCCAACCGGGGACGCATCCAGACCATCTTCGTGCTGTCTTACGTCGCCACGGCCCTCCTGGTGCTGGTTGGATCCGTGTGGGTGGGCCTCAGCGTCGCCACCCGCATCGCCGCTCCCATCGCCCGGCTGGTGCAAGCCGCGGGGCAGGTGTCGGGCGGGGACCTTCATGCTCGCGTCGACACGCGAGGCGACCCTGAAGAGATCGCCGTCTTGTCCCATGCGTTCAATCAGATGACGAGCGATCTTCAGGGCCAGCAAGCCGCCCTGCGCGCCGCCGGGGACGACGCGGAGCTGCGCCGACGCTTCATCGAGGCCGTGCTGTCCGGGGTGAGCGCGGGGGTGATCGGCCTCGATCCCGCCGGCAATATCTCCGCCATCAACGCCCGCGCCCTGACGCTCCTGGGCCTGACCGACGCCGCCGCCCGGGGCCATCCCCTGGCCGAAGCCGCCCCCGAACTCGCCCCTATCGCCGCCCGGGCCGCCGAGGCCGGCGACGACGCCGAGGAGGAGGTGGACGTGATCCGCCGCAACGACACCCGCCGCCTGCGGGTGCGGGCCTCCAGCGAGGCCGAGGGCGGGCTGGTCCTGACCTTCGACGACATCACCCGCCTGGTGGCCGCCCAGCGCAACGCCGCCTGGCGCGACGTCGCCCGCCGCATCGCCCACGAGATCAAGAACCCGCTCACCCCGATCCAGCTTTCGGCCGAGCGGCTTCGGCGCAAGTACCGCAGCGAGATCGTCAAGGACGTCGAGACCTTCGACCGCTGCACCGACACCATCATCCGCCAGGTCGGCGACATCGGCCGGATGGTGGACGAGTTCTCGGCCTTCGCCCGCATGCCAGCTCCCAAGTTCGCCGCCGCCGACGCCGCGGAGCTGCTGCGCCAGGCCGTGTTCGCGCAGCGGGTGGCCTATCCAGACGTGACCGTGGACATGGAGGCCCCGGATGAGGCCATCCCCATGGTCTGCGACGCCGCCATGGTGGGTCAGGCCCTGGCCAATGTGCTGAAGAACGCCGGGGAGGCGGTCATGGCGCGCGTTCTGGCCGAGCCGGAGCCTGCGGGCCGCATCAAGGCCCGCGTGGTCGCCGACGACACCAACCATCTGCAGTTCGAAGTGGAGGACAACGGCGTGGGTTTGCCGTCCAAGGATCGTGACCGCCTCACCGAGCCCTACGTGACCACCCGCGAGAAGGGCACGGGCCTGGGGCTCGCCATCGTCAAGCGTATCGCCGAGGAGCACGGCGGGGAGCTGGAGCTGACCGACGCGCGGGTTGGGGCAGGCGCCCTGGCCATCCTGCGCTTCCCCCGCGCCGCCACCGCCGGGGCCAGTCGCCCGCTGAGCACGGAGACCGCGGCATGAGCGCCCCCACCGGAGCCATGTCCGGGGACATACTGGTGGTCGACGACGAGGCGGATATCCGCGACCTCGTGGCCGGCATCCTCGAGGACGAGGGCTATTCGGTCCGCACCGCCGCCGATTCCGACGCGGCCATCGGCGCCCTGAAGGCGCGGCGGCCCTCGCTGCTGATCCAGGACATCTGGATGCAGGGCGGCGGGCTCGACGGTCTGGAGGTGCTGGACCTGGTCAAGGGCATCGACCCGGACCTGCCTGTGGTGATGATCTCCGGGCACGGCAACATCGAGACCGCCGTCAGCGCCATCAAGCGCGGCGCCTACGACTTCCTGGAGAAGCCTTTCAAGTCCGACCGCCTGCTGCTGGTGGTCGAGCGCGCCCTGGAGGCGTCGTCCCTGCGGCGCGAGAACCGGCGTCTCAGGGCCCAGGCCCTCACCCCGGATGGCTTCGTCGGCCATTCCGCCCCGGCCCAGGCCCTCCGCTCGCTCATCGCCAAGGTGGCTCCCGCCAACAGCCGGGTGCTGATCTCCGGTCCCCCGGGCTCCGGCAAGGAGCTGGTGGCGCGGCTGATCCACCAGAACAGCGGCCGGGCCCGCGCCGACTTCGTCGCCATCGGCGCGGCGGGCGTGACCCCCGAGCGTATGGACCTCGAGCTCTTCGGCGAGGAAGGCGAGGGGACCAGGCCGCGCAAGATCGGCGTGTTCGAGCGCGCCCACGGCGGCACCCTCTTCCTCGACGACGTCGACGCCATGCCCCGCGAGACCCAGAGCCGCATCCTGCGGGTCCTGGTCGAGCAGCGCTTCCGCCGTGTCGGCGGCGACACCGACGTGCAGGTGGACGTGCGGGTGGTCTCTTCGACCTCCAAGGACCTGCGCATCGAGATCGCCGAGGGCCGTTTCCGCGAGGACCTGTTCCACCGCCTGAACGTGGTGCCGGTGCGAGTGCCGGGTCTGGCCGAACGGCGCGAGGATATCGCCGAGCTGATCGCCTACTTCATCGACCGGGTGGCCGAGGCCACCGGGCTGCCGCGGCGGATCCTGGGCGAGGACGCGGTGGCCACGCTCCAGGTGCACGACTGGCCGGGCAACGTCCGGCAGCTGCGCAACAACATCGAGCGCCTGCTGATCCTGGCCGCGGGCGATCCGTCCGAGGTGATCACCGCCGAGATGCTGCCTTCCGAGGTCGCCGCCGCCGGCTCGGCCGCCATGATGGGGCCCGAAAGGATCATCGCCCTGCCGCTGCGCGACGCCCGCGAACTGTTCGAGCGCGAGTACCTGACCGCCCAGATCCTGCGCTTCGGCGGCAATATCTCCCGCACCGCCGCCTTCATCGGCATGGAGCGCTCGGCCCTGCATAGAAAGCTCAAGTCCCTCGGCGTCAGCCCCCTGCGCGGGGGCGAGGACGAGGAGGAGTAGGCGGTGTCCCGCGTCGCCTACGTCAACGGCATGTACCTGCCCCACGGCCAGGCCGCGGTGCACGTGGAGGATCGCGGCTTCCAGTTCGCCGACGGCGTCTACGAGGTCTGGGCGGTGTTCGGGGGACGGCTGGCCGATTCCGACGGCCACTTCGAGCGGCTGGACCGGAGCCTCTCCGAGCTGCGCATCGCCGCGCCCATGAGCCGGGCGGCGCTTCAGATTGTTCTTCGCGAGACCATCCGGCGCAACCGGGTGGTCGACGGCATGGTCTATCTGCAGGTCACGCGCGGCCAGGCCCGCCGCGACCACGCCTTTCCGGCGGACGACACCCCGCCCACCGTCGTCGTCACCGCCCGCGCCGTGGACTACGCGGCCATGGAGGCCAAGGCGGCCAAGGGGGTGGCTGTCGCGACCATGGCCGACCAACGCTGGGGGCGCTGCGACATCAAGACGGTGGGCCTCCTGCCCAACGCCCTGGCCAAGCAACAGGCCAGGGAGGCGGGCGCCTACGAGGCCTGGCTGGTGGACGAGCTCGGCCTCGTCACCGAAGGGGCCTCCACCAACGCCTGGATCGTCGATGCGGAGGGGGTCTTACGGACCCGCGACACCCAGGCCAACATCCTGCGCGGCGTCACCCGCAAGAGCCTGATCGAGATCGCCCGCGAGGCCGGCCTGCCCGTGACTGAGCGGCCCTTCACCGTCGCCGAGGCCAAGGCCGCGAAGGAGGCGTTCCTGACGGCGGCCTCGGCCTTCGTCACGCCGATCGTCGCCATCGACGGCGCAAAGATAGGCGATGGGCGCCCCGGACCTGTGACGATGCGCCTGCGCGCCCTATATTTAGGCTACGCCCGCAATAGCGTGGGCTGACCCTCTGCTGCGCCTTGCGAGGCGCCAGCCGCGGGCCTAGCATTCCAGCCTTCATGTGTGTGAGGACGCCTTGTCCTCGTCTGTCCGGTAAAAGGACTTCCGATGTCGAACGATAAGAAACAGAACCTGCAGGATACTTTCCTCAACAGTGTCCGCCGGTCCAAGACCCCGCTGACCATCTTCCTCGTGAACGGCGTCAAGCTGCAGGGCGTGGTCACCTGGTTCGATAATTTCTGCGTGCTGCTGCGCCGCGACGGCCAATCGCAGCTCGTCTACAAGCACGCCATTTCCACCATCATGCCCGCCCAGCCGGTGCAGCTCTATGAACCTGGGGCGGAGGGCGAAGTCGAAGATTGAGCCAATCCCATAGTTCCGCGCGTTCAGGGGGGATGGATCGTCGTCCCCCCGTAGAACGCGCGCTTGTCGTGCACCCCCAGCGCTCGGTGAAGTCCCTGCGCTCAGCACAGGCGCGCTTGGAAGAAGCCGTCGGCCTCGCCCGCGCCCTCGACCTCGAGATCGTCGGGACCGAGATCGCGCCCCTGCGCCAGCCCAACCCCGCCACCCTGTTCGGCAAGGGCAAGGCTGCGGAGATCGGGGCCCTGGCCACGGAGCTTGAGGCCCATGTGGTCGTGGTCGACGACGCCCTCTCGCCGATCCAGCAGCGCAATCTGGAGAAGGCCTGGAACACCAAGGTCGTCGACCGCACGGGCCTGATCCTGGAGATCTTCGCCCGCCGCGCCCGCACGGCCGAGGGCAAGCTGCAGGTCGAGCTGGCGCGGCTGGAGTACGAGCGCTCGCGGCTGGTGCGCACCTGGACCCACCTGGAGCGCCAGCGCGGCGGCACGGGGGGCACCGGCGGTCCCGGCGAAACCCAGATCGAGCTCGACCGGCGTCAGATCGCCGACCGCATCGTCAAGCTGAAGCGCGAGCTGGTGGAGGTGCGCCGCACCCGCACCCTCCACCGCCAGGCCCGCAAGCGCACGCCTTTCCCGGCCATCGCCCTGGTGGGCTACACCAACGCCGGCAAGTCGACCCTGTTCAACCGCCTCACCGGAGCGGGGGCCCTGGCCGAGGACATGCTGTTCGCCACCCTCGACCCAACGGTCCGGGCCCTGCGCCTGCCCGGCGGTCGCCCGGCGATCCTGTCCGATACGGTGGGTTTCATCTCCGACCTGCCGCACGAGCTGGTCGAGGCCTTCCGCGCCACCCTGGAGGAGGTGCAGGAGGCCGATGTGATCCTGCACGTGCGCGACATCTCCAGCGCCGACAGCGAGGCGGAGGCGCAGGACGTGCGCACCGTCCTGCGCGAGCTGGACCTGGAGGAGGCCGATCCGCGGCTGATCGAAGTCTGGAACAAGCTCGACCTCGTGCCGGAAGAAGACCGCCCCATGATCGAGACCCGCGCCGCCCGGGCCGGAGAAAGCGGCGGACCGACCGCCGCGGCCCTTTCCGCCGTCACCGGAGAGGGGTGCGACAACTTGTTCCGTATACTGGCGGACAAGGTGGATCATGCGCCGCCGGTCGAGGTTCTGGCGCCCCCCGGTGACGGCCGCGCCGTGGCCTGGCTCTACCAGCACGGCCGGGTGACGGCACGGCACGACGAGGCGGACGGGGCCATGCGGCTGTCTGTTCGCCTTGATAATCAAGCGCTTGGACAGTTCGAGCGCCTGTTTCCCGAAGCCGTCCTGAAGGCCGCCGCGGAATAGGCGCTCTGCGTCGGCGGGCGCGGCGGCGGCGACCCCGCCGTCATGGTGTATTTGGCATTAAGCTTACCTGCCGTACACCATGTACTTGACGTTTACTGTACTTCCTACCGTTTACTTTACAGAGCGGCGCTACATTCGCCTGAATGGTGAGTGTGGGTTGCCCTCGCCGATAATGCCGAGGTTCTGGGCGAAGTTGATGTAGCGGTTCTCCAGGCTGAAGCCCTGGTAGTAGGCGTCGTTCAGGTCGGTGGTGTTGCTCGCCGAATTGACCAGGTAGCTCAGGCCGCCCTGGGTCGGGGTCTTGCCGGTGAAGAACTGGTAGGACTGCAGGGCCACGGCCGTGTCGGCGTCGGCGGTGTTGACCACATAGTATTGGGCCTGGGCGTCAGAGATCTGGCCGTTGCGCGAAGCCTGGGCGATCTCGTCGAGGATGGCGCTCTGGGTCGCGTTGGGCGCGAGGCCGATGTGGACGTTGGAGTACATGCTCGCGAGCTGAGCCGATGTGTAAGCCATGGACGTGTAGCTCCTGGGCGACGGGGGGAGGGCGCCCGGCGTTGCGCCGCGTGATTGCGGCTTGAAGGGGTGACGATTGACTTGGTGAAATCCAACCATCGCCTCGCAAATTTTCCGATCTTGCCTGTATGGGCGTATCGGCGGCGAGTGTTGGCGGACCTGAGGACGCCCATTGGGCTGGGCGATGAGGTTCTAAAATAGAATTCTTCGCCACTCCTCTGGCGGTTATTAACGTATGCAAAATGCTATACAGCGATGATTAGTTCCGTTAAGTCGATAATAAACTTAGAATATTGTCGTCATTGCTTAGCTTGTACTTACTATTTTTCTACCGTTCCGCGCTGATTCCGGCCGCGCGGTTGGGGTCGGGTTCGCGGGGAGGGCGGTGATCCCGGTCGGGCGCTGGGCCCGACCGGGACAGGGCCGAACTAGGCCAGGGCCGTGCCCGTCAGGGTGGAGGTCTTCGGGCGAGGCGTGCCGCCGGCCTTGTAGTCGGCGATGAGCTGGGTCTTCTCGGCGGCCATGCGCTCGCCGAGGTCGTCCATGTCGAGGCCGGCCTTGCGCGCCTGGGCGAACATGCCCTCGACCCGCTGCTCTTCCTCCTTCACGTGGTGCTCGATCATCTCGGACAGCACCTTGACTTTGGCGTCGTAGAACTCGTCGTCCGGGCCGCCGGCCTCGATCTCGGCGATCAGCACCTTGGCGCCGTCGTGCTCGACATAGGCCTCCTTCAGGAGGTCCTCTTCGACCGCGCCCTCGCAGGCCGGATAGAAGATGTCTTCCTCGATCTTGGTATGGACGGTCAGCTCCAGGCAGATCTGTTCGGCAAGGGCGCGCTTGCGGCCCTCACCCTTGGCGTTCTCGAAGCTAGCGAACAGCTCTTCGACCTTGCGGTGGTCCGCTTTCAGCAGGGCGATCGCGTCGAGCTTAGGGGCGTTGGCCATGGGGGGTTCTCCAGTTGGAACTGGATGAGCCAACGGCGTCGCCAACGGATCGTTCCGACTTCTAACCTTTGATGGATTTGGCCGAGGGGCCTATTCCGCGGCCTTGCGCTCGGCGGCCTTGGCCTGGTCCCACAGGCCTTCCATCTCCGGCAGGGTCGCGTCCGTAGGCGTACGCCCCGCGCCCGCGAGCGCCTGTTCGATGAACTGGAAGCGTCGCACGAACTTGGCGTTGGCCGAGCGCAGGGCGTCCTCCGGATCGACCTCCAGCTTCCTGGCCAGGTTGGCGCAGACGAACAGCAGGTCGCCCAGCTCCTCGCGGGCCTTGGCCTGGTCGCCGGCCTCGATCTCGGCCTCCAGCTCGCCCAGCTCCTCGTGCAGCTTCTTGAGGATCGCCGCGGCGTCGGGCCATTCGAAGCCGACGCGGGCGGCGCGCTTGGTCAGCTTGGCGGCGCGCAGCAACCCCGGCAATCCCACCGGCACGTCGTCCAGCACGCTGCCAACCTCGCCTTTGCCCTTGGCCTGGCGCTCGCCGGCCTTGATGGCTTCCCAGCCCTCGGTCTGCTCGGCGATGTCGGCATAGGAATGCTCCCCGAAAACATGGGGGTGACGGCGGATCATCTTGTCGCAAACCGCGTCGACTACGCCGTCAAAGTCGAAGGCGCCTTGCTCCTGGGCCATGCGGGCGTGGAAGACGACCTGGAACAGCAGGTCCCCGAGCTCGTCGCGCAGGTCCGTCAGGTCGTTCCGCTCGATCGCGTCGGCGACCTCATAGGCCTCCTCGACCGTGTAGGGGGCGACGGTGGCGAAGCTCTGCTCGATGTCCCACGGGCAGCCGCCAACGGGGTCGCGCAGGCGCGCCATGATGGCGATCAGGCGCTCGATCGGCGGGGGCTCGTGGGCCATGGGCAAGCCTGGGGATGCGGGGCAGGGGAGCTTCCCGCGATAGACTGAGCCGCGCGGGGCCACAAGCCGTCTAAGCCCCTAGCTAGGGCGGCCGCACCGCCCTATGTGGGACGCACGACATCGTCTCGGGGGGCCGCTTGCAGTCGATCGTTTCCATATCGGGTCTGACCAAGACCTATGCCTCGGGCTTCCAGGCCCTGAAGACCATCGATCTGGAAATCCGCAAGGGCGAGATATTCGCCCTGCTGGGCCCCAACGGGGCGGGCAAGACCACCCTGATCGGCATCGTCTGCGGCACGGTCAATCCGACCGCCGGTAAGATCACCGCCGACGGCTTCGACATCGTCACCCAGTACCGCGAGGCGCGCTCGCGCATCGGCCTGGTGCCGCAGGAGCTGGCCACCGACGCCTTCGAGACGGTCTGGGGCACGGTCGCGTTCAGCCGCGGCCTGTTCGGCAAGGCGCCCAACAAGGCCCACATCGAGAAGGTGCTGCGCGACCTGTCCCTCTGGGACAAGAAGGACGCCAAGATCATGACCCTGTCGGGGGGCATGAAGCGCCGGGTGATGATCGCCAAGGCGCTCAGCCACGAGCCGACCATCCTTTTCCTCGACGAGCCCTCGGCAGGCGTGGACGTCGAGCTGCGCCGCGACATGTGGGAGATGGTCCGGGGCCTGCGCGACCAGGGCGTGACCATCATCCTGACCACCCACTACATCGAGGAGGCCGAGGAGATGGCCGACCGGGTCGGGGTGATCCACAAGGGCGAGCTGATCCTGGTGGAGGACAAGGCCGCCCTGATGAAGAAGCTGGGCAAGCGCCAGCTCACCCTGCACCTCGCCGCGCCGCTCACGGCCGTCCCGGCCGAACTCGCCGCCGACTACAAGCTGGAGTTGGGAGGCGAGGGCGCCGACCTGATCTACACCTTCGACGCGCAGGGCGAGCAGACCGGCATCGCCGAGCTGATGCGGCGCCTGGCCGGCCTCGGCATCGAGTTCCGCGATCTGCAGACCACCCAGAGCTCGCTCGAGGAGATTTTCGTCAGCCTGGTGCATGGAGCGGACCAATGAACCTCCACGCCATCCGCGCGATCTACGTCTTCGAGCTGGCCCGCACCTGGCGGACCCTGATGCAGTCGATCCTCTCGCCGGTGCTGTCGACCTCGCTCTATTTCGTGGTGTTCGGCTCGGCCATCGGCTCGCGCATGACCGCCATCGACGGCATCACCTACGCCGCCTTCATCGTGCCCGGCATGACCATGCTGGCGCTCCTGACCGAGAGCATCTCCAACGCCTCCTTCGGCATCTATTTCCCGAAGTTCGTGGGCACCATCTACGAGATTCTGTCGGCCCCGATCTCGGCCATGGAGATCGTGATCGGCTATGTCGGGGCGGCGGCCACCAAGTCGATCATCCTGGGGATCATCATCCTGATCACGGCGCGCCTGTTCGTGCCGTTCCACATCGTCCACCCGGTCTGGATGGCGGCCTTCCTGGTGCTGACGGCGGTGACCTTCAGCCTGTTCGGCTTCGTCATCGGCATCTGGGCCGACAGCTTCCAGAAGCTGCAGGTGATCCCCCTGATGATCGTCACGCCCCTGACGTTCCTGGGCGGCAGCTTCTACTCGATCAAGATGCTCCCGCCGGTCTGGCGCGAGATCACCCTGTTCAACCCTGTCGTCTACCTGATCAGCGGCTTCCGCTGGGCCTTCTACGGCACCTCGGACGTGGGGGTAGGGGTGAGCCTGGGCATGATCGGCGTCTTCCTGGCCCTGCTGCTGACCGTGATCTGGTGGATGTTCAAGACGGGCTACAGGCTCAAGACCTGACGCCTCACGAAATCGCTTGAAAGAGATCGCCCGGCGCGGGCCATCCGCAATCGCCGCGAGCCGGTAAGCTCCACGGATCATTCCGCGAGGCTTCGATGAAACCGGCTGCCTGTCTTTCCGCCCTGGCGCTTCTGGCGACGGCAAGCATCGCCCACGCCGCGGCGCCGGCCAACACCGGGCCCCAGTCACCGACCGGCCTGACTGGGATGTGGATGCGCAAGCAGGGGGGCGACGGCTCGCCGCGGGTTCCGCTGCCCCTGTCCGCGGCGGGTAAGGCGGCCCAGGCCAAGGCGGACGCCGAACTGGCGGCCGGCAACGTCATCGGCACGCTGAAGTGCGATCCCGTCGGCATGCCGGGGATGATGACCAACGAGTTCGCCCTGCAGTTCCTGGAGATTCCCGGGCGGATCGTCATCGTCTCGGAGATGAGCCCGCTCAGCCGGCAGGTCTATCTGGGCAAGCCCCAGGGCGACGGTGGCAACGGCCCGATGTTCAACGGCCATTCGGTCGGCCATTGGGAGGGCAAGACCCTGGTGATCGACACCGTCAATTTTCAGCAGCCGGAAAATCCGATCGTCTTCGGCGGGCTGCGTTCGGCCAGCCTGCACCTGACTGAGCGTTATCACCTGGAAGACGCGGGCCAGACCCTGGTGGGGGAGCTGACCTTCGAGGATCCCAAGCTCCTGACCCAGACCTACAAGTCCACGGTCCGGTTCGAACGCCTGCCCAATGACGCCGAACTCTGGGAATACGCCTGCCTCGTCGGCGGCGAAGGCTGGCAGGACCGCTTCGCGGGAGATACGGCGGCGGCGAAGAAGTAGCGACCGACGACGGACCGGCTACGGCCCAAAGAGGTGATCCGCCGGGGAACCCTTCAGGGCTTCGGCAAGAATGGGCCTCAGCTTCGCGTAGTGGTCGATGCATTCATTGCCTACGCCTGACCAGACCTTGCCTGAATGGAAGCGTTCAAACGCTGTCGCCACACCGTCGAAGCAGCGAAGTCCGACGCCAGGCCAGCCTATGATGATCCGATCGAGGCGATCGGTGAGCCTTAGGTAGGTCGCCTTCGGGATCACAAAATGCTGGATACCCGGGTCCTGAATCGAGTGGGGCTGATTGAAATCCGCGACCATCACGTGAGCGATCGTTCCATCGAAGGGCACTGACAATGCCACGGCGGCCCCGCCAAACCCCGGCAGGTTTAGGCCGGCGGGAACGTAGGCGAACCGCACCCCTTCACGGTTCACCCCAGGCAATGGAGGCAAGGCGGCCAGTTGCGCGCTGGCCTTGCGTTCCAGTTCGGAGCCAGTTGCTGAAAGGGCGGGTCCGACAAAAGCGCCTGAGTTGGGGAGCGGGCCAGCGCGGGTGCGAACATCGCGTTCCGCCGCCAGGCTGTCGGGCAGAAAGAGCCACAAGCGGCGAACCACACCAAATTCGCTGATCACCGCCAGGGTCGCGAGCAACACGGCCGCCACGGCGATGATCCGGCCAAGCCAAACCGGCAGTTCCGCTATCCAGCGTGCCATTCCGTCGCCCATCGCCGAGAGGGAGGGGAAACCGCGGTGGGGCAAACAACACCCCGCCGCATATCCGTAACGCGCCTAAGGAAGATTATCGGAAATTACTATAGGGCCTCAACCGGGCTCCACGGCTTCCCAGCTGTCCATCTTCACGCCGGTGCTCTGAAACAGCGGCTGCAGCCGCTCGCGCTTGGGGTTGGCCATGTAGGCTTCCATCGAGCCGCGCGACGGGAACGTGACGATGTGGGTCTCTATGGGGCGGTCCACGGCGCGCAGGCGCAGGTACAGCTTGCCGCCGTGATCCTCCAAAAGCTCAAGCACTTCATCCTCGTAGGCGTCGAAGCTCTCGAGGTCCGCGCCCGCCAGGTCGAATTGGATCACCAGCCGGATCGGGCTGGCGATATCGTCGTCGTCGTCGATCATCCACGTCCCCAGACTACGGCCAGGCGCGCGTCGCGCCCGCAGCCCATGCGATAGCGTTGATAGGCGCCGGCGTTCCGCACCGCATAGTCGCGGTGGTATTCCTCGGCGGGATAAAACTCTTTCGCGTCAAGGATCTGCGTCGTCATCTTGCCGATCTTCAGGGCCTTGGCGGCCTCGGCGCGGCTGGCCTCGGCGATGCGGCGCTGATCGGGGCTGTTGACGAAGACGGCGGTCTTGTAGGACGGCCCCCGGTCGCAGAACTGGCCGCCCTCGTCGGTGGGATCGACCAGCTTCCAGTAGCGGTTCACCAGGGCCGCGTAAGGCAGGCGCTCCGGATCGTAGGTCACGCGCACGGACTCATAGTGGCCGGTGCGCTCGGTCAGCACGTCCTCGTAGTGCGGGTTCTTCAGCGTGCCGCCCGTGTAGCCGGACTCCACCGAGATCACCCCCGGCAGCTTCATGTCGTGCTCCATGCACCAGAAGCAGCCGCCGGAGAAAATGGCGGTCTCGGTCTTCTTCGCCGGCGCGGCGGCGCCCACGGCGAAGGCCAGGACCGGCGCGACCAGGAGGACGACAAGGCGTGGCAGCAGGCGGGACAGAAAACGCGGCATCGGAACTCTCCAGAGCTGGCGTCCCGCTCGCGCCCACCGGCGGGACTTGATCCCTAGGTTAGGCGCCCTTCTCCAGGAACGGAACCTCGAAACGCATGCCGTCGTAGGCAGCCTCGACGCCGGCCGGCAGGCGCGCGGTGAGCGATCGGTAGTCGAGGTCCAGATGCAGGTTGGTCAGGATCGCCCGGCGCGGCTTCAGCGCCTCGATCCACTCCAGGGCGCGGCCGAGGTGCGCGTGGGACGGATGCGGCTTGTCGCGCAGGGCGTCGATGATGAAGACCTCCACCCCCGCCAGGGCCTGCATCGCCGAGTCCGGCAGGTCCAGCACGTCGGAGGAATAGGACACCGGGCCGAAACGGAAGCCGACGGAGCGGATTTCCCCATGGTCCTGGTCGAAGCCGAGCACCGGTATCGGTCCCGACGGGCCGTCGATGCTCCACGCCTGGCCGAGCGGCGGGAGCGCCATCGCCTCGGCGATGGCGGGATAGCCCCCCTCCCCGTCGAACACATAGGCGAAGCGCCGACGCATACGTGCTTCGGTGAAGGCGTCCATGTAGCAGGGCGTCCGCCGCCCGCCGGTACGATGGAAGAAGGCGCGCAGGTCGTCGATGCCGCTTACCTGGTCGGCGTGGTCGTGGCTGTAGAGCACGGCGTCGACGCGATCCAGGCCGGCCGCCGCGGCCTGCAGGCGAAATTCCGGCGAGGTGTCGACGACAATTGTCGTCATAGACCCTTGTCCGTCCTCGCTTTTTCGACGGACGCTGATGGAGCAGCGCGAGCGCCGGTTGCGCGGCTCGGCGGGATCGCAGGCGCCCCATTCCCCGTCAGCCCGGGGAACGCCGGCGGAAGCTCCGGACCCCAGGATCGTGACTTCCAACACCCCCGTCATGTCGTGGGCCGTGGAATGCGGTCGAACAGGGCGAAGAAGGCGTCTTCCGTACGCGCCTCGGCCTCACCTAAGCTCCAGCCCCGGATTTCCGCCAGCTTGGCCAGGATGTGCGGCAGGAAGGCCGGCTCGTTGCGCCGTCCGCGCATGGGCACGGGCGCCAGGTACGGGCAGTCGGTCTCCAGGATGATGCGCTCGCCGGGCATGTCGCGGATCACCGCCCTCACGTTCTCGGCCGCCTTGAAGGTGGCGATGCCGGAAACCGAGAACCAGGCCCCCAGGTTCGCCGTCCGCCGCGCCAGGTCCGCCCCCGAGGTGTAGCAATGCATCAGGAGCTTGAAGGGCCCCTGCGCGTAGGCGTCCTCCAGCATCTGGCCCATGTGCTCGTCCGCCTCGCGGGTGTGGACCACGAGCGGCAGACCGGTGGCGCGGGCGGCCTCGATGTGGACGGCGAAGACGGCGCGCTGCATCTCGCGAGGGCTGAGGTCGTAGTGATAGTCGAGGCCCGTCTCGCCGATCCCGACCACGCGCTCATAGGCGGCCAGATCGATCAAGGTTTTGGCGGCAAGCTCTGGATTTTCCTTGGCTTCGTGCGGGTGCGTTCCAACCGTGCACCAGATGTCGGGATAGGCCCGGGCGATGGCCTCGACCGCGGGGAAGGACGAGACCTTGTCGGCGATGGTGACCATCATCCCGACCCCGGCCGCGCGGGCGCGCTCGATCACCGCCTCCCGGTCCTCGGCGAACTGGGGGGCGTGCAGGTTCACGTGGCTGTCGATCAGCATCGCAGCGGCCGCGCTCTCGCAGCTTCCCGAAGGTCGGCGACGGTGGACCAGAAGGCGTCGGCGCGGTCGAGGTTCAGCGCTTCCACTTCGCCGGGCAGGCGCGTCAGCCGCTCCCAGCTCCGCGTCCAGCGGTCCACGGCGGGGCTCGGCGCCTCCGAAGCGGTCTGCAGGATCGCCTGGCGCAGGCGCTCCCCCAGCCGGTCGAAGGCGAGGGCGAAGCGGTTGGCTCCCTCCCCGCTGCGGAAGCTGTCGGCCATGGCCTGAAGCGCCGCCTCGTCCGGCTCGGGCAGGCTGTCGATCAGGGCGGCGGCGGCGTCATCGGCGGCCAGGGCCCCGGCGGCGGCCAGGGACAGGGCGCGGCCCGGCGCCCCGCGCGCCATGAGGGCGAGGCGGCGGGCGTCCTCGCCGGTCATGCCGGTGCGGTGGGCCACGAACGCCTCCAGCCTCTCGACCGGCCAGGGACTGAACACCAGGCGGCGGCAGCGGGAACGCAGGGTAGGCAGGAGCTTGCCCGGCGCGTGAGAGACCAGGAACAGCACCCCGCGTGGCGGCGGCTCCTCCAGGGTCTTCAGCACCGCATTGGCCGCATTGCTGTTCATGTCCTCGGCCGCGTCGATGATGGCCACGCGGAAGGGGCCGAGCGCCGGGGAGTTGGCGAAGAATTCAGGGAGGCGCCGCGCCTCGTCGACGGAGATCACCTTCTTGGGCTTGCCGTCGTCGGAGGTGCGGTCGAGGACCAGCAGGTCCGGGTGCGAGCGGGCGGCGATCAGCCGGTTGACCGGATCGTCCGGCGCGCTGCCCAGGGGGCCGTAAGAAGGGTCGGGCTTGGCGCCCAGCAGGCGGCGGGCGGCGCGATAGGCGAAGCTCGCCTTGCCCACACCCTCGGGGCCGATCAGCAGCCAGGCATGGTGCAGCCGGCCCCGCGCCGCCGCGGTCTCGAAGGCCTCGGCCTCGCGCTCCACGCCATCGAGGCTGTAGCTGTCGCGGACATGTTCGGGGCCGTCGGCCATCAGAGGCGCGCGCTCACGGCCGCCCAGATCGCCTCGGTCACGGCCTCGGGGGCCGGGGTCGCGTCGATCACCACGCAGCGTTCGGGCTCGGCCGCTGCGATGGCGAGGAAGCCGGCGCGCAGGCGTTCGTGGAACGCGAGCCCCTTGGCCTCGAAGCGGAGTTCACCGCCGGCGCGGCTATGGGCGCGCGCCAGGCCGGTCTCGACGGGCAGGTCGAACACCAGGGTCAGGTCCGGCCGGTCGTCGCCGACGACGGCCTGCTCCAGTTGGGCGATGAAGTCGGGCGCCACGCCCCCGCCGGCGCCCTGGTAGGCCCGGGTGGAATCGAAGAAGCGGTCGCAGACGACCCAGGCGCCGGCGGCGAGCGCCGGGCGGATGCGCTTTTCCAGATGGTCCGCGCGGCCGGCGTACATCAGCAGGGTCTCTGCGGTCGGGGACCAGCGGTCGCCGTCGCCTTCCAGCAGGATGGGGCGCAGGGATTCGGCGCCCTCGGAGCCGCCGGGTTCGCGGGTCAGCACGACCTCACGGCCGAGGCCGCGCAGGCGCTCGGCCAGGATGCGGGCCTGGGTGGACTTTCCAGCCCCCTCCCCGCCCTCAAAGGTGATGAAACGCCCGCGGCTCACGGGCTCCACATTGTCCGTTTCGCCCGCGGGGGCAAGCCCAGCGGAAGGGTCTGTTTCGCCCGCCGGAGCAAGCCCGGCGGGAGGGGATCAGAACGCCTTGGTCACCTTGGCCTCAGGGTAGCCCAGGCCGGCGACGGTTTCGCGGGCGGCGCGGGCGGCTTCCGGGTCCTGCCAGTAGCCGATCACCACGCGGTAGAGGGTGCCGCCGTCGCGCTCCAGGGGGCGGATCTCGGCGGGGCCGGCCTTGGACACGGCCGCGGCGACGCGGTCGGCGCGGGTGCGGTCGGAGAAGGCGCCGGCCTGGACCACGAAACCTTCGCCGAGCGGCGCGGTGCGGACCGGGGCGGACGGGGCGGCGGCGATGACGGGCGGCGCCAGCGGGGCCGACGGCGCGGCGGGCGCCGAGGCCGGCAACTCCGGCTTCGTGCCCGGGAAGATCGGCGGGGTCATGTCGCTGTTGGCGGTCAGGGGGCGCGGATCGCGCGGATCGAGCGAGGCCGGGCCGACGTAGCGGACCTTCACCTTGGCCGAGCCCTTGTCGAAGAAACCCAGCTCGCGGGCGGCGGCGGGCGAAAGGTCGACGATGCGGCCGGGCTTGAACGGCCCGCGGTCGTTCAGGCGCACGCGCAGCTTCTTGCCGTTCTCGAGGTTGGTGACCTCGACCAGGCTCGGCAGGGGCAGGGTCGGATGGGCGGCGGAGGCGACGTTGATGTCGAAGCGCTCGCCGTTGGCGGTGGACTTGCCGTCGAAATCCATCCCGTACCAGGAGGCGACGCCGGTCTCGTTGTAGCGGGCGTCGACCGCCGGGACGTACCAGAGCCCGGCCGCCTCGTACGGCGCGCCGAGCTTGTAGCGGCCGATCACCGGCGGCTTGGACGAGGCCTGGGCCCCGCCGGCGCCGGCGCGGTTCCACTCCGCCTCGAACTGCGGATCGTGGATCGCGCAGCCCCCGAGCACGGCGGCGGCCGCGAGGGGAAGAAGGGCGGAGCGGAGATTGATCGTTGGAGCGGTCACCAGTTCACCATCCTGACTACCAGCGCCGGCGTTGTTCGCCGGTCTTCCGGGCCCGGTGCGGCCATCAGGCCTGTCCGGGTATGGGATTAAGGTAACCAAGGGTCTTGAAGGTCGGCTTAAGCTTCGTGGTTAAGGGGCGTTGATCATTGCCCGGCCCCTCGCGCCTGCTATGACGCGCGTCGAGGACGGGTGGCCGAGTGGTTTAAGGCAGCGGTCTTGAAAACCGCCGTGGGTTCGCGCTCACCGTGGGTTCGAATCCCACCCCGTCCGCCAACGCCACTTGTTTTAATTGAATAATTTAAACTATAGCAGCGTCGGCCCCACCTTCGGCCCCACTTTTGGCCCCGGATTGGGGTGGATCGCTGGGGACGATCATCCAAATTCTCATCCACCAACTGTCAAACGGCGTCCAATCGGGACCCCCTATCGGCGTGCAAAAGGGACCCCCCTGGCGCTGAGGTTTGCAGTCGCCCGGCGGCGTAGCGCGGAGCCATTGGCGGAGCGCAGCGCGTAGCCGGCGGGCGCACCCGTCAGGTTGGATCAGG
>CANJID010000011.1 GCA_947474395.1 Caulobacterales bacterium
GAGCCGAGGATCACGGCCAGGCACGACACGGCCAGGAGCGTGGCCAGGCTGCAGAAGACGACGAAGGTCGCGTCGGCGAAGGAGCGGCGGGCGCGGCGGTTGAACATCGGCGCGCTCCCTCAGACCTGCGGCGGCCGGCCCAGCAGGGCTCGGGCCAGGGCCAGGACGGCGAAGGTGATCATGAACAGCACCAGCCCCAGGGCGATCAGGGCCGAGGTGTGCAGCTCCCCCGTCGCCTCTGCGAACTCGTTGGCGATGGTCGAGGCGATGGTCGAGCCCGAGTCGAACAGGGAGTGCGGGAAGCCGTGGGCGTTGCCGATGACAAAGGTCACCGCCATGGTCTCGCCCAGCGCCCGGCCCAGGCCCAGCATCACCGCGCCGATGGCGCTGCGCTTGACGTAGGGCAGTGTCACCGAGCCGATCACCTCGAGGGAGGTCGCGCCCATGCCGTAGGCGCTCTCGCGCAGCTTCACCGGCACGGTGAGGAAAAGCTCGCGCAGGGTGGCGGCGATGAAGGGCAGGATCATGATCGCCAGGATCACCGAGGCGGTGAAGATGTTGGCCCCGTTGGGAACCCCGGAGACCAGGCTCTCCCAGATCGAGCCCGGAGGCGCGGCCAGGATCAGCGGCAGCTGGACGTACTTGGCGAACAGGGGGGCGAACACGAACAGGCCCCACATGCCGTAGACGATCGAGGGGATGCCCGCGAGCAGCTCCACCGCGATGCCGATCGGGCGGCGCAGCAGGCGCGGGCAGAACTCGGTCAGGAACACCGCCACCCCGAAGGCGACGGGCAGCGCCATGGCCAGGGACAGGAAGGCCGTCACCAGGGTGCCGACGATCGGACCCGCCGCCCCATAGACCTCGGTCACCGGGTTCCAGCGGCTGGTGGTGAAGAAGGCGAAGCCGAACTTGTGGAAGGCGGGCCAGCCGCCGATGGCGAGGGCCACGATCACCCCGGCGAGCGCCGTCAGCAGGAAGGTGGCCGCCGAGAAGCACACCGCCCGGAACAGCGGGTCCAGGGCCGCGCCCCTGGGCTTGGCGCGCCTCTCGGGAAGGGGGCTGGCGGCGGCGGTCATGAGCGGCTGGGTCCGGGGGCCGTGATCACTTGGCGTAGACCGGCGCAGGCAGCATCGCGCACAGGGCGGCCATAAGCCTTCCGAACATTACGCACTCTCCAGTTGCGGCTGGAGCTCCCCTGCCGCGAGGACCCTCTAGCCCGGCTACATCACAGTTCCATGACAGTCGGCCGGGCGGGGGCGCCGGAGCCAGAAACACCCCGACATTCGGAAGGCGCGTCAGGCCGCGCCGGCGACCATGTGGTCGACGTCGTCGGCGCCCTCGTGGGCGTCCAGGGCGCCGGGCGCCGACCATTTGGCGATCTTGGGGATCAGCTCGCCCGGGGAGATCGGCTTGCCGATGTGGTCGTTCATCCCGGCCGCGCGGCAGGCGATGATGTTCTCCGGCTGGATGTCGGCGGTCAGGGCGACGATGGGCGTGCGACCGTTCAGCTTGGAGGAGGCGCGGATGGCCCGGGTGGCGGCCATGCCGTCGATCCCCGGCATGCGCACGTCCATCAGGATCAGGTCGAACGGGCGCTCCAGGGCCGCCTGCACCGCCTCGGCGCCGCCGCCGGCCTCCTCGATCGAGAAGCCCAGCGGCGAGAGCATGATGCGCACCAGCTCGCGGTTGATGGGGGTGTCGTCGACCAGCAGGATGCGCGCGGGCGCGAGGTCCGGCGCCACGTTCTGGTGGGCCGGCTCGGCCGCCTGCGCCGGGGCCGTCTGAGCGGGAAGATCGAACCAGAAGGTCGAGCCGCGGCCGTCCTGGGTCTCGACGCCGATGGTCCCGCCCATCAGCTCGACCAGTCCCTTGCAGATCGCCAGCCCCAGGCCGGTGCCGCCGTGGGTGCGGTTGATCGAGGTCTCGGCCTGGCTGAAGCGCTGGAACAGGCGGTCGAGGCGGTCGGCGGGGATGCCCGCGCCGGTGTCGGTGACGCTGATGCGCAGGCGCCCCTGGTCTCCAGCCTCGGCGACATAGCCGGCCTGGATGCTGACGCCCCCCTCGGCGGTGAACTTCACCGCGTTGGACAAGAGGTTCAGGACCACCTGGCGCAGCCGCGTCAGGTCGCCGAGGATCACCGGGGGCACCGCCGGATCGACGGTCAGGATGAGGTCGATACCCTTGCTCTCCGCCTGCAGGGCGACCAGCTCGACGGTGTCCGTCAGCAGGGCCTCGGGCGAGAACGGATGGGCGTCCAGATTGACCTGGCCGGCCTCCAGCTTGGAGAAGTCCAGCACGTCGTTGACGACGCTGAGCAGGGCCTCGCTGGCGTCGTGGATGCGCTTCACGTAGTGGCCGGCGTCCGCGCCCAGGTCCTCCCGTTCGCGGAGCAGCCGCGAGAAGCCGATGATGCTGGTCAGGGGCGTGCGCAGCTCATGGCTCATATTGGCCAGGAATTCGGACTTGGCCGCCGCCGCCGCCTCGGCGCGGCCGCGGGCCAGCTCCAGCTGGGCGGCGACCGCCTTGGCCTGGCTGACGTCGCGGATGACATCGATGAACTCCACCGGCGCGCCGGTGTGCTCGTCGAAGGTCAGGGTCGGGTTGATCTCCAGCCACACCCAGTGGCCGTCCTTGTGCCGGGAGCGATAGGCCATGGGCTCGGCAAGGCGCGCGCGGCGCGCGCGCACAAGATCGCGCATGGCGCCCATGACCCGGACCTTGTCGTCCGGATGCACCCTCTCGCCGATGTAGCTGCCCATCAACTCTTCCGGATCGAAACCGATGATCTGGCGGCAGGAGGGCGAGACGAAGGTGATGAGCCCCGCGGGATCGATGCGGATGATGATGTCGCTGACGGAATCGGCGAGCAGGCGGAAACGGCCCTCGCTCTCGGCCACCGCCGACTGGGCCCGCTTCAGGTCCGTGACGTCCATCACCGTGCCGAACAGGCCGACGATGCGCCCCGTGTCGTCGCGCTGGCAGATGGTGCGCCCGACGGTGTGGCGAAGCTCCCCGTCCGGCCGGTAGAGCCGGGTCTCGGCCTGGTATTCGCGGCCCTCCGCGAGGGCCTGGTCCATCATGACGGTCAGGTTCCCGACGTCGTCGGGATGGATCTGCATGGCGCGCTCGTCCGAACGAGGCGGGCCCGCTTCGAGGGCGCGACCGTAGAGGCCGTACATCCCCTCAGACCAGGTGACGACATTGGCGGCGAGGTTCCAGCTCCAGTAGCCCACCCCCGCGAGTTGTTCGGCCAGCTTGGCCGAACGGTTGGCGTCGACGGCCACCTGGCGGGCGCGCTCGGCCTCGTCCCGCGATACGGAAAGCGAGGATTCCAGCTTCACCCGCTGCACCAGGGCCGCGGTGATGGCGAAGACGGCGATGGCCATCAGGCCCAGGAACGGCTGCAGGCGAACGTAGTGGTCCGCCGTGGCGCCGCGCAGGAAGGTTGGCGAGGTCTGGCTCAGCAGGGACAGGCCGAGCGACACCAGGGCGGAGACCAGCAGGAACACCCGCACCCCGTCGCGGATGGCGGGCGGCTTGACCGCCGCCGGGACCGAAGCCTCGGCCGGCGTCTCGTCTGCATGCACGGAAGCGGTCACGCAGCTCTCCCCCGAAACAAGTTGCGGAGATTGACGCAATCTCGTCTCGGACTGATTAACGGATCGCACGGCCAAGCTTGGGCCCAGCCGCTCGTTGCGTTAGGCGAAGACCCATGAAGATCACGCCCCAATCCATCCCCGAGGTCCTGCTGATCGAGCCCGTTCGCCGGGGCGACGACCGCGGCTGGTTCTCGGAGATTTTCCGCAAGCAAGCCTTGGCTGAAGCCGGCTTCACCCGTGAGTTCATCCAGGAGAACCACGCCTTCTCGGGCGCCAGGGGGACCACCCGGGCCCTGCACTTCCAGATCCCGCCCAGCGCCCAGGACAAGCTGGTGGGTCCGATCCGGGGGGTGATCGTCGATGTCGCGGTGGATATCCGCCACGGCTCCCCGACCTTCGGCAAGCACGTGGCCGTAGAGCTGGACGCGGCGACCGGCGCGCAACTGCTGGTCCCGAAGGGCTTCGCCCACGGCTACCAGACCCTGACCGACGACTGCGAGGTGCTCTACAAGGTCAGCGCCTACTACGACCCCACGACCGAGCGGGGTCTTCGCTGGAACGATGTGGGGATCGATTGGCCCATCACGGGCGAGGACGTGATCGTCCACCCCCGCGACGCCGCCTGGCCGACCCTGGCCGAAGCCGAGGTCTATTTCCGCTACGGCGAGGTCAATTCTTATCTTTAGAGCGCGTTCGAGCGGCGAAACCGCTCACACTTTCGCCTAACGCGCTTTCGGTCCGACCAGCTCGTCGAGGCACAGGCCGAGCGCCTCGCGCCACGGGCGGGGCGTCAGGCCGGTGACGGTCGTGAACTTCGCGGTGTCGAGCCGCGAATTGGCGGGCCGGGCAGCCGGCGTCGGGAATTCGGCGGTCGTGATGCGGCGCACCCGCGCGGAGGGACCGCCCCGCGCCTTGGAATCCTCGAAGATCGCCTCGGCGAAGTCGGCCCAGGTCGCCTCGCCGCCGTTGCTGAAGTGGAAGACGCCCCGCGCCGCCTCGTCTTCGGCGACCAGGCGCGCGCCCAGCGCCAGCACCGCCTCGGCCAGGTCCCGAGCCCAGGTCGGGCGGCCGCGTTGGTCGGCTACCACGCCCAATTCCTCGCGGGTCTCGGCGAGGCGCAGCATGGTCCTGACGAAATTGGCCCCCTCGGCGCTGTAGACCCAGGCGGTGCGCACCACCGCCGCCCGCGCCCCGCTCTGAAGGACGGCCGCCTCCCCCGCCGCCTTGGACCGGCCGTAGGCGTTCACCGGAGCTATGGGATCGGTCTCCAGGTAGGGCCCGGCCTTGGAGCCGTCGAACACATAGTCGGTGGAGACATGCACCAGGGCCGCCCCGGCCTTGGCGCAGGCCCGCGCCAGGGCGCCCGGCCCCTCGGCGTTGACGAGGTGGGCGAGGTCCGCCTCGGTCTCGGCCTTGTCCACGGCGGTATAGGCGGCGGCGTTGATCACCAGGTCCGGACGCCGCTCTGCGACCAGGGCGGCCAGGGTCTGCGGCTCGGCGAGGTCGATCTGCGGGCGGGCGGCGAACTCGAGCGTGCTGCCCGAGGGCGCCCCGAGCCGCTCCAGCTCGCGGGCGAGTTGGCCGTTTCGCCCGATCACCAGGATGCGCACGGCCGCTATGCCTCAGCCGGCGGCGGCGCTGGCGGGCAGGCCCAGGCGCTGGCCGCCGTAGCGGGCCCGCAGCGGCTCCCACCAGTCCCGGTGCGCGATGTACCAGGCCACCGTGGCCTCCAGTCCGCTCTCGAAGGTCTCGCCCGCGCGCCAGCCCAGCTCGCGCTCGATCTTGGCGCTGTCGATGGCGTAGCGGCGGTCGTGGCCGGGCCGGTCGGCCACGAACTTGATCAGGCCGCGCCGAGGCCCGATCGCGGCGTCAGGCGCCAGACGGTCGAGGGCGGCGCAGACCGCGTCCACCACCTGCATGTTGGTGCGCTCGGCCCCGCCGCCGATGTTGTAGCTCTCGCCCGGCAGGCCCTGTTCAAGCACGAGCTGAAGCGCGGCGGCATGGTCATCCACGTGCAGCCAGTCGCGGACATTGCCGCCGTCCCCGTAGACCGGCAGGGGCAGGCCGGTCAGGCCGTTGATGATCATCAGGGGGATCAGCTTCTCGGGAAACTGATAGGCGCCGTAGTTGTTCGAGCAGTTGGAGACCATCACCGGCAGGCCGTAGGTCTCCCCCCAGGCCATGGTCAGGTGGTCGGCCGCCGCCTTGGTGGCCGAATAGGGCGAGCGGGGGGAATAGGCGGTCTCCTCGGTGAAGAGGCCGGTCTCGCCCAGGCTGCCGTACACCTCGTCGGTGGAGACGTGCAGGAAGCGGAACGCCTCCCGGGCCGCGCCGGTCAGCCCGCTCCAGTGCTTCAGCGCCGCCTGCAGCAGGACATAGGCGCCCACCACATTGGTGTTGAGGAAGTCCCCGGGCCCTGTGATCGAGCGGTCCACGTGGGTCTCGGCCGCCAGGTTGATCACCGCCTCGGGGCGGAAGCGGGCGAACACCGCCTCCACCGCCGCCGCATCAGCGATATCGGCCTGGACGAAGCTGTAGCGGGCGTCGGCCTCGATCGTCGCCACCGACGCGAGGGAGGCGGCGTAGGTCAGCTTGTCGAGGTTGACGACCTCATGGCCGGACCCTGCGATGAGCCGCCGGCACAGGGCCGAGCCGATGAAGCCCGCTCCGCCAGTCACCAGGATGCGCAAGGGGTTCTCTCCGTCTGAAACAATCGGGCAAATCCTTTTAGGTATTAGGCTCGCTCACGCCAACCGGCTGAGGCTTTGGGTTTGCCAAAGCCGGCCGCCCGACCCATTTTGGCGAAAAGCAGGTTACGGGGCGCATGAAGGGTATCGTACTGGCGGGCGGTTCAGGGACGCGGCTCTATCCGGCGACCCGCGCCGTGTGCAAGCAGCTGCTGCCGATCTACGACAAGCCGATGATCTACTACCCGATCTCGACCCTGATGGAGGCCGGGATCCGGGAGATACTGATCATCTCCACCCCCCGCGACCTGCCCCTGTTCGAGCATATGCTGGGCGACGGTTCCGAATGGGGCGTGAGCTTCAGCTACGCCGTGCAGGACCAGCCGCGCGGTCTGGCCGACGCCTTCATCGTCGGGGAAAAGTTCGTCAACGGCGACCCCTGCGCCCTGATCCTGGGGGACAATCTGTTTTTCGGCCAGGGGCTGGCGAACCTCCTGAAGCAGGCGCGCGGCCATCGCGATGGGGCCCTGGTGTTCGCCTATCGGGTCAGCGACGCCCAGCGCTACGGGGTCGTGGAGTTCGACGAGACCGACCGGGCGCTGTCGCTGGAGGAGAAGCCGGTCGCGCCACGGTCGAACTGGGCGGTTACGGGGCTCTACTTCTACGACGCGGAAGTGACGGAGATCGCCAGGAACCTGAAGCCCTCCTCCCGGGGCGAGCTGGAGATCACGGACGTCAACCGAATCTACCTGGATCGGGGCGCCCTGTCGGTACGCAAGCTCGGCCGGGACAACGCCTGGCTGGATACCGGCACCCACGATTCCCTGCTGGAAGCGTCGAACTTCATCCGGGCGATCGAGGACCGGCAGGGACTGAAGGTCGCCTGCCCCGAGGAGATCGCCCTTGGGCAGGACTGGATCACCGCGGACGCCGTCGCCGCCATCGGCCAGTCCATGAAGACGACCGACTACGGCCGCTACCTGCTGGAGATCGCGCGGGAGCGCCAGAAGGCCTAGCTTCCGGGAACGACCTCGCTCCCCAGCTGCTCCACCACGTGGGGAGCGGCGGACATGGCCTCCAGCACTTCCGACGTCTCGCCGAAGTGCAGCACCTCGCCGTGGTGCAGCACCAGCAGGCGATTGCAGAACCGCCGGATCAGGTCTGGCGCGTGGCTGGCGAAGACCATGGCGCGGGCCTTTGTGACGAGCTCGAGGATGCGCTCCTCGGCCTTGATCATGAACTCGGCGTCCCCGGTGGAGAGCCATTCGTCCATCAGGAGGATGTCCGGCTGGAAGGCGGTGGCCACCGAGAACATCATCCGCCCGATCATCCCGGACGAATAGGTCTTGATCGGCAGGTCGATGAAGCTGCCCAGGCCGGAGAACTCGACGATGCCCTCGAAGGCCGCCTTGATCTCGGCGTAGGTCTTCCCGCGGTACATGCCGAGGAGGAAGATGTTCTCCCGGCCCGTGGCCTCCACATCGAGGCCGAGCCCCACGTCGAAGAAGGTCGAGATCACCGCGCCGCTGGAATCGATATGGCCGGAGGTCGGCTTGTAGATGCCCGCCAGGGTGCGCAGCAGGCTCGATTTGCCCGAGCCGTTGTGGCCCATCAGGCCCAGGCGGTCGCCCTCGTTGAGGGTGAAGGTCACCCCGTTCAGGGCGCGGACCACCACCATGTTGTGGTCCTGCCCCATCCGGCCGCCGACCGAGAGTCCCCGCACCACGGCGCGGCGCAGCGATCGGGCGGCGATGCCGTAGACCGGATATTCCAGGCAGACCTCGTGCGCCGACAAAGCCATGCGGTCAGACCCAGAACACGATGCGGTCGCGACCCCAGCGAAAGGCCAGGGCCGCGATCACCAGCCCGACCACCGCGATCCCGCCGACCACTGCATAGCTTTGCCAGGCGAGCGGCCCGCCTAGCAGCGGCTGCCGGAACAGGGCGATCAGGTGGTAGAACGGGTTGGAATAGATGAAGGCGCCGCGCCCTGACGCGTCTTCCGCCCGCCAGAAGATCGGCGTCAGGAACATGATGAACTGCAGCAGGTTCGTCACGATCTGCGGCACGTCGCGGAACCGCACCCCCAGCATGGCCAGGATGGCGATGGCCGGCAGCAGGGCGATCGCCACCAGGAACAGGTTCAGGAACGCCGGCACGATGCCCCAGGGATGGAGCTGGCCGGTCAGCACCAGGATCAGGATCAGCACCAGGAGGTTGTGGGCCATGATGATCGCCTGCCGGAAAAGCACCCTGAATACGTGCGACAGCAGGGGCAGGCGCACGTTGCGGATCACCCCGGCCGCCGCGATGAAGGCGGTGGAGGCCTCGGACAGGACCTGGAACACGAAGGCCCAGACCACCAGCCCGGTCATCAGATAAGCCAGGTAGGTCTGGTAAGGTATGTGGAACAAGGCGGCGTACATGAAGCTGACGCCCAGCCCCGTCGCGGCCAGGTTCGCCGTCAGCCACAGGGGGCCGAGGATCGAGCCCCGATAGCGCATCCGGGTGTCGTGCAGGGCCATCAGCCAGCCCAGGGAGAGGGCGGCGCGAAGCTCGCTCGGCGCCGACGGCCCCGCCTTGCTGACAGCCATACCCGGAAACGTCATTGCGTCCTTGATCCCGACATTTCCGACGCTCCCGCTGGGAGGGCGGAGGGCCCGCCCGCGCGGGGCTGACGTACGCAGGCGCCCGTCCCGAAACTCGAGCCGTCGTGTATCCGATCGACGGCGCTGCGGGAAGGGCGCGGAGGGGCGCAGGCCCTCGCGATCCGCCGGCCCGCCCAGCGCATTGTGAATTCGGATTCAGTTAGGCGTCGACGCCGAAATCGATCTCGGCCAAGCTCCGCCCGCCGGCGGGAGCACGTCGCCCGCCCGCAAGCTTTCGCCGCCCCCTCGCCAGGGTCGGCCGCGTGGACGGTCCGCAGGGTCGCGTTCGGGTAAGCGTACAAAAAAAGCAGCCAAATATTCGGGGGAAGCATCCATGACCACGAGAACGCGCCGCGTTGCAAAATTCGGGATAGCCGCCAGGGCCCTGGCCGTCTCCGGGGCGCTCGTCTGGAGCTTGGCCGCCGCGGGCGCCGCGCAGGCGGCGCAAGGCGCGCGGTCGACCCAACTCTACTGGGGCGAGACCCACCTCCACACCACCTTCTCCACCGACGGCTATGTGGCCAGCCCCAACGCCATCCAGCCCGAGCAGGCCTATCGCTACGCGCGGGGCCTCCCGGTCATCCATCCGACCGTCAAGAACCGGGTCCGCATCAAGCGCCCGCTCGATTTCCTGATCGTGACGGATCACTCCGACTACGCGGGCCTGCAGGTCATGCTGAACCGCAACGAGCCGGGCCTGCTGGCCACCGACACCGGCAAGCGCCTGAGCGAACTGTTCAAGACCAATCCTGGGGTGGTGGCGGGGCTGACCCGGGGCGTCGGCCAGATCACCGAGCCGCAGATGAAGGCCGCCTACAGGCCGGTGGCCGCCGTGACCTGGCTGGAAACCGTCGAGGCCGCCGAGCGCAACAACATGCCCGGCAAGTTCACCGCCTTCGCGGGGTGGGAATATTCGCCCACGCCGGACGGCCGCAACCTGCACCGCAACGTCTTCAGCTCGGCCCCGGCGGAGGCGCTGCGCAAAATCGTCCCCTACAGCACCCTCGACAGCCTGCGGCCGGAGGATCTCTGGGCCTGGCTGCAGAAGCAGTCGGACGCCCTGAAGATCGATTTCATCGCCATTCCGCACAATTCGAACATGTCCGACGGGCTGATGTTCCAGGCGGTCGACAGCGATGGCCGCCCCATCACCGCCGACTATGCCCGCACGCGCTCGCGCTGGGAGCCGGCCGTGGAGGTGACCCAGCTCAAGGGCACGTCCGAGGCCCATCCGGAGCTGTCGCCCAACGATCCCTTCGCCGGCTTCGAGCTCTACAACGGGCGGTTCTCGCCCGCGATCAAGCCGCGGGCGACCAAGGCCGACTACGCGCGCTACGCCCTGATGCTGGGGCTGAAGATCGAGCAGGATGTCGGGGTGAACCCCTACAAGTTCGGCCTGGTCGCCGGGTCCGACATCCACGTCGGCCTCTCCAGCACGGACGAGGACGCCTTCGTCGGCGCCACGGTGGCCGCTTCCCTGCCGGAGGAGCGCAACCGCAACCGCACCGGCAACAACTTCGCGGTCTGGGGCCTGTCGGCCTCCGGGACCACCGCCGTCTGGGCGCCCGAGAACACCCGCACCGGCATCTTCGGCGCCTTCAAGCGCAAGGAGGTCTACGGCACCTCCGGGACCCGCATCCAGCTTCGAGTGTTCGGCGGGTTCGCATTCCCGGCGGGGGCGGCGGGCGCCCCGGACATCGCCCGGGTCGGCTACGGCGGCGGGGTGCCCATGGGCGGCGACCTGACCAACGCGCCGGCCGGAAAGGCGCCGCAGCTTCTCATCCGCGCGGTGAAGGACCCGATCGGCGCCAATCTCGACCGCGTCCAGGTGGTCAAGGGTTGGCTCGACGCCAAGGGCGAGACCCACGAGAAGATCTACAACGTCGCCTGGTCGGGCGGCCGTAAGCTGGACGCCGCGGGCTCCCTGGCGGCGGTGGGCGACACGGTGGATCTGGCGACGGCCAAGTACACAAACACCATCGGCGCGCCGCAGCTGGCGGTGGTGTGGAAGGACCCGGACTTCAATCCGGCCCAGCGCACCTTCTATTACGTCCGCGTGCTGGAGATCCCGACCCCGCGCCAGCAGGTGTTCGACGCCCTGGCGCTCGGTCTTTCGGTGGATGAGATCCGCAAGATCGGCGTGCCGCCCAGCATCCAGGAGCGGGCCTATTCCTCGCCGATCTGGTACACGCCGGCCCGGCGGCGGTAATGGCCCCGCCGGCCGCCCTGCTGCGGCGAATCCTGCGCGAGCCCCTGGCGCATTTCGTGGCGCTCGGGGCCCTGATCTTCGCCGCCTATCTGGTCACCCATCCGACGGCCGCGTCGGACGAGCGCACCATCGTGGTCGACCGCGAAAAGATCCTGACCTTCCTGCAGTACCGCTCCAAGGCCTTCGACCAGCAGCGTTTCAGCGGCGTCCTCGACACCATGTCGCCCAAGGCGGTGCGGGACCTGGTCGCCGACTACGTCCAGGAAGAGGCAATGTATCGCGAGGCCAAGTCGCTCAAGCTGGACGAGGGCGATTACCTGGCGAGGCGGCGCCTGGTGCAGCAGCTGGAGTTCGTCACCCAGGGCTTTGTCGCCGACGCCAGGCCCCCCAACGACGCGGAGGTCGCCGGCTATTACGCGGCCCACAAATCCGACTACGCCGCCGAGCCCTCGATCACCTTCACCCACGTCTTCTTCGACCGGGCCAGGCACGGCGCCGAAACCCTCGCCCTGGCCCGGGCGGAGCTCGCCAGGCTGAACGCCGCCAAGGTCCCGTTCACACAGGCCCCGGCACACGGCGACCGGCCGCTCTACGACGTCAACTACGTGCAGCGGGACGCCAGTGCGATCGCCGCCGACTTCGGCGCGCCCATGGCCAAGGCTTTGTTGTCCCTGACGCCCTCCGCGGACCGCTGGCAAGGGCCGTTCGAGACCGAATACGGCGCCGAGCTCGTGATGGTCACCGACATCGCCAAAGGCGGCGCGCCGCCCCTCGATCAGATCCGCGAGCGGGTCAGGGCGGACGCGGCCGAGGCCGACAAACGCGCGCGGGTCGGCGAGGCCGTCGCCAATATCGTCAAGTCCTACCGCGTCAGGACCGAGGCCATCCAGAACAGGCCCCCGGCCCCGAAGCCATGATGCGGCTCCTGATCCTTCTTGCCCTGGCGTTCGCCCTTTGCGGGGCGCCGCGGGCCAGGGCCGACAACGTCAGCCCCCTGCTGGTCGAGATCGGGGAGATCCAGCCCGGGGTCTTCAGCGTCGCGTCACGAGTCCCGCCCAATATCCCCATCGCCAACCGCCCCGCCGTGGAGATGCCCAAGGGCTGCGTCGACGCCGCCCCCCGCGCCGGGCAGGGCGCCGTGGGCGCACGCCAGCTGTTCAAATGCGTTGACGGCCTTCGCGGCCGCACGGTCGGAGTGCGCTACCCGCAGTACAGTCCCTCGATCCCGACCATCTTCCAGCTTGGGGACCTGGGCGGCGCGCGGATATCCAAGGTCCTCGGGCCGGGCGTCTCCTCCTGGACCATCCCGGCGGCCGAGACCTGGACGCGGGTCGCGCGGGACTACGCGCTCCTGGGCATGGGGCACATCCTGGCGAGCCCGGATCACCTGCTGTTCCTGGTCTGCCTGCTGTGGATCGCCGGGACGCTGAAGCGGGTGCTCGTCACCGTCACCGGCTTCACCCTGGCCCATTCGGTCACCCTGGCGCTCTCGGCCCTCGGGATCGTCCACATCCCCGAGGCGCCGGTGGAGATCGCCATCGCCCTCTCCATCCTGTTCCTGGCGCGGGAGGCCGCGGTCGGCAGGCGCGACAGCCTGACCTGGCGCTATCCGGTGTTGATCTCCTCCTCCTTCGGCCTGCTGCACGGCCTCGGCTTCGCGGCGGCGCTGATGGAGGTCGGCCTGCCGCAAAAGGAGCTGGTCACGGGACTGCTGTTCTTCAACGTCGGGGTGGAGCTCGGCCAGATCGCCTTCATCCTGGCCCTGACGGCGGGCGTGTGGGCGTTCAAGCGCCTGCGGCTCGACCTGCCGGGCGCGCTGATCCGGGTCCCGGTCTATGCGGTCGGGGCCATGAGCGCCTTCTGGACGATCAGGAACGCCTGGACGGCCTTCGTCGGGCCGATCTGAGTCAGTCCGCGGCCTCGAACACGCGGACGTGGAACTCGCCCTCGTCCTCGGCGCCCGTCAGCCGGAAGCCCGTTCGCTCCGCCAGGCGCGCGGGCGCTTCCCCCAGCGGGAAGAAGACGTGGAAGCGGGTATAGGCGAAGGACCACTCGTAGCAGGGCGAGGCGTGGGCCATGCGCCCGCCGGGCTTGAGCAGGCTCTTCCAGTCGGCGAACTGCTCCGCCGGGTCGAACAGGTGCTCGATCAGGTTGTTGGAGAAGACACCGTCGAACTTGGCGCTGATCTGGTCGCGGCGCTGCACCACGAATTGGCTGTCCACCGTGGCGTGGGGCTCGAAGCCCCAGACGTCGAAGCCCTCGGCCCGCAGGCGCTCCACCGACTCGCTCCAGGCTCCGCTGCCCCAGTTGAGATAGACCCCGCCGGGCTTGGGCCCCATGGCGCGGAAGGCGCGAATCTCCGCCTCGGTGGAATCGCCCTCGCTGTAGTCGGTGTAGAGCAGGCGATAGTCGAGATCGACCAGCTCGGGCGGGGTTTGTAGATACTTCAGGGGGCCGAACAGGCAGCCGCAGTTCGGGCACTCGAGCCGCTCCAGCTTCCCACCGCCGAAGACGCAGGCGTCCGTGCGTACCGCGAACTTGGCCGCAGGGGCGGTGAAGGCGCAGGCCAGGCACACGGGTTCGCTGAGGGGCTCAGTGCGCTCATACAGGCGGTCGAGCGCATTCCACACCGCCGGCACGATGAAGGCCTTCAGGGCGTCGTGGCGCCGCTCCAGGGCCTTCTGGCGGCCCTCCATCTCACCCAGGGCGTGTTCCAGCGCGGCCAGGCGGGCCTCGGCGGGGTTCGGCGCGTCGGGCTTGCGGGTGAACATGCGCGGCATCAGGCCAAGAGGGCGTCGATGGTGTCCGGCCAGTCAATCCCCTTGGCCCGCCAGACCCCCCGCGCCGCTTCGCCGAGGCTGCGCGCCCGGGCGGTGTCGGAGACGATGCTCTCCAGCCCCTCGGCCAGGGCCTCGGGCGTGGGCGCGGTCACCGCCCCGGTCTCGGGACCGACCAGCTCCAGCAAGCCGCCGGAGTCTGTGGTGGTCAGCACGGCCTTGCCCGCCTCCACCGCTTCCATGGTCACATAGCCCAGGGAATCCTCGTCGTAGGGGATATAGGCGCAGGCCCTGGCCCCGTTGACCCAGCGAGCGATGTCCTCGCGGGGATGGAAGCCGAGCCGCAGCTCCACCCGGTCCTCCAGCCCGTGCCGCGCGATCGCCTCGCGAAGGAGGTCGACATAGGCCTGGCTCTCGGGCGGCCCGCCGATCACCAGCTTCACCGGGGTCTTCACATGGGCCATGGCCTCGATCAGCAGGTGCTGGCGCTTGCCCGGGGCCACGCGTCCGCCGGCGAAGACGTAATCGCCGTACTCGCCCCCCGTGAACAGCGCCCCGTCGTTCAGCGGCGGATAGAGGACGTGGCTCTTCACCCCGTTGAAGCGCAGCATCCGGTCCTGGGTCACGGGCGAATTGACGTGGATAGCCCGGCATTCGGAGAAGCAGCGGTCGTCCGCGGCCTGGATGGCCTTGCGGATCACCGCGCCCCGCTCGTCCCCCAGGTAGCCCTGCCCCGGCTCGTGCAGGTCGTAGGCCTGGCGGAACTGGTGCAGCAGCCACAGCACCTTGTTCGGATGCGGGACCAGATAGGCCGGGAACTTCAGCCCGATCACCCTGTCGACGTTGTAGAGCCGCAAGCTGCGGCAGATCAGCATCTCGTCGATCAGCCGTTCGGCCGGCTCCCAGCTGAAGGGGATGCGCAGGAGCTCGGACTGCACCCCCGGCGTGTCGTTGAGCCGGCGGACCAGGTTGTCGGCCAGCTCCTCCGCCCCGCCCCGGATGAAGGGGACGGCGTTATTGACCACCAGCACCTTCATGTCGTCAGCGCCTGGACCACGTGGTCCCATTCGATGTTGAGCTCGCGCAGGCGCACCTGGTTCTCGGTCCCGCAGCGGGCGGCGAAGGCCTTGTCGGCGTAGAGCCGGTCCATGGCCTCGGCCAGGGCCTCGGGCTCGGGCTCGCAAACCAGGCCGTTGCGCCCGTGCTCGACCAACTCCAGCACGCCGCCGGAATCGGTGGTGGTGAGCACTCCCTTGCCCGCATGGGCGGCTTCCAGCGAGGGATAGCCGTAGGAATCCTCGTCGTGCGGCAGGTAGGCGACGGCCAGGGCGGGGGCGAGGCGCTCGACCTTCTCCTCCTCGGTGATCCAGCGGTTGTCGAAGATCACCCGGTCCTCAAGCCCCAACTCGCGGATGCGGTGCTCGACCGCGAAGCCGTAATCGGCGTTGGAAGCCATGCCGCACAGGCGCAGCTTCACCCCCGTGCGCACGTGCTGCATGGCCTCGATCAGCATCTCCTGGCGCTTGTGGCGCTCGACCCGGCAGACCACCACGATCTCGTCCCCATAGCCGTCGTGGCGGAAGCGTTCCGGCTGGTAGATCGGCGGGTAGAGGGGCGACGCATCGATGTCGTTGAAGCGCTTCAGCCGGTCGGCCACCACCTGGGAGTTGGTGTAGACGGCCTTGGCCTCGCCGATGGCCTGGGTGTCGGCCTCAATCAGGGCCCGGCGCAGGGCCTGCGCCCCCGGCGTGTCCGGCCGGCCGCCGTGCTCGGTGTCCCACATGTCGTAGTAGGCGCGGATGTGGTGGATGAACCACAGGACCTTGTTCGGGTGCGGAATGACATAGGCCGGCGGACGGAAGGCGATCAGCCGGTCGGACGAGCCCGCCAGGTCGATCAGCCGGAAGGCGGCGATCTGGGCCATCATGTCGTGGGGGGTCTCGAGGAACGGCAGGTAGAACCGCTCCACCTCATGCCCGTGCTCGCGGAGTTTCTCCTCCAGCCACTCGACGATGAAGCGCGCGCCCCCGTTGACGAAGGGCACGAAGGAGGAGGCGAGGACGACTTTCAAAGCCGTTTAGCCAAGGCTCTTCTCGAGGGCCGAAACCACCCGGTCGATGTCCCCCTCGGTGAGCAGCCCATAGGTCGGCAGGTTGATGCCCCGCGCCGCGCAGTCCTCCGCCACCGGGAAGCCGGCGCCGGCGAGGTCGCGGTAGGGCGGCAGGGTATGCAGGGGGTGGAACACGGGGCGGGTCTCGATCCCGGCGGCGTCCATCTCGGACATGACCCGGTCGCGATGGGGCCCGAGGCCCGGCGCCAGGAGGATCGTGTACATCCAGTAGACGTGCTCGGCCCAGTTCTCGGAGGTCGGGCGCACGATCTTGCCCGCCGCCTCCAGCCGGCCCAGCCGGTCGTGGTAGAGCCGGGCGACCCGCTGGCGGGCGGCCAGGTGGTGCTCGATCCGCTCCAGCTGGCCCAGGCCGATGGCGGCCGCCACATTGGTCATGCGGTAGTTGAAGCCGATCACCGGGAACCAGTAGCGCCGCTCCGGGTCCATGCCCTGGCCGCGAAGGAGCCGCAGCGTCTTGGCCAGCTCGTCGTCGTCGGTAGTGAGCATCCCGCCTTCGCCGGTGGTGATGATCTTGTTGCCGAAGAAGCTGAAGCTGGCGACGTCGCTGACCGAGCCGACCTTGCGCCCCTTGTAGGAAGCCCCCGTGGCCTCGGCCGCGTCCTCCAGCACGAACAGGCCGTGGGCCGCGGCGATCTCGCGGATCGGATCCATGTCGGCGGGGTGGCCGTAGAGGTGAACCGGGATGATCCCCTTGGTGCGGGGGGTGATCGCCCGCAGAATCGCCTCGGGATCGATGTTGAGGGTGCGCGGATCGTTGTCCACGAACACCGGCGAGGCGTTGCAGTATTTCACCGTGTTGGCGGTGGCGATGTAGGTCAGGGTCGGGACGATCACCTCGTCCCCCTCGCCTACGCCGAGCCCCGCCAGGGCCAGGTGCAGGGCGGTGGTGCCGTTGTTGGCGGCGATGGCGTGCTTGACCCCGCAATAGTCTGCGAATTGGCGCTCGAACCGCTCCACGAAGGGGCCGTTGGAGGCGATCCAGTTGGTGTCGAAGCACTCCTTCACATATTCGAACTCGCGTCCGTCCAGCACGGGCTGGGCCACCGGGATGCGCGGTAGGGACCCGCTCATCGGCCGGCTCCGTCGAGGGGGCGGATGACCTGCGCCGGCGCCCCATAGGCCAGCACGCCCGCGGGGATGTCCCGGGTCACGCAGGCGCCCGCGCCGATGACGCTGCCCTCGCCGATCGATACGCCGGGGATGGCCAGCGTCCCTACGCCGAGGAAAGCCAGGCGCCCCACCTTCACCCCGCCCGCCAGGGCCGAGCCCGGGCCCACGTGACTGGCCTCGCCCAGGACGCAGTCGTGGTCGATTCCGGCGTTGGTGTTGAGCACCGCGAAGTCCTCGATCCAGGAATCGGCGTTGACCACCGCCCCCGCCATGATCGCCACCCCGGCGCCGATCCGCGCGGTCGGCGAGACCGCCGCCCGGCGGCTGACCGCATTGACCAGGAAAAAGCCCGCCGCCTCGGCCCGGCGGCCGACCTTAAGCCGCAGGCGGTTGTCGCCCAGCGCCACGAAGGCGTTCTCGATCCCCTCGCGGCGCAGGCCGGGAAGCGCCGAATCGTCCCCCACCACGGGGGCGCCGAGCACTTCGCGCCGGGTCGGATCGGCGTCGAGCACGCCCACCACCTCGTATTCGCCCCCTTCGCGGATCAGCTCGATGACCACCTTGGCGTGGCCCCCGGCGCCGATGACGATGACGGGCGCGGCGCTCATCAGAGCATGGCCCTGCGGTGCCGTTCCAGGTCGGCGTCGACCATTTCGGAGATCATCTCCTCCAGGCTGATGGTCGGCTCCCAGCCGAAGGCCTGCTTGGCCTTGGAGGGATCGCCCAGCAGGATTTCCACCTCGGCGGGGCGGAACAGGTCGGGGTTCACCCGCACATGGTCCTCGGCCTTCAGCCCCACGTGCTCGAAGGCGATCCGGCACATCTCGCGCACGGTGGTGGTGGTCCCGGTGGCGATCACATAGTCGTCGGGGACTTCCTGCTGCAGCATCATCCACATGGCGCGGACGTAGTCGCGGGCGTGGCCCCAGTCGCGCTTGGCGTCCATGTTGCCGAGGTCGATGGTCTTGGAGCGGCCGAGCTTGATGCGGGCGACCGCGTCCGTGACCTTGCGGGTGACGAACTCGATGCCCCGCAGCGGGCTCTCGTGGTTGAACAGAATGCCCGACGAAGCGTGCATCCCGAAGCTCTCGCGATAGTTCACCGTGATCCAGTGGCCGTAGAGCTTTGCGGCCGCGTAAGGCGAGCGCGGATAGAACGGCGTGCGCTCGGACTGCACGGCGTTCTGGATCAGGCCGAACATCTCCGACGAGGACGCCTGGTAGAACCGGCCCTCGGGCAGCTCCAGCCGAACCGCCTCCAGCACGTTGTTGACGCCGAGGGCCGTCACCTGGCCGGTCAGGAAGGGCTGCTCCCAGGAGGTGGTGACAAAGCTCTGGGCCGCGAGGTTGTAGACTTCGTCCGGCTGGTACTTGCGGCAGATGCGGATCAGGGACGACAGGTCGGTGATGTCCCCCTCGACCACGGTGATCTGGTCGAGGACGCCCAGCCAGCGCAGCCGCTCCAGCACGGTGTCGGCCGAGGCCGAGCGGCGGGCGAGGCCGTAGACCTCATAGCCCTTCTCCAGGAGGAACTGGGACAGATAGGCCCCGTCCTGGCCGGTAACGCCGGTTACGAGAGCCTTCTTCGCCATCCAATCGATCTCCAAAGCGCGAACATGCGGCCGGCGACCGCCGATTAAGAGGGACGCGACTCGCGCCCCGATACAACAAACCGGATGATCGCCGCCCGCGCCCGCGGGAGCCGAGCGCGCGACGGTGCGGCGGCGGCTGGTCCCGCCGCCCTTCCTACTGTTCCCGCATGCCGGTCCGCAACGCCCTGAACAGCGGATCGGTCAGATATTGCAGCACGGTTCGGGTCCCCGTGGGCACGGTCACCTGGGCGGGCTGGCCCGCGATCAGCTTGCCGTGCAGCTGCTTGGGCAGCTGCTTGGCCGAAACGTGGACGATCGCCAGGAAATAGGTGGTGCGGGTCGCCTCGTCGACAATCCGGTCGGTGGAGACCGAATGGACCGTTCCCTTGATCACTGGGATGGTGCGGTCGTGGAAGGACGGGAAGCTAACCTCGGCAGTCATGTCCGGGTGCACGACGTCGACGTCGTTGGGCGAGAAGTGGGCCTGGATGATCAGGTCGCTGCTGTCTGGGACGATGTCCACCAAGGGATCGCCTGGGCGGACCGCAGCGCCCTCGGTGAAGACGCGCAGGCTTTGGGCTGAACCGCTGACGGGGGAGGTAACCTGCACCCGCTTGGCCTGGTCGGTAGCCACGGTGTAGCGCTGGCGGACCTCGGCGATGCGTGCGCGGACCTCGGTCAGCTCCTTGGTCGCGTCCTCGAAGAACTGCTGCTTGAGCTGGCGGATCTGCAGGTTCGTCTCGCCGATACCCTTGTCGGCCTTGGACCGGTCGGCGATCAGGCGGCCGATCGAGCCCTGGATGGACGCCCTCTCCCGCTGCACGGCCAGGAGCCGCGGCTGGGGAAGCAGGCCCTTGTTGTAGAGGATCAGGTCGGCCGCGATCTCCTGGTCCAGGTAATCGACCTGCTGCTGCAGGCCGGCCTGCTGGCGGTCGATGCCCTCGATCTCTGTCTTGAACTGCCCGACCCGGGACTCGAGGATGCCGGTCTGGCCGGCGATGGTCGCCCGGCGTTCCGAGAACTGGCGGCTCTCGTCGGCCATGGCCCGGAGCGCGATGGCGTCGCTGGCGCCCCCGGAGCTCAACTCGGCCGGGAAGGAGATGCGGGAGAGGTTGTCCCGTTCGGCCACCAGCCGGGCCTCCTGGGCCATGAAGGTGTAGAGCTGGTTGCGGGCGATCTCGAAGTTGGCGTGGGCCACGGTCTGGTCGAGCTCGAACAGCACCTGCCCGGCCTTCACCTTGTCGCCCTCGTGGACCAGGATCTTGCGCAGGGTCCCGCCCTCGAGGCTGGCGGTGAGGGTCTTGCGATTGCCCTCGACGGCGACCACGCCGGCGCCGGGCACGGAGCTGGCGAGAGGCGCCACCGCCGCCCAGCCGCCGAGCACGACGAAGGCCAGGATGATGATCCCGTAGCCGATCAGGGCGACGCGCTTGTAGTTCGCACTGGGGGGCTTGATGCTTGGAACGGGGGCCATGGGTATTCCTTACTCGCTCAGCCGCCGGCCTGCTGCGGGGGGGCCACCGGCCTCGGCCCGCCGCCGAACAGCTTGGCGACCACCTCGTCGCGGTCGCCGAAGGTCTGGGCCACGCCGTTGGCGAGGAGCAGAATCTTATCGGCCACGCTGAGGATGTTCATCTTGTGGGTGACGATGATGATGGTCTTGCCGGCCGCCTTCAGCTCGTTGAGGGCGGCCACCAGGGCGGTCTCGCCGTCGGAATCCAGGCTGGCGTTCGGCTCGTCCAGGACGATCAGCGCCGGGCGCTTGTAGACCGCCCGCGCCAGGGCGATCCGCTGACGCTGGCCGCCGGAAAGGGACGCGCCGCTGTCGAGGAGCGGGGTGTCGTAGCCCGACGGCAGGGCCTGGATCATCTCGTGGACCCCGGCCAGGCGGGCCGCGTCGATCACGTCCTCGGCGTTGTATTCCCCGAAGCGTGCGATGTTGTCGGCGACGGTGCCGGAGAAGAGCTCGACGTCCTGGGGCAGGTATCCGACGTGGGAGCCGAGCTGCTCGGGATCCCAGTGCTTGAGGTCGAAGCCGTCGAGGCGGACCGCGCCCATCTGGGGCGGCCAGACGCCGACCAGGCCGCGCACCAGGCTCGACTTGCCGGCCGCGCTGGCGCCGATGATGGCGAGCGAGGTGCCCGCCTCCAGCTCCAGGGACACGCCCCGGATGGTGAAGCGTTGGGTCCCCGGCGGGGCGATGGCGACGTTTTCGAGGGTGAGCTTGCCCTTGGGGGCCGGTAGCGACATGCGCTCGTAGTTCCCCTCGTCGGCCCGGAACATGCTCTGCAGCCGCTCCCAGGCGCCGCGGGTGTTGAGGAAGTTCTTCCACTGGCCCACGCCCTGTTCGATAGGCGCCAGGGCGCGGCCGACGATGATCGAGCCTGCGATCATCGAGCCGGCTGTGATCTTGCCTTCCAGCACCAGGAAGGCCCCGCCGCCGAGGATCAGGGTCTGGACCACCTGCCGGACGAACTTGATGGTGGCCATGATGCCGCCGCCGCGGTCGCTGGCCGAGGCCTGCCAGCCGATCACCTCGTCGCGGCGCAGGGCCCAGCGGTCGCGCAGGCCGCCCCACATGCCCATGGCCCTCAGGACCTCGGCGTTGCGGACGGTGGCGCCCACGTCGTTCTGAGCGGCGATGCCGGACTGGTTGGCGAGCCGCAGAGGCTCGCGCGTCGCCGAGTCGTTGGCGATGGCCAAGCCGAAGATGATCAGGCCCGAGACGATGGCCAGGACGCCGAAGTACCAGTGCAGGATGAAGCAGACCACCAGGAACACCGGGATCCAGGGGGCGTCGCAGAAGGTCAGCAGCCCCGCGCCGGTCAGGAAGTCACGCACCACGTCGGTGTCGCGGAACGATTGGGCGCCGCCGGGGGTGCGCTTGAGGGTGTTCTCCAGCACGCTGGCGAAGGTCGGGCTGCGCAGCTCTGCGTCGAACTTGATGCCGGCGCGCACCAGCACCTGGGTGCGCAGCGCCTCGAGCAGGGCGTAGACAACGAACAGGCCGATCACGATCGCCGTGATCAGCACCAGGGTCATCACATTCCGGCTGCCGAGCACCCGGTCGTAGACCTGCAGCATGTAGAGCGGACTGACCAACGCCAGCAGGTTGATGAACAGGCTGAAGACCGTCGCCGTCATGATCGCGGGGCGCACGTGCGCGAAGGCGCGATTGAGCGGCGTGGGTCGTTCTACCGGCTTGGCTGACATGGGCATTCCCGCCTTGGACTTCTAACCGACTGAACCAAGCGGGCCTGGCCGCGCCGGCGCGCTCGAAACCACCCCAATGTGGCTAAATGGGTACGACGCGTCCCACCGCAACGTCGTACGGCGGGTTCCTAACACGAAGCCTTCGCAAGCAGGAGCGCGCCGTTGGCCGGATAGACCACGACGAATCCGCCGCGCAAAGACCCCTACGGCGTCTCAGATAGGAAATCGCCTGGCGCATGCACCCCGTGGACGGTCGCTGACCCCGCGCAGTTTGTCGCACGAGGTGGTAAACGAAACGCAGTGATTTGAGCCTGAGCTTGTCATAGCCGGGGGGACGACTTACCTACCCCCGGGGCTCCGGCGCGGTAGATGCATGTCGAAAAAGTTCTTCGCGAGGGCCCTGGCTGTCGCCTCTCTGATGGCTCTGACCTCGGCCCTTGCGGGCCCGACGGCGGCCGAGACCCTGGGCGAAGCCATCGCCCTTGCCTACCAGACCAATCCGGGGATGCAGGCCCAGCGCGCCGCGATGCGCGCCCTGGACGAGAATTACACCCAGGCGCGGGCCGCCTTCGGCGTCAACGCCAGCGTCCAGGCCTCCGAGACCTATACCGAGCTGCGGCGCGGGCCGGGCGAGGCCACCGCCTATAACCCCACGGTCGGGGTCTCGATCGCCCAACCCGTCTATACCGGCGGGCGCCTGCACGCCCAGCTCACCGCCGCCGAGGCCGAGGTGATGGCCGGCCGCCAGAGCCTGCGCCGGTTCGAGCTCGACCTCCTGCAGCGGGTCATAACCGCCTACGTCGGCGTGCGGCGCGACCAGGAGACCTTGAGGATCAGCCAGGACACCGCCTCGGTGATGGCCCAGCAGCTCTCCGACACCGAGGCCAAGTTCGAAGTCCGCCAGGTGACGGCCACCGACGTGGCCCAGTCCAAGGCCCGCCTCGCTTCCGCGCGCAGCCAAGTCATCTCGGCCGAGGGCCAGCTGGCGATCACCCGGGCCCAGTACCTCGCCGTGGTCGGCAAGAACCCCGAGGACCTCGCCCCCGAACCGCCCCTCGAAGGCGTGCCCGCCACCATCGACCAGGCCTTCGACGCCGGAGAGAACAGCAATCCCTCGCTCCTTGGCGCCGGCTTCCAGGAACAGGCCTCGCGCGCCAGGGTCGCCGAGGCCAAGGCCAGCGGCATGCCCAATGTCTCCGTGCGGGTGGACATCCGCCGCTCGCCCTACCTGCCCTATCAGGGAGGGATATTCGACAACACCATCAGCGCCACCGCGGTGGTGAGCCAGCCGATCTTCACCAGCGGGCTGATCGCCTCCCAGGTTCGCCAGTCCCTGGAGCAGAACAACCGCGACCGCATGTCGATCGAGGACGCCCGCCGCAACATGATCCAGGGCGTGGCCCAGGCCTGGGAGTCCCTGGCCGCCAGCCGGCGCGCCCTGGTCACCCAGGAAGATGAAGCCAAGCAGAACGAGACCGCCTTCTACGGGGTGCGCGAGGAGGAGAAGGTCGGTCTGCGCAGCACGCTGGAGATTCTGAACGCGGCCCTGGAGCTGCAGCAGGCCCAGCTCTCCCTGGTCCGCGGACGTTTCAACGAATACGTCAGCCGGGCGCAACTGCTGGCGGCGATGGGCGCCCTCTCGGCCAAGACCCTCGCGCCGGGGATCGACCTCTATGATCCGGCGACGAACTTCAATCGTGTCCGCAACCGCGGGGCCATGCCGTGGGAGGCGCCGGTGCGTATCCTCGACGGCGTCGGCGGCATCCCGATCAGCCAGCCGAAGCCCGCGGTCACCCCGATGGGCCGTCCGGACGAGACCAATGTCCTGCCGCCGGCCCCGGTTGCCGCCTCCGAAACCCCGCCGATCACCTCGATCTCGGAGGTCATGGAGCGGACCCGCGGCGTCCCGGAGGCCCCGGAGACGGACGCCCCGGTGACCACCGCTCCCGCCCGCTAGCCGCGCGAAGACCTGGCTTTAATTCAATGACTTAGGGATCGCCTCAGGCGATCCCGAGCTGCTGCATCACCGGCAGGTGTTTGGTCTTGAACTCTTCCTGGCGGACCTTCAGCAGCTCCAGGCTTTCCTTGTCGCCCTCGATCGTCTTGCCCTCCTTGATGAGCTGGACGCCCTGGGGCTTGAGGATGTTCCAGACGAACTGGGCCGGGTCGGCCTGCTTCTGCTGATGCGCCAGCAGCATCAGCTGGGCGATCCGGTCGACGCCGATCGCGCCGCCGGTGACGGGCGAGGCGAGGTGGTGCAGGTCCGCCGTATATTGCGCCCGGGCGATCACCGCGTTGTTGAAGGCTGTGGTCCTCTGCCCTCGCTTGGAGTCGCCCTTCGCCTCCAGGCACGGCGACAGGTGCCCGACGCCCACCAGGACGCCGAGGGCCTGCTGCAGGCGGGACCAGCCCAGGCCCAGGATGGTCGCATCCGTGACCAACTGGCGGACGGTCTTTGGACCGGTGGCGAAGGCGTCCAGGATCGGTGTGTAGACGTCGGCCTGGAGTTCGGCCTCCCCGAGCGCCCCGGTGACCTTCAGGATCACGTCGGCCCGATTGACGGTGAGCGCGAAGCGGGTGTCGGTCCACTGGGCCTGCGCTTCGTGGAAGGTCAGCTGTTGCGGCCCCTTGGCGAAGACGTCGCGACGGAAGGCCTGGCCGACGATGTAGTCGCGGGTGGTCTGGCGCAGCGGCGATTCGGCTATGCCCGCCAGGAGCTGCTGCTGGTCGGGCGTGATGTTGATGGTGTCGATATGGTCGAGCAGGGCGGCCGAGGCGATGAAGCTCAGCTTGGCGACCTCCATCTCGGCGGCCACCTCCGAGTGGTAGAGCAGGTTCCAGGACTCGTTCAGATATTCGTGGGCGACGTAGGACCGGGCCTGGCCCTTGACCTTGTCGAAGCGGGTCTTGGCCTGGGGATTGGCCTTGAAATAGTTCGCGCCGAGCTCGGACAGCCGGTCGACGAAGGCGAAGGCGGGCTCGATCCGGGCCCCCGTGGGCCCTGACGAACTCTGGGCGTGCAGGTAGAGCAGGTGCCGGATGGGAGCCGCCGCGGCCCATCCCGGAGGCGTGTTGTAGGAGACGTAGGCCAGGCCCCCCGGCTTCAGCCGGCGGCGGATGAACTGGGCGATCCGGCTCCGGTCCTCGGCGTTGATCCAGCTGTAGATCCCGTGCAGGGCGATGATGTCGAAGTCGGGCAGGCTGTCGTCGTTGAGACGGTCCTCGAAGCTCTGGTCCGAGAAATGGATGTTGGTCAGGCCGGCGTCCTTGGCCAGGCGCTGCGCGCCGGCGGTCTGCCCCGGATTGAAGTCGTTGGCGTAGACCTCGACGTGCGGATTGGCCGCCGCCAGGACATTGGCGGAGAAGCCCTGCCCCGTGCCCAGCTCGCAGTAGGTCAGGGGGCCTGACGGATCAGGGGCGCGGTGTCCGGCGGCCAGGGCCGCCAGGGCCAGGGTGGTCGGCATCAGCTCCCGGTAATACCCGTGAGTGTAGCCAAGGTCGGTGACGTAGCCGGCTGTCCAGGAACTCATGGTTGGCGATCCTCCCCCACCTTCTGACTATAGGGGGTTCGGACTCGGCGTCCAGAATTGCGGCGTCGGTCCTGAGCCCAATGCCGGCGCGCTTGAACGTAGATCGTGGCGTTTACGCGCGGAATGTCAGGTGCCTGCAACGCCGGCGAGATGCACTGGCAAGTCCTGGCGGGGCGACGAAGGGAACGCAACGTCAGCGGCCCGCTGTAGCGTCCCGGAGAAAGCTGCTAGTCCTGGCGACGAGCTAAGCGGGCACGAGCGTTGACGGCATCTTCCGAGAACGACCAAGTTATAGGCCGCGCCCGCGACGGAGACGTAACGGCGCTCAAGGCGTTCGCGGCCATGTGTTTCAAGGGACAACTTCCTGGTGCAACCTTCGCGGACGGGGCAGATGCCTATATCCGCGCCTGGGCGCAGGGAGACGCTGAGGCAGCGCACTGCCTGAGCGCGCTCTCCGGTGTGGGGGCGGGACTCCCCAAGAATTGGCGGCAGGCCATGGTGCTGGCCGGCGGGGCGGCGGCGGCGGGCTGGACGGCAGCGCAGAAGCAACTCGCTATGCTGGGGGGGCTGGATCCCCGCGATTCACACAATTGGAGCGCCGTGGCGGCGTCCGTCGACTGGGCGGCCTGGATGGCTCCGCCAGTAGTTTCCGTCTTCAGTGAGAACCCGCGTATCCGGCTATTTCCTGAACTGATCCCGCCGACGGCCTGCAGCCTCCTTATCGAGGAGGCGGGTGACAAACTCGTGGCCGCGACGGTCTACGGCCGTAGCGAACATTCGAACGTGGTCGAAGAGACCCGAAACAACGCCCAGGCGACCTTCTACTGGATGGAAGGGGGGGTACTGGTCAACTTGGTGCGCGAGCGTATTGCGGCCGCCATGCAGGCCGACACGGGCGATCTCGAGTTCCTAACGATCTTGAATTACCAGCCCGGTCAGCGCTTCCTGCCGCACTTCGATTTCCTGGACCCTGAAGCGCCGGGGCACGCGGCCGAGATCGCCGCTGCAGGCCAGAGGGTCGCCACCTTCTTGGTTAGCCTTAACGACGACTACGAGGATGGCGGAACCTATTTCCCTGCTCTTGGCCACGCTCTGCGCGGCCACCCGGGGGACGGGTTTTGTTTTTACAATGTTGATGCGGCGGGCCGTCCGGACCCGGCTAGCCGACACGCGGGGCTGCCGCCGAGGGACGGGCAAAAGTGGATCATCTCCCAATTCGTGCGTGAGGCGCGAGCGCCAGCCTAAGCGAAACGACGAACCGCTAGCGGCTTCTCCATTCGCAGGGGGCAAGATTCGGCCGCTAGTCAGAGCGCAAAGGCCGCAAATTGGCCAAGGATTCTCCTTGCTGTGCAGGGAGTGACCGCAAGGCAGGCAGCCGCCGATGGGGGGGCGTCGAACGGAGCGCTAATTCCGCGCGGACGTCGGGATCGTATCGCCGGTGATGGCGATCATCGCGTCCCGGGACATGGCGTTGGCCAGGTCGAGGGCGTGGTCGCCCCGGAAGATGAAGTGCAGCCAGCCGAGGCCGGGGTGGCGAATGGCCAGGGCCCGTCCCCCGGGCACGGCGCCGTCGGGGCTGGCCCAGATCGGGCTGACGACGGCGGAGACGTCGCCGTTCTCGGGCGCGGGGGCCACCGGAGGCGACATGCCCATGCGGGCGTTGCCGAGGTCGGTGATCAGCTGCTCGAGTTCGGCCGCGTTGAGCACCGCGACCGCCGAGCCGCCGTCCTGCTGCGCGATCCGCAGGCTCAAGCCGTCCATGCCCTCGGTGAGGGTGATCTGGATCGTTTCGGTCATGCTGCTTACTCCAGGCTTTGGGCCGGTCAGCCGGCCGCGAACTGTCCCCACAAAAGGAAAGGCCCCCCGGATTGCTCCGGGGGGCCTGAAGGCGAGTTTTAGTAAGGCTTAGAGGTTGAAGTCGGCAAGCGCCACAGTCGCGGTGCCTGCCAGCTTGATCACCAGGTCGGTGCCGGCAGTGTAGAGGCCGTCCTTGTTGACGTCGACGACGATGAAGTCACCGAGGACGCCCGAGCTCATCCCAGCCGTACCGTGGATCTGGGCGATACCGCGGGCCAGCACGCCATCCGAGAACAGGTTGGCGTTAGCCAGCAGGGCATTGAAGCCAGCGTCGTCAGTGGCCGTTTGACCGCCAGCCGTGCCGTTGCCGCCCAGGCCGCCGCCGAGGGCGCCGGTCAGGGAGAAACTCGACAGGTCGATCTTATCCGTACCGGTCGTGAAGCCGGTGATGACGTCCATCTTGCCGCTATTCACCGTACCGCCGGTGCCGGAAGCGCCGGAGTTGCCGGTGTTGGTCGTGACGTTCGTACCCGCAACAGCGGCCACGCCGACGTAGGTGCCGGTGAGGTCGAGCTGCGATTCCGTGCCAGCCTTGTAGACAAGGGTCTGGACACCCGTGGCGAGGTTGACCGCGTCACCGCCGGCACCGCCGTAGATCGAGGCCACGTTGGCGGTGCCGACGCTGAAGGTGTCGTTCACGCCCGAACCGATAAGGCTGAGGGTGCCACCCGCGCCGAGTGCGGTGGTTAGCGCATCGACGATCACGCCGCCAGTCGAAGCCGAAGCGTCGATCGTTTGGCCGTGGGTAGAGGCCCCGGTGAGGATTTGGATGCCCGCCGCGCCGCTGATCTTCACGATATTCGGATCAGTGAACGGAGCAGCGCTGCCCTTCAGGGTGACGGTGTTGTAGGTGCCGGTGCCCGCAACCCGCCCAGCCGAGACGAGGTTGAGCGTCTCGATTTGGCCGACAGTGGGGCTGCCACCAAGGGCGAGGCCGCCGATGCCAATACCTTCGTTTGCGTCGCCGGTGGCGCCAGTGCCGCCGATCACCACGCCGCTGACGTTCGTCCCGGTCGTCGCCTGATTGTTCAGGGTCAGGTTGATGACGTCCAAAGCGCCACTGGCATCGGCGAGGGCCAAGGTCAGGGTGCCCGCAACTTCAGTCGCCGCGGCGTTGGCAATACCAGCAATCGTATTGCTACCGATCACAGTAACCGAGGCGTTCGCCAGCAAGTTGGTCAGAGTGGTGGAGCCCGTACCAGCTGCCACCTGATAGCTGTTGATGCCGGTGATGAGCAGCGGATTGTAGGTTTGGGTGACGCCAACGGCACCGCTCGACACCCGCAGGGTTTCAAAACCTGAAACCAGGGTCGTCAGGCTCGCCGCCAAATCGGCGCCGGTGCTGAAGGCGATGATGTCGTTGCCCGCACCGCCGGCGAGAGTGCCGGTCAGAGCCGCGCCGGTGCCCGCGCCGATAGTGATAATGTCGGTGCCGCCGCCGCCGGTGAAGACCGTGGCCGTGTTGGCTCCGATGGTGGCGCTGACGCCGCCATTGGTCAGGCCGCTAGCGCTGAGGGTTTTCACATTGGCGTTGAGCGTGCCCAAGGTGACCGAAGCCGCGCTAGCCGTCGTAGTCGTCGAGGTGCCCGCCACGTTGATCGTAGCGCCGGCCGAGAACATGCCGTTCGAGAAGCCGCCAGCCACGCCAAGCGTCGAGCCGTTGTTCACGTTGATGTTGAGCGTGGCGATGTTCCCGCCGCCGCCGGTGAGGCCGCCCGTGAAGGTCACCGCCGAGTTGCCGGTGATGTTCACGGTTTCCACGGTGCTAGCGGCAACCGCAGATCCCAGACCGGAAACAGCGCCCGTGACGGTCAGAGCCGAAGTGGCCGCGACGTTCAGGGTGGTGACCGTGTTCGCCCCGGCCAGTTGCAGCGAGGCAAGGGTGTTGGTCGCGCCGCTGGAGTTGACGGTCGCGGTCACCAAGGCAGCGCCGGTGATGACCAGAGCCGGACCGACCGACGGGGAGGCGCTATTGCCGGTCCCGCCCGTCAGGTTAACGGTCTCGGCAGTCACCGTCGCGCCATAGCCGGCGGTCACGGTACCGATAGTGGCAGCGGCGTTGCCGTTGATGCCGACAGCTTGGCCGGCGCTCAGGCCGGTGAAGGTCACGGCGTTGGTGGAGCGATCACTGACGAATTGGACGACGCCGCCGAAGTTGCCGGCCGCCACGGTGTCAACGTCGCCAGCCGTGGTGGAGGTGCCGCGAACGAAGATGTTGCGGATACCGGTGACGCCGGCCGCCGGGATGGTGATGCTGCCCGTGGCGCCGCCGGCCGGATCCAGGATGGTGATGTTCAGGGTGTCGTTGCCGCCGCCGCCGACGGCCGTGTCGGCCGCCTGGAAGGTGGTGACCAGCGGAGAGGTGCCGGCTTGGACGACGCCGCCGGTGACCAGCAGGGTGGCGTTGAAGGTGTCGTCGTTGACGGTGCCGCTCAGGTTGTCGACGCCGCCGGTGAAGGCCAGCGTCGAACCCGGGGTGCCGCCGACCACCGAGCCGGTGCCGCCGATGCCGATGTTGTAGCCCGCGCCGCCCGGACCGTAGGTGGTGGTCAGGACAGTGCCGTAGATGGCCACGCCGCCGGCGATGTCGGCGTTAAACTGGTCCAGGGCCTTGGCGTAGGTCCCGACGTCGGCCTTGACGGCTTCGTTCAGGATGTAGGCGATCGCGACGGCCTTAGTGGCCAGGTCCTGGTTCAGGCCCACGGCGCGGGTCGCCGCCACTTGGGCGAAGAAGGCGCTGCGCGAGGTGATGTCGGCGATAGCGGCCGCGGCTGCGGCGCTGCCGACGTTCGCGGTGCCGACGATGGTTTCGTAGGCGGTGGCGATCGTCTGAGCCAGGGTGAGCGCGGAGTAGGTGGTGGAGAAGCCGGTCGCGGAGGTCGAACCGAACGCCAGGTTGATGGCGAAGTTGTAGTAGCGGTTCTCTTGGTTGAACGCCGCGTAATAGGTGTCGTTCAGGTCAGTGGTGTTGGTCGCGCCGTTCACCAGGTAGGCCAGACCGGCCTGGGAGGGGACCGTGCCCGTGAAGAAGGCGTAGGTCGCGGTCGCGACGTTGGTCGTCACATTGGTCTGCGAGGAGTTGACCACCTTCGACAGGGTCTGGGCGTCCGTCAGGGCGCCGCCAGCGTTTTGCGTGGCGTAGGCGCTCAGCAGCAGGGCGGTCGCGGCGTCGGGGGCGACCCCTTGGTTGATGAGCGTGTAGTACGAGGTCAGCTGCGCGGCAGTATAAGGCATAGGGTCTCTCCCAGTGAAATCCGCGCCCATCTGGCGCATCGGCGCACAGGAGGGCTAGTGTCCCTATAGAGCATAGGACATACGCCCGCAATGGGCTTTTTCAGACGGTACAGCAAATATATATGTCGCAAAGCTTGAACGGTCCCTTAAGACCGTCTAGCTTATGGTCGGGACGCGACCTGTCGTCGCAACGGCGGCGCCCAGCCCTGTCGTTGGGCGTCCGCAAGCGAAGGCTTTGAAGACCATGTACGGAAATCCACAACGGCGCACCGATCCGGGCGTGCAGGACCTCCGCCGCGAAGGCGGGCGTTGGCTCAAGGAGCAGCGCGAGAAGGCCGGCCTTTCCCAGCGCCAGCTCGCCTTCAAGGTCGGGGCCGACTATTATACCTTCATCTCCCAGCTGGAGACCGGGCGCGGGCGCATCCCCCCCGATCGTTATCGTGACTGGGCCGAAGCCCTGGGCGTGCCCCCCGCGATCTTCGTGCGGTCGCTTTTGCGGTTCTACGATCCCATCACCTACGATATCCTTTTCAGCGAATAATCTTTTCGTAACGGTGGGCGGACCCTAAGTACCTAGAATGGCCGCGCAGATCGTCTCCTTGCTCCGCTTCACCCAGCCGCTTCAGCGGGACTGGTCCCAGCAGGAGCTCGCCGAATTCTACCGTGTCGAGGGCGCCCTTCTGCGCGCCGGCATGCGAATCGAGACCGAGCGGGGCGTCACCGACGACGGCGACCCCTGGTTCGCCTTCTGCCGCGCCGAGGACGGCGAGGTCTTCATTCACTTCGCGCGCATCGACGGCGAATATCTGATCGCCGGCCCCGGCTACGAGGGCATCGCCCGCGGCCGGGACTTCGCCTCGCTGGTCCGGGACCTGATCTCCCGCCATCCGCTGGTGCAGCCGGCGACCGGGCGCGGGCCGAGCGCCAACAACAACATCTTCCTGCACCCCGCCGCCTTGCTGATCGCCGTGGTGGCCACCGCCTTCTTCAAGACCAACGAGGCCAAGGCCGACGACGGCGACCATCGCCATGACCGCCACGCGCGGTCGGGCCTGCAGGTCGCGGTCCGGTCGATGACCGGCGGCTCGGTGATCACCGTCGATGCGGACCAGACTCTGGCGGTTGTCGCCAGCGCCATGATCGCCCTGGACCGTGAAGGCTCGCTGCTCAACGCCGCCAGCGTCCGGGCCTTCGCCGACAACCACGCGCCGCGCGCCGATCTCTTCGCCGCCGGGGCGGCCGAAGTCGCCTCGCACCAGGCGCCCGCCCAGTCGCTGGTGGAAGCCCCATCCACCCATTCCGCCGCCGGCTCTCTCCTGTCGAACGTCGGCGCCTGGCTCGCCCTCACCGTGGTGCTGAAGGATCTGGCCGCCGGTCCGTCCCCCATCGCCGCGGCCGAAGGGGTAGGCCTGCCGGTCACGCTTGCACGGCAGGACGCCGCCGTCCTGGCCGACGGCGCCCCGACTCAGGCCCAGGCCGCTGAATCAGACATGATCGCCGCGCGATCGGCCGCGGGGCGTCTCTTCGCGGTCGAGCTTTCGCCGGGGCCCCTGCCCGACGTCGCGGCCATCCGGGTGCTGCACGAGAGCGGAGTGGATACCGGCACGGTCATCCAGGTGGCCAAGCTGCCGACCATCCTGGCCGACTACATCGCCCGCGGCGAGCATCTGCTCGAAAGCCAGGTGCCGACCGGCCTTCCGGCCGTGGATCATAACGCGACCCTTCCGGTCCCCGCCGATTCGGTGGGCGACGCCCTGCCCGGGCTGCACGCTTCCGCGGACGGCGACAGCGCCGCGAACGACGCCGCGCCCGCCCCCGCCGTCGAGGCGGCTCAGCCTCCGACGCCGGCGCCGGCGCCGATCGATTCCGCCGCGGCGGCGGCTACTGCGGCGCGGGTCCAGCACATCACCGACGTGATCGCCTACTTCACCGACCACACGGCCAAGGTGAGCACCGTGGTCAACAACCACCAAGTGGTCCTGTACGACGATCGGGTCATGACCGACCTGAGCGTCCTGACCTACGCCGAGAGCGTCACCTTCACCTTCGACGACGGCAGCTCCATCAGCCTGATCGGCGCCGCTTCGGCGCTTCCCGATCTGCACGGTCTGCACTAAGCCTCAAACCCGGGACATCGCCGACGACGCCGGGCCTTCGCAGGTTGGGCGACAGGAAGGACGTGGGAATTGAGGCCGGTGCGGCTTGACCAGAGCGTTCGCAACGCCATGCGCGAACCGGCCGCCGCCGAGCCTGCGGCCGAGGCCCCCGAACGACGACGCCCGTCCGCGCCGGCGGGACCTGCCGCCGGGCAGACCGCGCCGCGCCCGCCCGAGGGCGGCCTGAAGCGCCTGCTGCTCGTCCCCTTCCGCGTGCTGCGGCCCTTCACCCGTCGCCTCCGCTTCTTCCTCAGCGTTCCGGTCATCGCCCACACCCAGGAGATGGAGGCGCGGCTGCGCGCCCAGCTCGACGATATCGAGGCGTCCCTCGCCGCCCGCATCCGCCAGCTGGAACACGAGACCGCCGTCCAGACCCGCCATCTGGAGAAGGTGGTGGCGGGCCAGGCCGACGCCCTGCGCCGGGAGGCCGCCGCGGCCGGCCGTCAGGCCGCCGACGCGAGCCGTCACGCCGCCCATCACCTCGACACGGTCGCCAGTGGAATCGGCGGGCGGCTCGACGAATTCGAGTACAAGGTCCGCCCGCTCATCCCCTTCGACGAGACCGCCTGGGCCGTGCGTCTGGCCGACGGATACATCCTGGCGCCCCGCAGCGCGCCCATGCTGACGGTGATGCTGGCGGACGCCACCTCCCGCGGGCTGGAGCCGGGCACCCGCGAGGTGATCCGCGCCCTTCTGGATCCGGGGATGAGTTGCGCCGACGTGGGCTCCAGCATCGGGTTGCACGCCATCGCCTTCGGACGGGCGGTCGGGCCGACCGGCAAGGTCTACGCCTTCGAGCCGGAGCCCATGTACCAGGACCTCCTGCGCAAGACCCTCACCCTCAACGGCCTGCGCTGGGTCCACCTCAGCCCGGACGCCGTCGGCGAAAAGGCCGGCAAGCTGACCTTCCATGTCAGCTTCATTCCGGGCCACTCCTCCCTCTATCCCCTCCCGGCCGAGGAGGTGGGGGATACCCGCCCGATCGAGGTGCAGGTCACCACCCTGGACAAGGTGATCCCGAAGGGCGGCCGGCTCGACCTCTGCAAGATCGACGTGGAGGGCGCCGAACTCGACGTCGTGGCGGGGATGAAGCGGGTCATCGCCGACAATCCCGAGCTGGCGATCATCGCCGAATACGGGCCATCGCACCTCGACAGGGTCGGCATCACCCCGGCCCAGTGGTTCGCCGCCTTCGAGGACCACGGCCTTCGCGCCTACGCCATCGAGGACCCCACCGGCCGCTGCCGCCGGGTGAAGCCCGCCGACCTTAAGGACGTGGAGTCGGTCAACATCATCTTCGTCCGCCCCGGCGGCCGGGCCGCGGGACGCCTGCCAAAATGAGGATAGCCTGGGTCACCCCCATGGCGCGCCGCTCCGCCATCGGCCGCTTCAGCGTGCCGGTGGCCGAGGCCCTGCACGGGCGCGGACACCGGGTCCGCATCGTCCGCTGCGAGAGCGACCCCGACCCCGCCGAGCCGATCCACGACACCCACCTGCCGGTGGACCTTGTCGACCGCCTCGATCCCGAAGCCTTCCGCGCTCGGACCGACATCGCCGTGATCAACGTCGGCGACAACTACCTCTTCCACGGCGGGATTTTCCGCATGCTGGAGATCATGCCCTGTGCGGGGGTGTTCCACGATTTCTACCTGATGAACCTCTTCAACGGCTGGGCCGCGGCGCGGGGCGCGACGGCGAACGACTACGAGAACGCCATCGTCGAGACCTATGGGCCGCAGGCGCGCGAGATGGCCGGCCGGGCCCGCACCGGCGAGCTGCCGCTGGCGACCATCGCGGCGAACCTGCCCATGACCGAATGGGTTGCCCGCCGCTGCGCCGGCGCCCTGGCCCACGCCCAGTTCTACACGCCCCGCCTGGCCGCCGCCTGCGCCGGGCCGGTGGACTTCGCCCACCTGACCATGGAGGCGCGGGACGTCGACCCCCTGCCCCCCCGCGACCGCGGCGAAGTGGTGATCGCCACCGTCGGGGTGATGAACCCCAACAAGTGCGCCGACGCGGTGATCGAGGCGATCGGGGACTCCCCCCTGCTCCGCGAGCGGGCGGCCTATCGCCTGATCGGTCCGATCTCGGACGACGAGCGGGCGCGCCTGCAAGGTCTCGCTGACGCCCGGGGTTACAAGGGCCTGACCATCTTCGGTTCGGTGGACGACGAGACCCTCGCCGACCAGTTGCAGGACGCCGACGTCATCTGCTGCCTGAGGAAGCCCGTTCTGGAGGGCGCCTCCGCCTCGGCGGTGGAGGCCCTGCTCTCGGGGCGGCCCACCATCGTCGCCGACGCGGGCTTCTACGGGGAGATTCCCGACGACTACGCCCTCAAGGTCCCGGCCGACGTCCCGCCGGCGGCCCTGACCGCCCAGCTTGAGCGGCTGGCAGGCGACGAGGCCCTCCGCCGCGAGACGGGGGCGAGGGCCCAAGCCTGGGCCAAGGACCATTTCAGCCTGGACCGCTATGTGGACCGGTGCGAGGCCCTGATCCGCGAGACCGTCGACGCCCAGCCCATCCTCGAGATCGGGGCGGCCCTCGGCCACGAGCTGGCCGGTTTCGGCCTCGGCCCGGACGATCCCGCCGTGGCGCGCATCGCCGGCCTGGTGGAGACGATGTTCCCCAGGGCGCGCCTATGAGCGGCGCATGCCTCTGAGCGGAGACCGTCGCGGCGAGGGCCGATGAGCCCGCTCGGGGCCCTGCGCCGGCTGTGGCGAGCCCTGCCCGTCCCCGGAGCCCTTCGACGCAAGCTCGGCGCCACCATCTTCGCCCTGGCGCAGGCCAGACAGAAGGAGGCGAGCGTCCGCCCCCGCGCCGGGTGGCGGATAAAAAAAGGGCCGCTGATCCTCTCCGGCTTCATCAAGGACGTCATGGGCCTGGGGCGCGCCGCGCGCCTGACAGCCTCGGCCCTGGACGCGGCGGGCCTGCCCTGCCTGCGCCATGACCTGCGTCCCGTCCTGCACTTCGACCCAAACATTCCGTATACGGAGGTACCGTTTCCGGACGCGCCCGGCGGCGGGGTCTTGATCCTGCACTGCAACGCCCCGGAGGCGACCGCCTTCTTCAACAACATCCCCGCTCGGTTCTGGGCCGACCGCTACCGGATCGGCATCTGGGCCTGGGAGCTGGAGGAGCTGCCGGAGGATTGGAGGCCCGTGTGCCGCCGGTTCCACGAGATCTGGGCGCCCAGCCGCTTCGTGGCCGATGCGGTCCGCCCCCACGCCCGCAGCGTGAAAGTCATGCCCCACCCCCTGACCGACACGGCCGCCGCGGCGCCCGACCGCGCGCGGTTCGGCTTCCGTGAGGGCGTGTTCGTCTTCGCCGCCATGGCCGACGGCCGCTCGACCCTGACCCGCAAGAATCCCCTCGGCGCGGTCCAGGCGTTCCGCCGCGCCTTCCCCGAGCCGACCCAGGCCGCGAGCCTGGTGGTCAAGCTCGTCAACCCTGACGCGGACCCCGCGGGACTCGCGCCGCTGAAGGCCGCCGCGGAAGGCAGACCCGATATTATTCTTTATACGGAGAACTTGAGCGACGCGGAGATGCTGTCGTTCCTGGCCAGCATCGACGGTCTCCTCGCCCTGCACCGCTCGGAGGGCTTCGGTCTTTCCATGGCTGAGGCCCTGAGCCTGGCCAAGCCGGTGATCGCCACCGGCTGGTCGGGCAACACCGACTTCATGACCGGGGCGCTCGTCGAGGGCCTGGTCCGCTACGACCTGATCCCCGTCAACGACCTCAGCGGCCGCTACCAGGGCTCGCGCTGGGCGGACCCCGACCTCGACCATGCGGCGGAGCTGATCCGCAAGCTGGTTAGGGACCCGGACTTCCGCCGGCGGCTCGCCGAAGCCGGGCCCGCCGCGGCGGCCGAACTCAACGCCCCCTGGACACGGGAGCGGCTCCTGGGCCAAGCCTTCACCCGATACTTGCGGAGCTGATCCCCGGCATGGCCACGTCCCCGTCCCTGACAGACCGCGACACGGACGCCGACTGGCGCGAGATCGGCGCCTCCGAGCCCTTCTGGGGCGTGCTGACCAACCCTGAGTTCAAAAGCGAAAACCTGGACGAGGCGGCGCTCAAGACCTTCTACGGCAGCGGCGTCGATCACATCGCCTATGTCGCCTGGGAGCTGGGGATGCTGACCGGCGGCGCGCCCTTCCACGTCGGACGGGCGCTGGACTTCGGCTGCGGGGTGGGCCGTCTCACCGAGGCCATGGGATCCTTCGCCGACGCCGTGACCGGCTACGACATCTCGCCGGGGATGCTGGCGACGGCCAAGGCCAAGAGCGCGGGTAAGCCGGCCTATACCGGCGCCCTGCCGGACGGGCCCTTCGACTGGCTCAACTCCTACATCGTCTTCCAGCACATGCCCCCGCCGAAGGGCTACATCCTCCTGGACCAGCTCCTGGAGCGGCTGGCGCCCGGCGGCTACGTCAGCCTGCACTTCACCCTCTACCGCGACGCCCACCTGAAGCCCGCCGAGGCGCCGCCCGCGCCGCTTTTGAACCGGGTGTTCGGCCGCGCGCCCGCCCCCGTCGAGCCGCCCTCGGGCTCGGTCCTGATGTACGACTATGACCTCACCCGCCTGGTCGAGACCTTCAACCGCGCCGGGATCGGCCGCCTGAACCTGGCCCACACCGACCACGGCGGGCACCACGGGGCCCACATCTTCGGCAAAAAAGAAGGCTAGCCGGCCTTCTCGCGCGCCAGCAGGGCCCGCTTGCGCTCCACCCCCCAGCGATAGCCGGAGAGCGCCCCGTCGCTCCGCACCACCCGGTGGCAGGGAATCGCCACGGCGAGCGCATTGGCCGCGCAGGCGCCCGCCACCGCCCGCACCGCCTTGGGCGCGCCGATCCCCATCGCGATCTCGGCATAGCTGGCGGTCCTGCCCGCGGGGATCGCCTGCAGGGCCTGCCAGACGCGCTGCTGGAAGGCGGTGCCGCGCACGTCCAGCGGCAGGTCGAGGCCGAGTTTCGGCTGCTCCACCATCCCCACCACCTTGGCGACCGTCGCCTCGAAGCCGGCGTGCCCGCCCACCAGCCGGGCCTTGGGGAAGCGGTCCTGCAGGTCCCGGGTCAGGGCGTCCGGGTCGTCCCCTAAGAGGATGGCGCAGACCCCGCGCTCGCTGCGGGCGACCAGGATGGCGCCGAGGGAGCACTGGCCGACGGCGAAGCGGATCTCAGCCCGCGTCCCGCCCGCCCGGTAGTCGGAGGCCGTCATGCCCAGCAGGGCGTCCGCCTGGGCGTAGAACCGGCCGCTGGAGTTGAACCCGGCGCCGTAGATCGCCTCGGTGACCCCGGCCCCGGCTTCGAGCTCTCCGCGCATCCGCCCCGCACGGGCCCCCGCCGCGTAGGCGCCGGGGGTCAGGCCGGTCACCGCCTTGAACACCCGGTGAAAGTGATGGGGGCTGAGCCCGGCTTCCCGCGCCAGGTCATCGAGGCTCGGCGCCTGTTCGGCCCGGTCAATCGCGCGGCACGCCTGCGCGACCAGGGCCGCCTGGCGTTCGGCGAGCGGGGCCTCATCGGGGCGGCAGCGCCTGCAGGCCCGGAAGCCCGCGGCCTCGGCCGCCGCCCGCGTCTCATGGAAAGCCACATTCTCCGGGCGGGGCGTGCGCGCCCCGCAGGAAGGGCGGCAGTAGACCCCCGTCGTCTTCACCGAATAGAGGAAGCTCCCGTCCGCCGCCGGATCGCGGGCGACCACCGCGGCCCAGCGCGGGTCCGCCGCCGTCGTTTCCGGATGTTCCTGCATTCGCGCGAACCTTGTCACAGGCCATTCCTTTCAGCCGATGTCCTGAAAGGCAATCTGGGCGTTCCGACGTCGGGCCGCACTCCGTCCCTTGCGGTTGAATTCGCGTGCCGAGGACGGCGGCGAGGCCCGCGGCGAGAGGGCGAGGACGGGGAGGAGGGAGGATGGTGGACGCGACAGGGATCGAACCTGTGACCCCCTCGATGTCAACGAGGTGCTCTCCCGCTGAGCTACGCGTCCGCCTCGGGAGGCATGCCTATAGCGACGGGCGGCGGGGCAGGCAAGGACGCGGTGAGGCCCCGAGGCGGCTTCGCCCCAGGCGGCGGCCTAGGCGGCCATCATCCGCTCGACCTCGGCGACGATTTCGCGAAGGTGCACGGGCTTGGACAGGACCTTGGAGCCCTGGGGCGCACGGGCCCCGGCGGCCAGGGCGACGGCGGCGAAGCCGGTGATGAACATGATGCGCAGGCCGGGCTCGCGGGCGGCGGCCTCGCGGGCCACCTCGATGCCGTCGACGCCGGGCATGACGATGTCGGTCAGGAGCAGGTCGTAGGGGCCGTCCGACAGGGCGTCGATCGCCTCCTCGCCGTCGGCGCAGGAGCGGACCTCGTAGCCCGCCCGTTCAAGGGCGCGGGACAGGAATCCGCGCAGGGATTCGTCGTCCTCGGCAAGCAGGATGCGGTTCATCGGTCGGCTTCCACCATCGAACATTCCATCCACATAACCCCTGGATGGTAAACCGGCCCTAAACCACGTTAAGCACGCAGAACGCCGCAAGGAACGCCGCGCCCGCCCCTGCCGCTGTTGACTTAGGGGCCCCCGCCCCGAATATCGGACCATGAACGTCCGCGAGGTCATTGAGCCCGTGGAGGCGCCGGCGGTCGCGCCCGCCTTCGACGTGCGCCTGCCCGAGGTCCTCACCTCGCCCTTCGTCTTCGCCTCTCCGCACTCGGGCCGGCTCTACCCCGACGACATGATGGCGGCCGCCGCCCTCGACGCCGAGGCCATCCGCCGGTCGGAGGACGCCTTCGTCGATGTCCTGGCCGGGACCGCCCCGGCCCATGGCATCCCCCTGATCAGCGTCCGCTACGCCCGGGCCTATATCGACGTGAACCGCGAGCCCTACGAGCTCGACCCCGCCATGTTCGAGGACGCCCTGCCGTCCTTCGCCCGCAGCCGCACCGCGCGGGTGGCCGCCGGCCTCGGCTCCATCGCCCGGGTGGTGGGGGAGGGCCAGGAGATCTATGCCAGGAAGCTGCTCTTCTCCGACGCGCACAACCGCATCGAGGCGGTGCACAAGCCCTACCACCAGGCCCTGACGGACCTCTTGGCCCAGGCGCGGGCCCGCTTCGGCATGTCGGTGCTGGTGGACTGGCACTCCATGCCCTCGGCCGCGGCGGGAGGCGACGCCGCCCACGGGCGCAAGGCGCCGGACTTCGTGCTGGGGGACCGCTTCGGCGCGGCCTGCTCCCCCGCGGTCACCGCCCTGGTGGAGCGTGAGCTGGAGGCCATGGGCTATGCGGTGGCCCGCAACGCCCCCTACGCCGGGGGCTACACCACCGAGTTCTACGGCCGCCCGGCCGCCGGGGCCCACGCCCTGCAGATCGAGATGAACCGGGCGCTCTACCTCAACGAACAGACCCTGGAGCGCCGTCCCGGCTTCGCCCGGCTGGGCCGGGACCTGGAGCGGCTCTACGTCGCGCTCTCCACCTGCAACTGGCGGAAGTTCCGCTGAGGCGAAACGCCTCCTGAGGCCCGTTGCACTCCGGCCTTTGCCCCATTAGGTTCCGCGCCTTCGCTCGGATCCCTTCAGGAGAGGTGGCTGAGTGGTCGAAAGCACCGCACTCGAAATGCGGCGTACACGCGAGTGTACCGTGGGTTCGAATCCCACCCTCTCCGCCACCCACCCGGTATAAGTCAGCTCTACCGGGTGGACAGCGGCTAACGTCCCCATTTTCAAAACGTATTTGCAGCACTTCCGTGGCAATACCACAGTCTTCGCCGAGTAGAACGGCAGAATAATACTCTTCTAGCCGCCGCGTCTCTGTCGCCAGCGACGAAACTCCGGTTTGGCGTAACAGCGCCGCATTTTTCTGTTTTCCGCGCCCATTGGCCGATATGCGCCTACGATCAGTGGGTTAGATCAACGCCCGTGATCGCTTTAGCAGGTGAAGAACAGGAGCTCGAGCAGGCTTCGAACAGGCTTGCGACCTATCAAAATGGCTCAAAAGCAGGCTCGGAACAGGCCTTCGAGCAGGGCAAGATTCCGAAATGCCCATTATATCGGCCCTGCGCGTTATTATATATTATTATATCTAACCTGCTCGGAGCCTGATCGAGCAGCGCCGACCTATTATATTTTGCCGAGGATGAGGCGTCGCTGCTCGGGCCAGCCGAGCGGAATGTGGCCGTCGAGGAGGCTCTGCAGGGTTATGCCGGGCCTGAGGCGCCCGGCGAGAATCGCTTCCTGGATGTCCGGCGCCAGGAAGACGAGCTTGATCAGCCGCCGCTGATAGCTGTCGGGCGGGCTGCCCGCACCCCGATGCTGATCGAACGGCATGGCCGGCGAGACGGAAAACTTCCGGGCGCAGTCATGGGCGGCTCTCAGCGCCTTGATCATGGCGGGATCCCGCTGCGCCGTCGCGAACGGCGAGGCGCCGTCTGGGCCGACCAGCCAGGTCCGCCCGCCTCGGAACACTGGCCGCACGGCAATGGCGATGCGCGCCCTGCCCTCCGGTTCGTCCCGGATCGTCTCGTCGCCCATGGCCGGCTTGGTGAGGATGCGAGCCGGCACGACGAGGTGGAGCGCGTCGACGTGGATTTCGACGCGAACGTCGAGCGCCTTGGGATCTGCATTTGGCGCGTGCCGGCAGAGCCGATCGGCCACCAGCGCTTCGAGCTGCGGCGCGGAGACCCGCCGGACGGCGTCGGGCTTGCCCCCGCGAGCGGCCGCAGCCGAGATGTAATATCGGAACGCCTTGCCGCCCTTGCCGTAGCCGAAGCTCGGCGACATTGGCCGGCCGTGGTCGTCGAAGATCTTGCCCTTCAGCCATGAGGCGGCCGAGCGAAGCGGCCGGTCGCGGCGATCGACGGCGTTGGCGGCGAGGCGCTCCTGCACCGCATCGAACACCGCCCCGTCCACAATCGCTTGGTGCTGGCCGGGGTAAATCGCCTTTCCATGGCGGATCTTGCCCACATAGAGCGGGTTTTTCAGGAGCTGGAAGAGGGCGCCGCGGCTGAAGGGATAGCCGCCCTGCTCCTTGCCGGCCCGGCTGACCCAGTGCTTGCTGACGGCGCCCTCGCGATCGAGCTCTTCCTTCAGGGCGTGGACCGATCCCAGCTCTAGGTAGCGGGCGAACAAGCCCCGGACCCGGTCGGCTTCCTCTGGGTTGATGACCAGCTTGCGGTCCTGGACGTCGTAGCCGAGCGAGGGACAGCCGCCCATCCACATGCCCTTGGCCTTGGAGGCGGCGATCTTGTCGCGGATCCGTTCGCCGGTGACCTCCCGTTCGAACTGGGCGAATGAGAGGAGGACGTTCAGGGTCAGCCGCCCCATGGAGGTGGTGGTGTTGAACGCCTGGGTGATGGAGACGAACGACACGCCCTTGGCGTCGAAGGCCTCGACGATGCGCGAGAAATCCGTCAGCGAGCGCGTCAGGCGGTCCACCTTATAGACGACCACCACATCGATCAGCCCGGCCTCGATATCGGCGAGGAGCTGGGCCAGGGCCGGCCGTTTCATCGACCCGCCCGAGAACCCGCCGTCGTCATAGATCGTCTTCAGGGCCCGCCAGCCCTCCCCGGCCTGGGAGCGGATATAGGCTTCGCAGGCCTCCCGCTGGGCGCTAAGCGAATTGAACTCCTGATCGAGCCCTTCTTCCGAGCTTTTACGGGTGTAGATGGCGCAACGAAGCCGCGCCCCGGTCATGCCGCGGCTCCTTGCCGGAGCCCGAAGAAGCGCGGCCCATTCCACCGCACGCCGGTTATGACCCGCGCGACCTCCGAGAGGCTCCGGTAGGTCCGGTCGTCGTAGCGGTAACCCTCGCTGGTGCGCTCGACATTATACTGTCGGCCCTTCCACTCCCGCGTCAGCCTGGCGCCGTCGGAGAGCCGGGCGGCCTTAAGCCGGCCTGCCGGCCCGCGAAGTTCGTTGCGGGTCTCAAGGCTAAGACCGCCGTAGGCGGCGGCCTGAAGTCTCCAGCCGAGAAGCTGGCGAAGGATGTCGGCCGACCTCAAAGGCGGCGGCGGCCCCAGATGGCGGCGCCAAACCTGGCGAAGCTCGTCCAGGGCCATGGCTTCCATGGCGGCGAGCAACTCCGGCAGATCAGCCAAGTCCGGCGGCGGCTTGGTCATTCAATAGGCCCTCCAAAGCTCCAACATCGTCTGGCCGGGCAAATGAACGAAGAAACTGGCTTAATAACTATCCGGCCGGCGAGGACAGTTGCTCTCCCGTCCGGCTTATTCAAGTTCTACATTGGCGTTTACTCCTGCTATTTCGGCGTATAGACTTCGACACTGGGCGCATTTTTTCTGCGATTACACTACGCGGGCCTTGTGGAAGGGCCGCGAGTCAGCGATCTGTGGATTCGCGTCGCGGTGTTCGGGGCGCGAGGCCCTCCTGGGCCATCCCAATCAGCAATTGAGGTATCGGATGACTGTCCGAGGACTGCCCGCGCCTGCGCGGGAGCGAGATCCTGCGCCCGCCTTGCAGCTGGAGATTGTCTACCGGCCGCTCGGCGGGCTCACGCTCTACAAGAACAATCCTCGCCAGCACTCCCGGCGCCAGATCGAGATGCTAGCGGGGAGCATGGGCGCCTATGGGTTCGTGGTACCCATCCTGATCGATGAGAACGGGGCGATCATCGCCGGCCATGCCCGCTACCTCGCCGCCAAGCTCAGGGGCATGGCGGAGGTCCCGACCATCACCCTCTCGCATTTAACCGAGCGGGCGAAGCGCAAGCTGCGGATCGCCGACAACAAGCACTCGGACAACGCGCGCTTCGATATGGCCATGCTGAAGGCCGAGGTAGCCTCGATCCTCGAGGAGGAAGAGGGCCTCAAGATCGACTGGGAGGCCGAAGGCTATGAGATCGGTGAGCTAGACATCATCCTGGCCGAAGCGCCGCTCCTGGCCGAGGATGATGTGCCCGCCGCGCCCAAGGTCGCCAGGGCCGCGCGGGGCCAGATCATACGGCTTGGTCTGCACCGCGTGGGCTGCGGGGATGCTCGGGACGAGGCTTTCTTGCAACGGGTGATGGCCGGCGAGTTGGCCGACGTCGCCTTCCAGGACGTTCCATATAATCTAAGTATCCAAGGTCACGTGAGCCGCGCCGGCAAACACCGCGAGTTTGCAATGGCTTCCGGGGAGATGTCCGACCCCGAGTTCATCGCCTTCCTGGCAGAGAGCCTGGCGCTTGGCGCCCGCTACACCCGCGACGGCGGCGTCCACTTCATCTGCATCGATCACCATCACATCGACCAGCTGATGGCGGCGGCGGCGCCAATCTATAATGTCCGGCTGAACATCTGCGTGTGGAATAAGTCCAATGCCGGCATGGGCTCACTTTACCGGTCCAAGCACGAACTGATCGTCGTCTACCGCGTCGGCGCCGCCCAACATCTCAATAACATTCAGCTCGGCCGCTATGGCAGGTCGAGGTCGAATATCTGGGAATACCCCTCGGTCAACACCGTCGGCAGCGCCAGGGCCAAGGAGCTTGACTGGCATCCGACAACCAAGCCAGTAGCCATGGTGGCTGACGCCATCAAGGATGTGACCAAGCCCGGCGACATCGTCCTCGACACTTTCCTTGGCTCCGGCACCTCGCTGATCGCGGCCGAGCGGGTTGGTCGCCGGCTCTATGGGATCGAGCTTGATCCCCACTATGTCGACATCGCCGTCGAACGCTGGGTCAACATGACCGGCGGCACGCCTGTGATTGAAGAAGAAGCTCCGGCGCCAACGCCGGCGCCGGACGGCTGGGGCGCCGCCGCCAAGTTGTGGGGCGGGGCCCATGGCTAGGTCTGGCCGAGATGATAAGGGCCGGTTCCTGCCCGGCTGCACCGGCAATGCTGAGGGCCGGCGCAAGGTGAAGGGAGGGGCCAAGCCTGACCGCTCCAATCTCATTCCGGTCAAGCGTGGGGGGCGAACCCGCTTGGTCGACCCAAAGCCGCTGGTCATGAACAAGCTGGTGAAGGCGGCGCTGCAGGAGGGCACCTTAGAGGGGGTCCGGCTCTATTTGCGGGAGATCCGGCTTCAGGACGCCCAGAAGTTCAAGCGCGACCTGGCCCTCCACGCTACCGCCAAGAGACCCCGCCCTGCCCTGCTCTATCACGAGGACATCCTAATCGCTCTGGGGGTCCTGAAGCACGGCGCCAACGGCCACATCCTCATCCCGGCGGGGGTTTTCGCGGACCTCAATCGTCGGTACCGGCCCAAGCCGTTAAGTGGTGCGCAGCTTCGGCGGCTCGAGCTCTGTCTAGACGACGCGACCGTTCTGCGGCGCCTCTATCCGAACTATCGGCTCAAATACAGGGACGCCGACGAGGCCGATCTTGCCCGTGAAAAGTCGATCGCCGCGGCCTTTGCCGACTACGACGCCATGATGGCCGAGGTCCAGGACTACGAGGCGTTCAAGCGGTGGCGCTCCAAACGCCGCTAGGCGGTCCAGGCGCCCGCTGGCCGTTCACGTCGGCGGGCGCCAGCCCTACCTATCCGGCGAAGACCATCTATGTCCGCGGCGCCGCCGACATTACGTCGACGGCAGTTCGTCCGCGGCGGTTTCCGCCATCCCTTGGTCGAGCTCCTGGATCCGCGCTTCGATCAAGGCGCTATATTGATAGATGTCGGTAAGGTCAGCGAGGCGGTGACGAACTTCCGTTTTGCCCTGGAACGTCCCGAAATGCTTGGCCGTCAGACTGTTGAAGTGCAGGCGAGCAATGGTCTTGCGGTTATTGTCGTCGAGCAGGACCGCGCAGTAGGACTTGGCGTCGCGCATCACCACCCGCTTCGGCTTGACCAGGCGCGAGGCGATGGCCTGAACGATATGGAAGCCGGAAATTTCCTCTGCCGTGGTGACGACCTCCCCTTCGCCATCGGCGTCCGCTGAAGGCTCGGTTTCGGAGGGAGCGGCGGCGTTCAGGGCGCTGGATAGACGGTCGTTCACGAGATCCCGCACGTGGGCGGCGATGACGGCGCCGAGGAGCTTGGCGAAGTTGTCCTTCACCTGGGGCGTCAGGCGTCCCTCATAGACGCGCCCCGCCATCATCCGTACGAACTCCTCGGACGGCTCGGCTAGCTCCTTCTCCAGCTCCTTTCGGATCAAGGATTGGAGCTTCAGCGTCCCGGCCTCTTGGACGATCTTGTCGATGTCAAAGGTCGCCTTGGAAAATTTCTCGATCGTTTTGATGTCCTGGGGCTTCAGGACGTCCATGCTGAAGGTGAAGAAGGGCCGATCATCCATCTTATTCGGCGCTTCGACGTCCGAATAAAACTGGAAGATCACCCCGTTGGTCAGCACCGCAAGCCGGGCGTCGGTGACGCTGAAGTAGCGAAAAAGCTGGCCCGCGTGGTTTAAGCTCAGCGGCACACTGGCCGGCTTGCATTCGATCAGGATTTTGACCTTGCCGGCCTGGCAGATCGCGTAATCGACCTTCTCGCCCTTCTTGGTGCCGATGTCGGCTGTGTATTCGGGCACCACTTCCGATGGATCGAACACGTCGTAACCCAGCGCCTGAATGAACGGCATGACCAAGGCCGTCTTGGCCGCCTCCTCGGTCAGCAGCACTTCGCGGTGCTGCAGGGTCCGCTTCTGAAGCTCGGCCAGACGCGTCGCAAAATCCATCAGCCACCTCCCCTATGGTGAAGCGGGCGCAATGCATCCCCACTCCCCCTGGTGATCGGGGAGTTAGGAAGCCTACCACTGGGGAAAGCCGCGCCAGACTTTAGGGCTCGCGCCCCTGGACATACTCTGACGCCTCCCCGACCGCATGGTCGAGGAGTGCTGGTGACGGCTGCACACGAGCCGCCAGTGGTAGGGGTTCCTACGCCCCAGGGAGCCGGTTGGCTCGCCCGCGGGCACCATGGCTCGATTGGCCGGGCAGCTCAAGGCGCTGGCGCGGCGATGATTGGCGAATGGAGACAGACCCGTTTAGGCCGAAGCCACGTGGCCGTCGCCAGACCGGCCATGGCCCAGGCCAATGCGGCGTCGGCGGTGCGCCATCAGCGGCCCTCACCGGGTCGCAATTGCGACATTGGCCAATCATTGCTCGCAAGCGCAAAGAGCGGTCATTGGCAGCCGCCGGAACGCCGGAAGCGGGCGGGGATGCTCAAGCAAGACGCGGCCCGGTCACCAATCAAATCGACGACAGCCACGGCATTATTCTCCGGCACCCGCATACGGGCATCAGTCAGCGCCGCGAACAACGCGTCGGCCAGCCCGGCCGCGCCGAGCGCGGCGCGTACATCAGGCCCCAGGAGCAGGTCGCAGGTGGACCGGACCTCTAAATCGGTAAACCTACGGGCCGCCAGGTTCGTCGCCTTGCGCTCATCGATGACGGCGCAAGCACCCAGCCGCACAGCACAGGCCAGTGTTGCCGCCTCCCCATCATCGAGGGTCTCGGAGGCCAGGCCGGCGACCAAGGACAGGAAGAGGGCCTCGTCGTCCACCGTGAGCGGGACGACCTGTATCAGCTTCATATGGACGAGCGCAGCGACCTCGTCGGCGGCCTGGCGGCCCTTGGGTCGACCGCGCTCGAGCTCACCTAAAGCCACGTCGGTGATCGCCAGCGGCCGCGACAGCGCCTGCAGAATCCGATGCGCACCGCCGGTGGCGGCCAGATTGATCCAAACGCTGGCGTCCGCAACCATCATCCGGGCTTGCTCAACCGATCAGCCGCGGAGCGTCTTCGCGCCCGAGGCCCTCGTCCTCATAGGCGTCGATCAGCTCGCGCACCTCCACGCGCTCCAGCTGCAGGAGCCGCGCGATCTGGCCTTCGCTGAGCAGGCCCTTCGCCCAAGCCTCGCCCACCAGCAACGCCACACGCATCGACACCGGCCGTGCGGCGTCGGCGCGCGCGGAGTCCTGCCCGGCCGCCTCGCCCAGCACCAAGCTCGCCTGTTCGTCGGAGATGCCGCCCGTGTTGATGAACCAATCCCAGGTTCCCGGGCGGGTCACCCCCAGTTCCTCCAGGCGCCGGCCCATGGCCTCGCGGGAGACGCCAAAGGCGTGGGCGAGTAGAATGATGTGACGGCGGGTCAGCTGGCTGGCGCCAGCGGTGGTCTCCTTGAACATTGCCATCACCGCCCGGGCCGGGGTCAGGAAGGCCCGCGCGAAGGCAATGGCGTAGCGCTCTTCGCGGCTGGTCTCCGGCGACCCCGAGTGCAGCGCGTCGGGCGCGCGTCGGGTCGAAGTAAAGTGGCCGAGCTCATGAGCGCCGGTCTGCGTCCGCCGATCCTTCGGATGCGCGGCGTTTAACAGGATGCAGGCGCCCGCCCGGTCGTCGAAGGCGTAGAGGCCCGAGATCTTCGCCGGCAATCGGCGCACGAACACCCGCGCGCCCAGCTGCAGCTCCAACACGGACATGATGTCGTGAACCGGCGCCATGCCGATACCCAACCATTGGCGCAGCTCGGCCGCGTCCTGCTCGGCCTGCACCGCCACGTTGCCCGGCAACAAGGGCCGCTCGGGTGGATCGTTGCGGACCCGCCGAACCCCCAGCAGGTCCTCCAGCTCCAGTTCGGCCTGCACCAGGGTGGTCAGCAAGGCGACGGCCGCCTCTACGTCCGCGTCGGCCTCGCCGGCCCGGCGAAACCGCGGCTTCAGATCGATCTGCACGGCCTCCCGCCGCAGCAGGCTGTTGACAGAAACCGCATAGAGGGCCGCGAATTTTTGCAGCTCATCGAGCCGGGGCTTGCGTTGGCCCTGCTCGATGGCGACCACGGTTGTGCGCGCCACCTGCAGCGCCTCGGCGGCGGCGGCCTGGGTCACCTTCGCCGATTCTCGCGCGACCCTCAGTCGGTCGCCGATCTCGGTTGCGGTCAGGTCCTCGCTCATGGCCTTGCGCTGGCGAGGCGCACGACGAAGGAGTCTGCGCCCAGCGCCTGGCGGAACGCACGCCACTCGGCGGCATGCCGCCCCAACATCTCACGCAACTGCTGCTCCACCTCGGCGGGGTCTACATCCAGGGCCTCCGCGGTTTCGCGCGCGGCGCGGCGAAGGGAGCGCGCGTGTAGCGGCGATTCTGCGAGGTCGGCCAGGTGGTCCATGTGCAGAACGCCGGCGACGGCGTAGCTGCGCATCTTAGATGTGATCTTATCGAAGCCGGCGGCGACCCCGTCTTCCAGGCGCGACGTGGTCAGCCGCTCCCAGATGTAGGTCTCGGCGGGCTCCTCGATCCCGGCAGTAAACATGCTCATGCGCCGCAGCATGCAGGCCGCGCAGACGCCGCACTGGCGGCGGCGTCCGTCGACCGAGCTATGGCGCGCTTGCTGCCAGCACGACCGAGTGTCGTTCCAGGTCGGCGGCTTCGGGAGCGCCTGCGCCGCCCTCAAGGTCTCGCCCTTGGTGCTCCACAGGCGAGGATATTCGTAGTGCACGTCCTTGCCGCTGATGGCGTGAAACAGGCGCTCCATGCGCCGGGAGAAGGTCGGATGAACCCGATAGTCCGGATAGATCTGGCCGCTGACGGCCAGCATCGGCCCGAAGGCGCCCTGGCCGCTTTCCGTCACCACGATGCGCTGAACGCCGGCCATCAGCGCGGCAATCCCGGTGACGGCGGCGAACTTGAACCCGCGCGACCGGGCGGACGCCTCACCCTGGCGCGGCCGCTTAAGCTTGTAGGGGACCACGGCGAACGCCTGCTTCTTCTTGCTGCGGGGTTGATCCACCCCGCCCGCCCCCAGACGCACGGCGACAAGACCGCCCGCACCTTCGCTAGCCGCAACCAAGGCCCGGACGGCGCGGGAATCCAAACCATCGCTGTAAGGCATGATGATCCGCGCGCCGGAATCCAAGCTCAGGCGACCTTGAGCCACGCGCGGGACGTCGCGCCGCCGCTGCACGAAGCTGAAGCGCCAGACGTCGCCGGTGAGGTGGCCAAGGGCCTCCTCGAGTGGGACACGAACGTCCGCCCGGTTCCACAGCGCCGGATCATGAACGGCGACCCGCACGTCGAACCGCCGGCTCCAGCTATATTCCGGCCGGGTGCGGCGGATGTCGCAGAATTCAGCCGCCGCCGCGACAACCAGCAGGTCGACCAAGACCGGGTTCCAGTCAGCGAAGAAGTAAGACTCGAGCCCGGCGGTCTCGAGTTGCAGCACCTGGCCGATGGGCGCGCCAAGGGCGCCGTTACGCAGCGGGGTTCCCGGCTCCAGGGCGTCGACGACCAGGGTCGACATGTCGATGTCCAGCGCGATGGCGTTCATAGGGGCGGTCCGTCTTCCAATCCTGAGCGATCGACCTTCTGGGAGAGGCTGCGCACGCCTTCGCCGGCGGCGATGCCGGCCGCCAGCCGATCGGTCCCGATGCTGGGGATCGCGCTGTGCAACTTCTGGCGCAGCCGACCGGCGTCGGCTGACCCTTCGGCGAGGTAGTGTTCTTCCATCTGCCGCGACCGGTGCAGGGCGCGGTCATCGAGAGTCGCCTTGATGGCAGCCTCATAGGCGGACGGCCCGGTCTGGCCGTCGCGGGCCACATCGCATGCCTGGGCCGCCAGTAGCGCCTCGACCGGGTTTTCCGCCGAGGCCTGCAGCCGCCGGGTCTCGGACACGGCCACCTCGCCGAATAGATTGCCGCGCTCGTTGTCCCCGAGCGCGGCGCGGACTTCCTTTGCGAACGCGGGCCGCACCGCGCCCCAGTCGTTCAACAGCGCCGGCTGAAAGGCCTCGGCGGTTTCGGCGACCGAGTGGGCCGGGTTTGCCGCGATCTTAGCTAGCCCTTTCCAGGGCCGGCTCATCTTCATGCTCTTGTACGGACCATCGCTCATGGGCCCCTCCAGTGTCAGCAAGCTGACTGAGTCCACCGGTAATGTCAATTATTCCTGGAATAAAGCCTGACAATGTCAGATTCCAGGATCCCAGGGCGTGTCGGCGACACCCCCCGGGCAAGCGGGCCGGTAAAGGCGCCAGGCTTCACGCGGACATTCCGAAGGTCTCAACGAGCCCAAGCGGACTCCGATGGCCGCACTACCCCGGTTTGCGAGCGCGCCTTAGGTCCCTTTTTTCGATCTCGAATTGCCACTTTCAGATAATTCCGCGCACAACACTTCGATCGAAGGCTCGCGAGGGGCTGAGATGGGTCAAGCCGTAGTCATCGCCGTTAGCGTGGTCGCGCTCGTGCTGACCGCGTGTGGGCCTTCGCCAGGAACCGGGCGCAAAGAAGCGTCTACGGCTAGGGAGCCGACGTTCAACCCCCTCTGGGTTCCGGCGGCTGCGGGCAAGGGCAATTTCGAGGTTTGTTATCCGGACGCTAGAGAGAATGGGCTCGAAAGCGTGACCATCCCAGCGAGGATCATTTTTCAATCTTGGGGACCACTGACTGGACCTCTCGCGACGTCAATCAACTACAATCTGCCCGACGGCGGAGCCGAATATCGCCAGATCACGCGGTTCGGCGTGATGACCGTGGAGACCTTCACCCTTACGACGGTGCAGCCCTGCCGGATCGTCCAGGCGCGCGCCGTACTTAATAGCGGCGAAGGATGGCGAGAAACGCGAACGTTGGTGGCTGACCACCTATCGTTCCAATCGCTGGGCTTTGGCGTGTCGCCCAAATTTGTTCTTAGTCCATCGAGGTGGAACGACAACCAACGTTCACCGGTAAGGGATGCCGTAGAAGGGGTGGGCATCAACGCTACGCCGGTTGGCGACATCGCTGACTCGGTCACGTTGATTGAGAAAGACTAGGTAGCGGCTCATTGTTGTGGTGCCACCCAGCCAACCCTATCCGTAATCACGCTCCGACAACGCATCCTCGAAGGCGCCCTCCCCGTCTCTTCCGATAAGGCCGCTTACGCGTAGCCGGTATTTCCACGCTGCGCGTCCTAGTTGACCCCGTTACTTCTTGCGTTCGCGGGCGGGGTAGAACGGGTAGCGGCTGACGCCGTCGGAAGGAATTTCGGGGCGGTACTTGTCGTGGCAGGCTTGGCAGGTGTCGGTCAGGTGGTCGGCGGCCATGCCGAGCTTCATCTGGTCCTTGGCTTTGGCGGCGTCGCGCAGGACTCCCGCCGTTTTCTGGATTTCCGCGGCCCAGTTGTGAAAATCCGCGTTCACCTGCTTTTCGGCATCCTTCGCCCCGGTGGTGGCCAGCGTCATCAGGGTGGCGGCATTGGCGAGATCGATCGAGTCCTGCTCTGCCAGGAGCCAGTCGGGGTCCTCCAGCTTCTCTGCGCTCTGGGCGGCCCATATCCCATCGGCGGGGATTTCCACCGAGGCGCGCATCACCTCAAGCAGGGTGGTCGGAAGGGGCAGCGGCGCGGGCGCGGCAGGGACGGCGGCCTTTTCGGGCGCCTTGGTGCAGGCGGCTAGAGGTGCGGCGGCCGCCATGCCGAGCGAGATTGCCGCCACGAGCTTGGCAGCGCGAGGGATCGTGAAAAACATCGCAGTTCCTCCGTTGGCAGCGCGCCCATTTCACTGGACGATTTTGGGCGCCGTTTTTCCCTTAGCCAGTTCGTGGAGCATTTCCTGAGCAAAGCGTTCCGCAGTTTCGAAGCCCAGCGCCACATCAATTACCGGTGACGCATCCTTCTCCAATGTCATGAGCAGGACGTCGGCGCCGGCGAGTGTTCGGCCGCGCCCGAACGTGTAACCCGTCGGAGCGAAAGGCTCGGCGCCCACGTGCATGAACACCTTCGCCTCGGACCCGAGCCGGGCAAGCTGCGCCTTATGGGCGGCCGTTCCGGCGGCCATCAGCGCCGCCATGAGACGCGTGAACAGGGGTTGCGGAAAGAGCACCGTAGCGCGCTCTCCAGAAATGAATTGAAGCTCCATGCCAACGTGCTCGCCGTGTTCGGTGATGCCGACAGTTCCGATCCGCTCAACGAGCAGCGCCAAGTTCTCCGGAACCTCCAAGGGAACGTCGGTCAAACCTCCCGGTTTGCGGCGAGGCGCCCGCCTTTCCTTTCTCATTCGCTCCACTCCTTCACCGACGTTGCGGTGACGCAGACCCGATCCGAGGACCCACCACACGGCTATTCCTGAGGCGGGGACTCAGGCGGGGGCCCCAGTATGATGGCCACCGTAGCGAAGAACCTCGACACGCTCGAAGGTGACCAGGCCGATATCTTTCAGGTCGTCCAGAGTGGGGAGGAAGGCCCTCAGTTGCGGTTCCTCGTCGACGATTTCGATCACCACCGGAAAGTTGTCGTTCAGACCGAATGGCCGATGATCGTGCAGCCGAGCCGCTTGCCCGAATCCCTTGCTGCCCCGCAGCACCGTGGCGCCGGCGAGGCGGGCGTCTCGCGCGCGCTGCACAATGACGTCCGTCAAGGGACGGTCGCCCAGAAGAGCATGCTCATCCGTGTAGATGCGAAGCAGGATCGCTTGGCCGGGCACTTTCATGTGGTCTTCCTCCAGGAGGATTGAATCCTAAGGTGAAGGTTGCGCCGGCATGGTTGGGTGGCCCATGCCGGCGCGCCCGGTCAGGGCGTCTGCGGGTGCAGGCCTCCCGGGACTTCTTCCGCTCCGGACCGGCTGGGGACCAGTCGGAGAATGAGTTGCGAAATGGCCGGCAGGACGAAGAGCGTGACCGCGGTCGCCGTGATCAGTCCGCCGATGACCACCATCGCGAGAGGCTTTTGCACCTCCGCTCCGGTCCCATGGGCGATCGCCATGGGGATGAAGCCGATCGCCGGAACCAGGCCCGTCATCAGGACGGGACGAAACCGCTCCACGCACCCGGCATAGATCGCCTCGGCGACGGGCGCGCCCTCATCGATCCTCTGACCGATGTTGGTCATCACCACGAGCCCGTTCAGCACCGCCACGCCCGCCAGCACGATGAAGCCGACCGCAGCCGAGATGGAGAAGGTGATGCCCGTCAACGCCAGCGCGAAGACGCCGCCCGCAAGACCAAGGGGGATGGCGGCGAACACCGCGGCTGCGCGTGCGAAGCCGCCAAGCGCCAGGTAGAGGAGGAAGAAGATCATGACGAAACAGATCGGCACCACGAGGGCGAGCCGAGCCGTCGCCGCCTTCAGGTTCTCGTACTGACCTCCCCAGGTGAGCCAGGACCCCGTCGGCAAGGGAACGGCCCCGACCTTGGATCGCGCCTCGGCGACGAAAGAGCCGATATCGCGGTTGTGGACATTGGCCTGGATCACGACCCGGCGTTTCCCGTCTTCCCGGCTGATCTGGTTAAGACCGTCGGCGAAGCGGAATTGCACGAGTTCGCGCAACGGTACGGAATGCTGAGGGCGTCCGTCGGCCGAAGGCAACATCACGGGCAAGGCGCCCATCGCGTCGAGATCGTCACGCTGGCCCATCGGAACCCGGACAATGATGTCGAAGCGCTTATCGCCTTCGAAGACGACGCCGGCTTCGCGCCCGCCGAGCGCGGCGGCCACCGTGTCGGCGACTTCCTCCACCCGCAGGCCGAAGCGTGCGATCGCGGCGCGATCGAACCTCACGTCCAAGGTCGGGGCTCCAGTGGTCTGCTCCACGCGAACGCCCTCGGCTCCCGGAATTGATTCCAGCACCGCGCCGATCTTCGCCCCCGCCGCGCTCATCTTGTCGAGGTCGTCGCCGTAGAGCTTGATGGCGACATCGCCCCGGACGCCGGCGATCAGCTCATTGAACCGCATCTGGATCGGCTGGGTCACTTCGTAGCTGTTGCCGAGCAAGGGAGCGGACATGGCCTCGATCCGCGCGATGACCTTTTCCTTGCTGTCGACGCCCTTCGGCCAATCCTTCTCCGGCTTGAGGATGATGAACCCGTCGGACTGGTTCGGGGGCATGGGGTCGGTGGCGACCTCGGCTGTGCCGGTCTTGGAGAACATCATCGCCACCTCCGGCAACGAGCTGATGGCCTTCTCGACCTGCTGCTGCATGGCTCGCGACTGTTCGAGCGCCGTCGACGGGATTTTCAGCGCACCCATGGCGACGTTCTTCTCGTCGAGCTGGGGGATGAATTCCTGTCCCAGCGTCGTGTAGACGACCGCGGAGACCGCAAAGACCGCCAAGCCGCCCCCGATGAAGAGCCAGGGACGAGCTATGGCGCTGCGCAAAACCGGCGCGTAGCCCCGCTTCGAATACTCGATCGCCCGGACCTCTTTCTCGGCGACCTTCCCGCGAATGAGGATGGCGACCATGGCCGGCACAAAGGTTAGCGAAAGGATGAAGGCCGCGCCCAGGGCGAGCATGATGGTGATCGCCATGGGGGAGAAGGTCTTGCCCTCGACGCCGGTGAAGGCGAGCAGGGGCGCGAAGACCAGGAAGATGATCGCCTGCCCGTACACGGTCGGACGGATCATCTCCTGGGATGCGTGCAGCACGGTCTCCAGGCGCTCTCGAAGCGCCAACAATCGGCCTTCGTGATGCTGACGCTCCGCAAGCCGTAGCAGACAGTTCTCGATGATGATCACCGCGCCGTCGACGATCAGTCCGAAGTCGAGGGCGCCAAGGCTCATCAGGTTCCCGGAGACCTTCAGCGAGTTCATGCCGATCGCCATCATCAGGAAGGAGAACGGGATCACGAGCACGGCGATCAGGGCGGCGCGCCAATTCCCGAGCAGGAAGAACAGGGTCGCCGCCACCAGGATGGCGCCTTCGGTGAGGTTGCGTTGCACGGTGCCGACGGTGGCGTTCACCAGAACTGAGCGGTCGAGCGTGGGCGTGGCGACCACTCCCGGCGGAAGCGACTTCCTCACCTCGGTGAGCTTCTCGCCCGCGGCCTTTGCGACCGTCCGGCTGTTCTCGCCGATGAGCATCAGCGCCGTTCCGATCACAACCTCGTCGCCGTTCTTGCTGGCGGCCCCGGTCCTCAGATCCCCTCCGACGCGGGTGACCGCCACGTCTTTCACGGCCACGGGAACGGTCTGGCGGGTGGCGATGACCGCGTTGGCTATCTCGTCCAGGGTGCGAACCCGGGCGTCGGCACGGACAAGGTAGGCCTCGCCGGCCCGCTGGACGAAGTTGGCGCCGACCGAAAGATTCGCCGCTTCGAGCGCCTTCGCCAGTTCGGAGTAGGAGATGCCGTAGGCCGCCAATTTCGACGGATCAGGCTCAACGACATACTGCTTTTCATAGCCGCCGATTGAATCGATGCCGGCGACGCCCCTGACCGTGCGGAGTTGCGGCCTGATGATCCAGTCCTGGACGGTGCGCAGGTACGCCGCCTGGGCGACCCTGTCGCTCAGTCGCTCCCCGTCTCCCGTCAAATAGGATCCGTCGCTCTGCCAGCCCGGGCTGCCGTCCTTCCTCGGGGCGCCTGCGCCGCCGGGGTTCGCGAACTCGACCGAGTACATATAGACCTCGCCCAGGCCGGTCGTGACCGGGCCGATCTGCGGCTGGACGTTCGACGGCAAGGTGTCGCGGGCCTGCGTCAGGCGTTCGGCGACTTGCTGGCGCGCAAAATAGAGGCTCGTGCTGTCGGCGAAGATGGCCGTGACTTGTGAGAAGCCGTTGCGCGAAATCGAGCGCGTCGTCTCAAGGCCGGGGATTCCGGCAAGCGCCGTCTCGATTGGGAAGGTGACCCGCTTCTCGATCTCGACCGGCGACAGTGCCGGCGCGATCGAATTGATCTGAACTTGATTGTTGGTGATGTCCGGCACGGCGTCGATGGGCAACTTGGTGAGTTGCCACGCCCCGAAGGCGGCGACAAATAGGGTGAGGAGGAGGACATACCAACGCCCCTTCACCGCCATAGAGAGAATCCGACCGATCATTTCGGCATGTCTCCGAACCTGGGCAAACGGGTCATTCTTCTTCGGCGCTCTTGCCGAGCTCCGCCTTCAGCAAGAAGGCGTTCTTCATCGCGACCATTTCGCCGCCCTTGAGGCCCTGCACGATCTCCGCGCGCCCACTGCTGCGTTGCCCGACGGTGACCGTCTGCACGCGGAATCCCTTGTCGGTCCGGACGAAGACCGCATCGCGACCCTCGACGGTTTGCACCGCCTCTTCAGGCACCACGATGCCCGTGGTGAGCGATTGCCGGGACGTGATCCTGGCCTTCACCAGCTGACCCGGCTGCAGACCGCTCGCCCCTCCGGTGAGCGACAGCACGACAGTCGCCGAACGAGTCTCCTCGCTCACCCCGGGGGTAACCGAGCGCACGACCGCTGTCCGGGGTTCGCCGTTAGCTTCCTCAACCACCGCCAGATCGCCCGGACGGATGCGACGCGCGTCCGTCGCGGTTACCGCCGCCTCGATCTGGATCCGCGTCGGATCGGCAATGCGGAACAGTTCCGTTTCCGGTTGGACGAACGCTCCAAGGTTGGCGGCCATGGCCGTGATGCGCCCGGTGATTGGACTGATCACCGCGACGTACCGGCCATCGCTTGAGACTGCCGCGGCGCTCGCCGCGCTCGACGCGCGTCGCGCTTCTGCTTCAGCCGCCGTGAGTGCTGCCTGCGCGGCCTCGTAATCTTGTCGGGGGGTGACCTTCTGCTCGTACAGCCGCTGCTCGCGGGCAAGCACCTTCCTGGCGAGGTCGGCTTTGGCCACGGCGACACTGCGGTCGGCCGAGATCTGCCCGGCTTCCCGGCTTTCGACGAGCGCGAGTGTTTCGCCGGCGCGAACCGGATCGCCGAGGCGCTTCGTGATGCGGGCCACAGAACCGGCGGCGCGCGCGGTCAGCACCGCCTGGCCGGTCGGTTCGGCCTCAACGGTCGCTTGGGCGGTGATCTCCGACGCCAATCCGCTAACCGCAACGGCCTGGACCTGAACGCCAGAGACGGTGAGGCGCTCAGGCCCCATGACGAGGGCGTTAGCAGCGGGAGCGGCCGCCTCCTCCTTCGCTGCTTCGGCGGCCGGGGGAGCCTTACCGCTTGAGAACTTGGCCGCGGCGAAGCCGACGCCGAGGGCGACGACGACGGCGGCGCCCGAAAGGAGCCACTGCCGGTTGCTGCTTGAATAGGCTGTGCGAGGCATCAGGAATCTCCCAGGGGGCGGCCTTGCAGCCGCGCTAGACCGGCTTCCGCGCGCAGGCGTGCGAGCTGAGCTTGAATGGTTTGTGACCGCGCGTCGGCCAGCGTCCGACGCGAGTTGATGAGTTCGACCAGGGAAGCCCTGCCGGCCTCGTAAGCTATGCGCGTTAGCCGGTAGGCTTCGTCGGCGGTGGCCTCGCCCTGCGTTGTCGCGACTACCCGCGACTGGGCTGCATCGACCTGGAAGAGCGCCGTGCGCAGTTCCGCTTCGGCGTCCAGACGCGCCGCGTTAAGCCGCGCTTCGGCTCCCTGCAGCTCCCCTTGCGCAGCGCTGATATTGCCGCGGTTCTGGTCGAACACGGGGATCGGAACCGAGACGCCCGCCACGAGGGCGACCGAATTGTCACCCGAGAATCGCCGCAGACCCGCCGACACCGTGACATCGGGAACCGCCCTGGTGCGTTCGACGCGCACTCTGCGAGCAGCGGCCTCCCGCTCCGCTTGAGCCGCGACCACTGCCGGGGTCCCCAACACGTCGATCTCTCGCCGAGGAGCCGTCGGGCTGGCGATCGTCAGCAAGCTCTGGCTCAGGGAGGTCAAAGGCACGCTTGACCCGGCGAGCGCTGTCAGACGCGCGAAAGCCCCTACCCGCTCCGCCCTGGCCGCGTCGCCCGCCGCTTGGGCGCTCGTCACCGCCGCTTGCGCTTGCAGACTGCGCAACTCAGCTTCCTTGCCGGCCTCGACCAGGGCGCGAGCGACCCCCCGGTCGTCTTGGGCCAGGGTAAGTGTCTCTTCGGCGAGCATCACCTGCCGCTCGGCCGCCTCGGCAAGGGCATAGGCCTCGGCAAGGGCGAAGGCATAGTCCGCGCGGGACTGGGTCAACCGAGCGCGCGCCGCCTCGACGCCGGCCTGCCCGGCGGCCATCCGCGCCGATCTCTTGCCGCCAAGCTCAAGCGCTTGGCCAACGGAGAAGGTCACCTGGGACTCGCGGAGCCCGCTGTAGGGACCGGAACCCGCGAAGTCCTCGAGCTCGACCGACGCCGTCGGATTCGGGCGGGCCGCGGCCTGAAGCGACAGGCCTTCAGCCTGGCGAACCTGAGCCGCGGCTTCCGACAACCGGGGCGCTGCTGACTGCGCCTGGGCGAGCAGTTCCCGAAAGGGCGGAGCCGGCTCGGCCGCCGCGCCGCCGCACGACATAAGCGCGGCGAGGATCGCGGCCGCGCTCGCAGCCGCATACCGCGACCGCGTACGAATGTTGAGTGCCATGAAGTTGGTGATCTCCTAGGGTCCCGGATGGAAGAGCGGCGCCGTGGTCCGGCGCACATCTCACATCAGGCCCTAGGTGGACGCTCCAGGAGCGAGGGGCGCGGAACCTGGCCCCACTGGTCGTTGATGACGGGCCACGCCGTCCGATCGATGCGCAGAACGATCGGCCTGGCCTGGGCCACAACCAGACATAAGGTGTGGGCCGCGCAGTGGCCCGAGCAGAGGCCTACATCAGGCTTTGCCGGGTTGCCGTGATCGTTCTGGGTTTGCTTTCCGTCGATCGGGCTCGAGACGGGAGCCGTCGAAACCGACGTACCTTCTGCGGCCGCGTGGGCCGCTGACGTCGTCGCCAACCCCCCGGAGATCGCGAAAATCGCCACGAACAACAGGATCAGGAGACGGCGCAAGGCGGCGGCGCGGGCGATCGCCGCGTCGGCCTGATTTTGATACGCCGCCCTTCTCATTGCGCTTCTTTTATATCGCCGCGGTGGTGTCGTGAATGCACCACCTTTATACGCACCTATGCCGTGCGCCCCTCATTTCCGACGTCCGGAATGGAAGGACACTGCAAGCAGGCAAAAAGCGTACATCCTCTAGTCGCTTGAGGATCAAGGGCTAATTTTGGTCCGTTCTCACAGAGATTTCCATGCCGTCCTTTTCGATCGGCAAGCTGGCCAAGGCCGCGAACGTCAAGGTTCCAACCATCCGCTTCTATGAGCAGATCGGATTGCTGCCGCTGGCCGACCGAACCGAAAGCGACCGACGGATCTATTCTGACACCGCTGTCCAGCGCCTCACGTTCATCAAGCATGCCCGCCAGCTGGGCTTTCCCATTGAGGCGATCCGGACGTTGCTGGACCTCGCTGAGCACCCCGATCGGGCCTGCGACGACGCCAACGCGCTCGCGTCCGAGCAGCTTCAGGCGGTGGAAAACAAGATCGCTCAGCTCGAAGCCCTGCGTCGGGAACTGCAGCGCATGCTCACGGCGGGCTGCGGTGGTCTTGCCGCCGATTGCCGGGTCATTGAAAGCTTGGCCGACCACCGGCTGTGCGCCCAGGACCATGCGCCGGCCGATCATACGCTGCCGCCGATGCCTGCCGGAACATGAGGAAACTCGCGCGCCAAGGGCTGACGCCTACTTAGTTAGTTCGGCCGCTCCTCCGTAAGCTCGTGGGTTAGCCCATCGGAGCCTGCAATTGGGCCGCCTGTTGGACGGGAGCGGCGACGGCGAAGAATCATCGCGCACACAGTGGGTAGGACCAAAAGGGTTAGGCCGGTCGAGGTGATCAGACCGCCGATCACGACCGTCGCCAAAGGCCTTTGGACCTCGGCCCCGGTTCCGTGCGCGATGGCCATGGGCACGAAGCCGAGGGAGGCCACCAGGGCGGTCATCAGCACGGGCCGCAGCCGTTCCATCGAGCCGTTGATCACGGCCATGTCCACGCCGTCGCCCATATCCAGCCTGCGTCGGAACGCGTTGATCAGGACCAGACCGTTGAGCACGGCCACGCCCGAGACAGCGATGAAGCCGACGGCTGCGGAGACTGAGAAGGGGATGCCGCGCATGGCGATGGCGAACACCCCGCCTGCGAGAGCCAGGGGCACAGCGGTGAAGACTGTGGCCGCCAAGGGGGCGCTACCGAGGGCTAGGTAGAGCATGGCGAAGATCAGCACGAAGCAGATCGGCACCACCAGCGCGAGACGCTGGGTAGCCGCCTGCAGGTTTTGGTATTGACCGCCCCATTCGAGCCACGAGCCGGCCGGCAGCTTGACCTCCGCATCGATCCGCCGCTGCGCCTCAGAAACGAACGAGCCGAGGTCTCGGCCCCGCACATTGGCCTCCACGTAGATGCGGCGCTTGCCATTGTCCCGGCTGATCTCATTCAGGCCTTCCGTGAAATGGAAGGCCGCCAGTTCACGGAGCGGGACGGAGCCTCTCGGCGCGCCGTTCGTCTGAGGCAGCATCACCGGCAGAGCGCCAAGAGCATCCAAGTCGTTGCGCTGGGCGCTCGGCAGGCGGACCACGATCTCGAACCGGCGGTCGCCCTCGAAGATCATCCCCGCCGGCCGGCCGCCAAGCGTCGTGGAGACAACGTCGGCCACGTCCTCGATGGTCAGGCCGTAGCGAGCGATCGCGTCGCGATCGAAGGCGATGTCGAAGGTCGGGAACCCGTGGGTCTGGGGCACACGTACGTCGGCGGCGCCCGGCACCTTTTTCAGCACGGCGGCGATTTGTTCGGCCGCGCCGCTCAGCTTGTCGAGATCGTCACCGTAGACTTTCACGGCCACGTCGCTGCGGACCCCGCCGATCAGCTCGTTGAATCGCATCTCGATGGGCTGGGTAACGTCGTAGGCGTTGCCGACGATGGAGGCGGTCTTGGCCTCAATGCGCTTGATCACCTGGTCCTTGGTCGTCACCCCAGCGGGCCACTCGTTCTTTGGCTTGAGGATGATGTAGTTGTCCGAGGCGTTCGGAGGCATGGGATCGGCAGCGAGGCTCGCTGTCCCCGCCTTGGAATAGACCATCGACACTTCCGGTAGACTCATGACCGCCCGCTCGAGCGGCAGATCCATCGCGACCGACTGCTCGATAGACGTGGAAGGGATGCGCACGGAGGAGAGGTTCAGATTTTGCTCGTCCAGTGTCGGCATGAACTCCCGCCCGATGAACATGAAGGTCACCAGGGCCAAAGCGAACACGCCGAGCGCGGCCGCGAGGAACGGAGCCGGCCGAGCCACGGCCCTGCGCAGCCACGGCTCGTAATGACGCTTGGTCCAACGAATGGACGAAACCTCCGTCTCGGAGACCCGCCCCTTGACCAGGAGCGCCACCATGGCCGGGACGAATGTCAGGGACAGGACGAAGGCGCACGCCAGGGCCAGCATCAAGGTGATGACCATTGGGGAGAACATCTTGCCCTCGACGCCCTGGAAGGTCAGGCACGGGAGGAACACCAGGAAGATGACGGCCTGGCCGTAGACCGTCGGCCGGACCATTTCCTGGGAGGACTGCACCACCTCCTCCAGCCGCTCGGGCGTCGTTAGCACCCTCCCCTCGAGGTGCTGGCGCTCTGCCAGGCGGCGCAGGCAGTTCTCGACGATGATCACCGCGCCGTCGATGATCAGGCCGAAGTCGAGCGCCCCCAGGCTCATCAGGTTGCCCGAAATCTTCATGGCGTTCATGCCCGTGGCACTCATCAGCAGCGACAGCGGGATGACCAAAGTGGCGATGAGCGCCGCCCGCCAGTTGCCGAGCAGCAGGAAGAGGATGGCGATCACCAGCAAGGCGCCCTCGCCGAGGTTCCGGGCCACGGTGCTGATGGTGGCCACCACCAGCTGCGACCGGTCCAGGCTCGCGACGGCGGTCACCCCGGTCGGAAGGGTCTTCTCGATCTCCTTGAGTTTCTGGCCCACGCCATGGGCCACGGTCCGGCTGTTTTCGCCGACCAGCATCAGGGCGCTGCCGATCACGGTCTGGTAGCCGTTGCGGCTGGCGGCGCCGCGACGAAGCTCGCCGCCGACCTTCACGGTCGCCACGTCGCGCAAGGCGATCGGCACGCCCGCCCGCGTGGCGACAACCGCACGCGCGATCTCGTCCACCGTGCGGATGCGGGCGTCGGCTCGGACCAGGTAAGCCTCGCCGGATCGCTGAATGTAGTCGGCGCCGACCGAGAGGTTGGCCTTCTTCATCGCTTCGGCGAGGTCAGTGTAGGAAAGCCCGAAGCCGGAGAGCTTCACAGCGTCCGGCTCGATCACATACTGCTTCACGAACCCGCCGAGCGAATCCACGTCCGCGACACCCGGCACGGTGCGAAGCTGCGGCCGGACGATCCAGTCCTGCACGGTGCGCAGGTACGCGAGGCGCGCGATCTCGTCGGTGAGCCGCTCGCCGTCGTCGGTCAGGAAAGCGCCGTCGCTCTGCCAGCCGGGCTGTCCGTCGCGGACGGTCGCTCCCCGTCCGCCGGGGTGGGCGAACTCCACGCTGTAGTGAAACACCTCGCCAAGACCGGTCGAGACCGGACCCATCTGCGGCTCAACGCCGTCGGGCAGGTTGGGACGGGCCTGCGCCAGGCGCTCGGCGACCTGCTGACGCATGAAATAGAGGTTGGCGCTCTCCTTGAAGACCGCAGTGACCTGGCTGAAGCCGTTGCGTGAAAACGAACGGGTGCTTTCCACTCCGGCCAAGCCGGCGAGCGCCGTCTCGATCGGGAATGTGACGCGCTTTTCCACCTCGATCGGCCCGAGTGTCGGGATCACGGTGTTGATCTGAACTTGCTTGTTGGTGATGTCCGGGGTGACGTCGATGGGCAGGCGGGTCATCTGCCATGCGCCGAACACCGCCACCACGGCGGTGACGAAGACCACCAGCCAGCGAGCACGAACCGAAAAGGAAAGAATTTGGGCGATCACGCTTCGACCCTAGGGCGCCGTGCCATGAGCCCGCCCAACGGAAGATCCGAAGCCGCGTTGGCCGGCGCCGCAACACCACCCGCGCCTTTCGGCCGCGAAGACAAACCCATCTCGATCAGTCCTTTCGCGGCGCACTGTCTTTAGGCTTATACGCAGCTCGGCAGGTTGGCCCCGATCCAAAAGTGTCATTGGGCGGTCCGGCGACGTACTAGTCGATGAAACGCACTGCGAGGAGATGCAGACGACAAACTTTGATCGCTTGCCTGTCCGCTTTCAGTGAAGACGCCACGTCGACGCCGAAGCCATCGGCTCGTTGGAAGCGCGGTTGGCGTTGTAGAAAGCTCGGCCGCTGAGCTGCAAGGCCATACGCTCGGGCGCCTCTTCGAAATGCATGCTGGCTCGATGCCGCTCAGTGATGAATGGGCCCGAGCTTGAGCCAAAAGGAAAAGGGCGGCCTCTGGTCCTTCGATAATCAACTCTCCCCTCCCGACTTGCGCGGTCCGTCGCACCGCGCCATGGTCGGTCGGTTAGCGAGGAGGCTTATCTGCCCAACGCCTCAACCCTGTTGGCCTTCCTGGCGGCGATCATGCTTATGGTCGCTGGCGTGCCCGGTGTTGCTTCGGCGACACCCTGCAATCCGTGTCCGGCCGACTGCGCCATCATGCAGGGAGACGCCGCCGGGCCAGCCATGGACCATCACGGCAAGGCGTCTAGTCCGGCTGGGCAGCCGGACAATCCCTGCAAGTCCGGTATGGCCTGCCAAGCCTCGCTCGCGGCGCCCGTCCTGTCGGTTACGGTCGCGGTGTTCGTAGCGCCCCCTGCCGCCATGCACGCGCTGGCGAGCGACGATACGGCCCCCTCGCTGCCTCCCGACCGAACCCTGCGCCCTCCCATCCTCCTCTGACCTTCGGCTGACTACCGGCGCGTCCCTCGCGTCGGCATTGGCGCGACCGCGCCGTCACCCTGGAGTTCAGGCAAATGCCTTCTCATCGATGGATGCCGGGCCTTTTGGCCGGCGTCGCCCTCGCGACTTCGGCTCAGGCCGAGCCGCTGACATTCGGCCAGGCGCTCGACCGCGCCCGCGCCAACGCGCCGAGCCTGGAGGCGGGAGCGTTGCAGGTGCAGGCCGCCCGCTCGTCGGCGCAGGCCGCCGGGACCCTGCCCGATCCACAGCTCAAGGCAGGGATCGACAACTTCCCGATCACCGGGCCGAACGCCGGCCGCATCGGCGCGGACGAGATGACCATGGGACGGGTCGGCATCGTGCAGGAGGTGCCGAACCGCGCTCGCCGCCGCGCCGAGGAGGCCGTTGCGCGCGCGGACATCAGCGTGGCCGAGGACCGGGTGCGGCTGGAGGCGCGGGTGGTCCGCATCAGCGCCGCCCTCGCTTGGATCGATCTCTACTACGCCGAGCAGAGACTGGCGGCGCTGGACGGGGTGCTGCACGACCTGTCCCCGATCTGGGAGGCTGCGCCCTCCGGCGTGGTGTCGGGGCGAGCGCGGCCTGCGGCGGCCCTGGCGCCCATTCAGGGGCGGGCAAAGCTCGACGACCGGCGCAGCGAACTTGCCGCAGCCCTCACCAAGGCCCGCGCCGATCTGGCCCGCTGGACGGGCGACGCCGTGCCCGAGGCCGCCGGGACGCCGCCGGGCTTCGACATTGACCCGGCGAGCCTGCGCGCCGGCCTGGAGCGGCAACCGACCGTCGCGGCCTTCGACTCCGCCGCCCGACGGGCCGAGGCGGACCTCGCCCTGGCGCGCGCGGCCAAGCGGCCAGACTGGTCGTTCGAACTCGCCTACGGCCGGCGCGACCCGATGTTCGGCGACATGGTCTCGGCCGGGGTGACGGTGCGCCTGCCGATCTTCAATGCCCGCCGCTACGATCCCGTGATCGCGGCCCGGCTGGCGGACGCCTCACGCGTCCGGGCCGAGCGGGAGGACGTGCGCCGACAGCTCGTCGCCGCCTTGGAGGGCGACCTCGCCGACCACACCATGCACCACGATCAGGCGCACCGCGCCCGCGAGGTGGTCCTGCCCACCGCTCAGCAACAGGCGGACCTGGAGACCGCCAGCTACGGCGCCGGAACCGCGTCGATCAGCGACGTCCTGGAGGCATTCACCAGCCTCGCCGACGCCAAGCTCGATGCCTTGGAGAAGGACGCCATGGTGGCCCGCGACGGTGTTCGCATCACCCTGACCTATGGGGGAGAGCCGTCGTGACCCACCCGCCCACCTCCCGCCTGCAATGGCCTGTCATCGCGCTCGCCGTGGCGCTGATCGGCGGCGCGTCCTTCGGCATCGGCCGATGGACTGCCAAGCCCTCGGCGCCTGTCGCCGCGCCGGCCAAGGGCCGTCCGGCGCTCTACTGGTACGACCCGATGGTGCCCCAGCAGCACTTCGACAAGCCCGGCAAGTCCCCGTTCATGGAGATGCAGCTGGTCCCCAAATACGCGGGCGAGCCTGATGCGCCGCCGGGGGTTATGATCGATCCGGCGAAGGTCCAGAACCTGGGAGTCCGCTACGCGGTCGCGCACCGCGGCGACCTCGGCCAAGCCGTGACAGCGGCGGGGGTCATCGACTTCAACCAGCGCGACGTAGCGGTGGTGCAGGCTCGGACCGGCGGTTTCGTGCAGCGGGTTTATGCCCGTGCGCCGGGCGACGTGATCAGCGCAGGCGCCCCGCTTGCCGACATCCTGGCTCCTGAGTGGGGGGCGGCTCAGGCGGAGTTCCTGGCGGTGCGGCGCACGGAAAACGCGCCCCTGATCGCCGCCGCTCGCCAGCGGCTGGCCCTGCTCGGCATGTCCGCGTCGGTGATCGCCGAGGTCGAGCGGACCGGCCGGCCGCGGCTCACCACGACCCTGACAACCCCGCTCGGCGGGGTGATCCGCACCTTGAGCGTCCGTAGCGGCATGACCGTCGCCGCCGGCCAGACCCTGGCCGAGATCAGCGGGCTCGGTGTGGTCTGGCTGAACGCCGCCGTTCCGGAAGCAGCAGCCGGGGTTCTTCGCGTCGGCCAGAGCGCACGGGTGACGCTGGCCGCCTTTCCTGGTCAGACCCTAAGCGGACGTGTGGCGACGATCCTCCCGGAGGCCCAGGGCGAAACACGGACCCTCCAGGTTCGGATCGAACTACCCAATCCGGGCGGCAGACTGGCCTGCCCCTTCGGGGTGATCCAGTTTCAATGTTAGTGCACGGCGGTCTCTAACGCCATGTTTGGGGTGGGCGAGCGTGCGCCCTCAACAGCTGGTGCGCTCGCCCATGGCACGATGCCGCCGCTGCGCGGGACGAAGGCTTCA
>CANJID010000012.1 GCA_947474395.1 Caulobacterales bacterium
CCGATAGAAGAAGGTCAGCAGCAGGGTGCGGATGTGGGCGCCGTCGACGTCGGCGTCCGTCATGATGACGATCTTGTGGTAGCGGATCTTTTCAATGTTGAAGTCGTCCCGCCCGATCCCGGCGCCGAGCGCGGTGATCAGGGTGGTGATCTGGTCCGACGACAGCATCTTGTCGAAGCGCGCGCGCTCGACGTTGAGGATCTTGCCCCGGAGCGGCAGCACCGCCTGGTTCTCGCGGTTGCGGGCCTGCTTGGCCGAGCCGCCGGCGGAATCGCCCTCCACGATCAGGATCTCGGACTTGGCCGGATCGCGCTCCTGGCAGTCGGCGAGCTTGCCGGGCAGGGAGGTGAAGTCGAGGGCCGACTTGCGGCGGGTCAGTTCGCGGGCCTTGCGGGCCGCCTCGCGGGCGGCGGCGGCTTCGACGATCTTGCCGACGATGGCCTTGGCTTCGGCGGGGTGCTCCTCGAACCAGGTGGCGATGCCGTCGGCGACCAGGCCTTCCACGGCCGGGCGGACTTCGGACGAGACCAGCTTGTCCTTGGTCTGGCTGGAGAACTTGGGGTCGGGCAGCTTGACCGACAGCACGCAGGTCAGGCCCTCGCGGGAGTCTTCGCCGGCCACGGAGACCTTCTCGCGCTTGCCCGCGCCGCTGCTCTCGATGTAGCCGCCCATCACCCGGGTCAGGGCCCCGCGGAAGGCGGCGAGGTGCGTGCCCCCATCCCGCTGCGGGATGTTGTTGGTGAAGCACAACATGGTCTCGTGGTAGCTGTCGTTCCACCACAGGGCGAGTTCGATCTCGACCCGGTCGCGCTTGCCGCGGACGACGATGGGATTGCTGATCAGGGCGGTCTTGGACCGGTCGATGTGCCGGACGAAGGCTTCGACACCCCCATCGTAGTGCATCACCTCCTCGAACGGCTCGGCGTCACGCAGGTCCTTGAAGCGGATGGTGACGCCCGAGTTCAGGAACGCGAGCTCACGCAGGCGGTGCTCGAGGGTCTTCCGGTCGAACTCGATCGCGGTGAAGGTGCCCTCGTCCTCGCCGGGGCCCGTGCGGAGGGAAGGCAGGAAGGTCACGCTGGTGCCGGTCAGGTACTCGCCGTTCTCGCGCCGCGGGGCCTCGCCCACAACCTTTAGCGGGGTGACGGCGTCCCCCCGCTCGAAGCGCATCTCATGGGTCTTGCCGTCGCGCCAAATGCGCAGCTCCAGGAAATCGGACAGGGCGTTGACCACGGACACGCCCACGCCGTGCAGCCCGCCGGAGACCTTGTACGAGTTCTGGTCGAACTTACCGCCGGCGTGCAGCTGGGTCATGATGACCTCGGCCGCGGAGACGCCTTCCTCGTGAATGTCGGTGGGGATGCCGCGCCCGTCGTCAATCACGGTGCAGGAGCCGTCGGCGTTCAGCACCACCTCCACGGCGCTGGCGTACTCCGCCAGGGCCTCGTCGATGGCGTTGTCCACCACCTCGTAGACCATATGATGCAGGCCCGTGCCGTCGTCGGTGTCGCCGATGTACATGCCGGGACGCTTGCGGACGGCGTCCAGCCCCTTCAGCACGCGGATGGAATCGGCGCCGTATTCCTTGCTGGCTTCCGGGCCAGATTCTGGATCGTCCGAGGTCACGTCGCTCATCGGTTCTCAGTCTTCCACGGTGCGGAGCGCGCCACGGTCCACACGGACCCCGGATCCACGTCCCTTCAGTCCATCGAACAACGCCGCTTCCACTCCGGTCAGGAAAGCCTGAAGCTTGAGGGCGGCGATTTCATCGAACAGGGCGGCGCGTCTTTCGGGATCGAGATGCGCCGCAACTTCGTCCAACAACAATATAGGGTTTGGCGCTGATTCTGCACGCGAAAGCCTCGCGGCCTGGGCCAAGACGAGGTTGAGAACCAGGGCTTTCTGCTCCCCGGTGGAGCATTCGGCCGCCGGACGGTCCTTTTCCCGGTGAATCACCACCAGATCGGTGCGGTGCGGGCCGCTGAGGGCTCGCCCGGCGGCGGCGTCGCGCCCGCGCGCGGCGGCCAGGGTCGAGGCGAGCCTCGCCTCGGTGTCGGGGGCGTCGTCCCAGTCGCCGGAGAGGCTGACGGAGGCGAGGGGGAAGGGCCGGTCGGCCCGTCCGTCGATTTCGACCTGCAGGGCCCTGACCGCCCGGATGCGGGCGGAGGCCACGGCCGCGCCGGCGGCGGCGGCGCGGCTCTCCAGGGCGGCCAGCCAGAGCGGATCGTCCGGGCCGTCAGTCAGGAGCTTCATCCGCTCGCGCATGGCCCGCTCGTAGGCGGCGGCGGCGGCGGCGTGGGGCGGCTCGGCGGCGAAGGCCAGGCGATCCAGGAAGCGGCGCCGCTCGGTCCCGCCCTCCAGGAACAGGCGGTCCTGGGCGGGGGTCAGCCAGATCAGCCGCACCATCTCCGAAAGCCGCCCCGCCTGGACGGTCTCGCCCTCCAGCCGGACGATGCGCCGGGCCGCGTCCGGCTCCACTCCGGTGCCGAGGCGAAGATCGCCGCCCTCGGCGGCGACCAGGGCGGCGACGCTCCAGGCCCGCCCCTTGGCCTCGCCGGGCATCCTGCGGCCCACCTCGCCGGCGCCCGCCCCCCTGAGGCCCTTGCCCGGGGCGAGGAAGGAGACGGCTTCCAGCAGGTTGGTCTTGCCCGCCCCGTTGTCGCCGAACAGGAAGACCGGTCGGCCGTCGAGATCCAGGCTCGCGCCCTCGTAGGAGCGGAAGTCGGTCAGGGTCAGGCGGGTCAGGACGGCGGGGGCCATGGTCGTCCGGTCTTAGCACACCCGCCGAACCGGGGAGGGAGCGCGAAAAAGCCCGCCGGATCGCTCCAGCGGGCCCTCGCAGATCGTCGTGGCGTCCGGCCCCTAAGCCGCCGCGGCCTTGACCTTGGCGGGGTGGAAGAACAGGGCCTGGCCGATCGCGGCCTTCACCGTTTCCGGTTGGAACGGCTTGGTGATCAGGAAGGTGGGCTCGGGCCGCTCTCCCGTGAGCAGGCGCTCGGGGAAGGCGGTGATGAAGATCACCGGTACGTCGTAGCGGCCCAGGATGTTCTTGACGGCGTCGATGCCGGAGGAGCCGTCGGCGAGCTGGATGTCGGCAAGCACCAGGCCGGGGGTGGCGTGGGCCACCGCGTCCACCGCCTCGCGGCGGGTGGCGGCGACGTCGACCACCGTATGGCCGAGCTCGCGGACCAGGGCCTCGATGTCGGCGGCGATCACCGGCTCGTCCTCGATGATCAGGACCTGGGTGGCCAGTTCGGCGTCGATCTCGGCCTGGGCCTCCGAGATCAGGGCCTCGACCTCAAGGGGCGTGGCGCCGAGGATATGGCCGGCCTCGGCCGGATTGAAGCCTTCGAGGGCTGTGAGCAGGAAGGCCTGGCGCGAACGCGGGGCGATGCGCATCAGCCGGTGCGAGGGATCGTCCCCGTCGGCGACGTCGGCGGGGGGTTCGAGCCGCGCGCCCGTCCCGCCCCAGATCATCTGGAACACCTGGTAGAGCGCGACGCGGGGAGTCAGATGCGGGGGAAGGGACGCTTCGCCCGCCGCCAGGGCTTCCAGGGCGGCGCGCACATAGGCGTCCCCCGCGGCCTGGTCGCCGGTCAAGGCGCGCGCGTACCGGCGCATATAGGGAAGATGCGGCGCTAGCCGCTCCAACAGGCCCATGACCCCTCCGTAAGATTTTTCCCGACTCGAAACTTAGCGCCCGCCCGCGCAAAGCGTAGCTGGTCACTAACCGGGTCAACGCCTCCTCATGGTTAAGGTTCCTTAACCGCGAGCGCTTTCGCTATTATACGCCCATCGTCGAACGCGTACGGCGGAAAATCTTTATGGAACCCGCACGGCAGAGTTTGCGTTGAGGGTTCCTGAGTAGGGGAATAGGGGGCGTATTGGATGACGCGCGCATGGTCGTGACAATGCCGGACCGACCTTCACGCGCCCCGAAGGGCGCATCGTCGTCCAATGTAGAAGAGGCGCGCCTGCGTCAGCAGGCGATCGGCGTGAAGCTGCGCCAGATGTTCGACCAGGTGGTCTCGGAACCGGTTCCCGACGAGTTCCTGGACATCCTCCGCCGCCACGACAAGAAAGCCTCGGACGGTCAGGACTGATGATCCGTCGTGCAGAGCTGAACCCAAAAACAGAAGCCGACTTCAAGCGTGATCTGGTCGCCTTGATTCCGCATCTCCGCGCCTTCGCCCGCACCCTCTGCGGCGACGCCGCCGCCGCCGACGACCTGGCCCAGGACGCCGTCCTCAAGGCCTGGGACGCCCGCGCCAGCTTCCAGACCGGCACGAACATGAAGGCCTGGACCTTCATGATCCTGCGCAACCAGTTCTATTCGGAGAAGCGCCGTTCCTGGCGCCAGTCCCAGCTCGACCAGGACGCGGCTGAACGCACCCTGGTGGCGGCCGACGATCCTGAAGCGCCCGTGGCCCTGGACGAACTGCGGCTGGCCCTAGCCATGCTGCCGTCCGAACAGCGCGAGGCCCTGATCCTCGTGGGCGCCGGCGGCTTCGCCTACGAAGAGGCGGCGGAAATCTGCGGCTGCGCCGTGGGCACTGTTAAGAGTCGCGTCAGCCGGGCGCGCCGCGCGCTCCAGGGCGTCCTGGAACGCGGCGCCTACGATCGCGACGGCCGTCCCGCGGGCGAGGCGATGCGGACCATCCTGGCGGATGCGGAGAGGCTGAGCGGGCAGCGGTGAACGCCACGCCTTCGCACGGGCGTCTGTCGATCCGGTTTCGGCTGGGATTCGCTGTCGCCCTCGCGCTCACCCCCATCCTGATTCTCGGCGCGGTGCAGGCCGTGGCGGAGTACCGCCGCGACACCGCCGCCCGCACCGTCAGCCTGGGCCAGGCGGCGCAGCGCAGCGCCGCCGGCGCCCGCGCCCGCGTGCAGGCGGCCGTGGCCCTGTTGGACACCCTCTCGCCCCAGTCCGTCGGCTTTTCCTGCGCCCCCCGGCTCGCGGGCCTGCTCGACCGGGTCAGCGGGTACGAGAACATCATCCGCTTCGACGCCGCCGGCCGGGTGGTCTGTTCGGCGACCAGCGTCACGGCCGATGCAGGCAAGGGCGACCAGGACTGGTTCAACCGCCTCCGCGCCGGGGATTCTTTGGTGGTGGGGCGCGCCCCGCCCGCTCTCTACGCCGCCGACCCGGCGGTGCTGACCGCGGTGCGGACCGTGGACGAGCGCGGTCGCTTCAACGGCGCCCTGGTGGCGGCGATCCGGCTCTCCAGCCTCGCCCCTGACCTCGCCGACCCGACCCTGCCCCGCGGCGCCGAAGTCGCCCTGGCCGATGCGCAGGGGCGCCTGCTGGTGGCCGCCCATCCCGAATTCTTCGCCGCTCCACCCGCAGGATGGGCGGCCCAGACCCTGCGCCAGGGCGCCATGCTCTGGGAGGGCCCGGACCGGATGGGCGAGCGCCGCACCCAGGCGGCGGCCCCCCTCGCGGGCGACGACGCCTTCGTCATCCTGTCGGCGCCCCGCCCGGGGATACTGTTCTGGGCGAGCCTGAACCCGCTCAGCAACATCATCTTCCCTTTGCTGGCGTGGTTCACCGCCTGGGTGACGGTGTGGATCGTCACCGAGCGGGTGGTGATCCGCTGGCTCGCCTACCTCGACCGCATCGCCTCGATCTACGCCAAGGGCCGCTTTTCGGTGCGCCCGGTGCAGGCCGACAGCGCCCCCGCCGAGATTCGCGCCCTGGCCCAGACCCTGGACGTCATGGCCGACGCCATCCTGGCCCGCGACCAGTCCCTGCGCGATTCCCTGGCGGAAAAGGACGCGCTGATGCGCGAGATCCACCACCGGGTGAAGAACAACCTGCAGGTCATCACCAGCCTCTTGAACATGCAGCAGCGGGCCCTGGCCGACCCGGCGGCCCGGGCGGCCATGTCCGACACCCGCCAGCGGATCACGGCGCTGGCCCTGATCTACCGCGCCCTCTACCAGAGCCCGGACCTGCGCCGGGTCGACGTGCGCCAATTCCTCGAGGAACTGATCGCCCAGCTCACGGTCGGCGAGGGCGGCCGGCCCTCGATGGTCCGCACCGAGCTGCAGGCCGACGACCTGGAGATCGATCCCGACAAGCTGGCCCCGCTGGCCCTGTTCGCCGTCGAGGCCATCACCAACGCCCGCAAGCACGCCTTCGGCGAGAAGGGCGGACTGATCCGCGTCGGCTTCACCGTCGCCGACGGGGAGGTGACGCTGGAGATTTCCGACGACGGCCGCGGCGGCGCCGACATGCCCGACGAGCCTGGCGTGGGCCGCACCCTGATGAGCGCGTTCGCCCGCCAGCTGCGCGGCCGGGCGGAGATCGGCTCGGGTCCCGGCGGAGGGCTCACGGCCAAGCTGATCTTCCCCGCTCCCGAGGCGCCGATGGCTCCGGAACCGAGTCCGGCGGATTCAGGGAACCAAGCCGCGGCGTGACCGTTCTTCCCACGACATTTCTTAGGGGAGACATCCAAATGCGTAAGCTCATCATCCTTCTGGCCGCCACCTGCGCCGTCGCCGTCGCGGGCTGCAACACCGTCTCCGGCGCCGGTCGCGACGTCAGCTCGGTCGGCAAGGCCGTCACCAACACCGCCAACGACGCCAAGAACTAGTTCTTCGTTCTCTTCGAGATCGAGACCTGAACGCCCCGGCCCAGCGCCGGGGCGTTTTCGGTTTGTAAGGTTCGCTGGCCAGCTTGGCTGTTTCGATGATCGCCCATTGGCGCTAAACTGGAGGCTCCGGAACGCTTCGAGAGAACCTCTGAAATGCGCAAAATGATCGTGTTCGCCGTCGCCGCCGCGGCCCTCCTGGTGGGCGCCTGCAACACCGTGGCCGGCGCTGGTAAGGACGTCACCTCGGTCGGCAAGGCCGTCACCAACACCGCCAACGACGCCAAGAAGTAGGGACCCGGTTCCCCGCAAGCGTCGCCAAGGACGCTTGCGCAGGGTTCCCGCCGCCCCGTAATGCTATCTCCCGAGAGTTCGGGGGAATGAGATGACGGCTGCGACGGCGGACAGCGCCAAGGGCAAACCGGCCAATATGGGCCTGGTGGTGGCGGCCGCGGCCGCGGGCACGGCCTTCGAGTGGTACGACTTTTTCCTGTTCGTGCCGCTGGCCGGGATCATCTCCAAGACCTTCTTCGCCGGATTGAACGAGACGGCGGGCTATGTCTTCGCCCTCGGCGCCTTCGCCGCCGGCTTCGCTTTCCGGCCCCTCGGCGCCCTGATCTTCGGCCGCATCGGCGACCGGCTGGGCCGCAAGGGCACCTTCCTGATCACCATGAGCCTGATGGGCGTGGCGACCTTCGCCATCGGCCTGGTGCCGACCTACGCGCAAGCCGGGATCATCGCCCCGGTCATCTTCCTGTGCCTGCGCCTCGCCCAGGGTCTGGCTCTGGGCGGCGAGTGGGGCGGGGCGGCGATCTACATCGCCGAGCACACCCCGGCGGGCAAGCGCGGCTATCTCGGCTCCTGGCTGGGCGGCTCGGCCGCCTTCGGCCTGGGCGGCGCCCTGATCGTGGTTCTGATCGTGCGCACCATCGTCGGCGAGGCCAATTTCGCCGCCTGGGGCTGGCGCCTGCCGTTCCTGGTTTCGGCTGCCCTTCTGGCCATCTCCATCTGGATCCGGCTGAAGCTCTCCGAAAGCCCCCTGTTCGAGGAGATGCGCGAGGAGGGGACCCGCTCGGAGAAGCCCTACGTCGAGTCCTTCCTGCAGTGGCCGAACCTGAAGATCGTCCTGATCGCCCTCTTCGCCGTGATGATCGCCCAGGGGGCGGTCTGGTACACCTGCTTCTTCTACGCCCAGTTCTTCATGGAGAACGTGATCAAGGTCCCGCCGGCGACGGTGAACGAGATCATGATCGCCCTCGTGATCGTCTCGATCCCGCTCTACCTGTTCTTCGGCTGGCTGTCGGACAGGATCGGCCGCAAGAAGGTGATGGTCTCGGGGATGATCCTGGCGACGATCGCCTTCTTCCCCGGCTTCCACATGATCACCCAGACCGCCAATCCGGCCCTCGCCCACGCCCAGACCACCTCCCCCGTGACGGTGATCGCCGACCCGGCCGAGTGCTCGCTGCAGTTCGATCCCGTGGGCAAGAGCCAGTTCCGCACCTCCTGCGACATCGCCAAGAGCGTGCTGGCGACCTCGGGGGTCTCCTACTTCAACCAGTCCGCCCCGGCCGGAACCCTGGCCCAGGTCAAGATCGGCGAGGTGATGGTCCCCTCCGCCGACGGGACCGCCCTAGACACCAAGGGGCTGACCGCCCTGAAGGCCGAGACGAGCGGGCGGATCAAGGCCGCCCTGGCGACCGCCGGCTACCCGGCCAAGGCCGACCCCGCGCAGATCAATCTGATCGGCCTGTTCGGGGTGCTGCTGATCTTCGTGGTCGGCGCGACCGCGCTCTACGGGCCGCAACCGGCGGCCCTGGTGGAGCTCTTCCCGACGCGGATCCGCTATACGGCCCTGTCCCTGCCCTATCACATCGGCACGGGCTGGATCGGCGGCTTCCTGCCCGCCGCCTCCTTCGCCATGGTCGCGGCCAAGGGGGATATCTACTTCGGCCTCTGGTACCCGGTGGTGTGGACGACCATCGCCATCCTCTGCACCCTGTTCTTCCTGCCCGAGACCAAGGACCGGGACCTGAGGTTCTAGGGCGCGGCGCCCGTCGGAAGGCTTTCGACCTCGACGCCCTCCGCGCGGAGCGCCGCGGCCAGGACCGGGTCGGCCTGCGGCAGGAGCGCGAGGACGATCAGCCCTTGTTTCGCTCCCGCGGCGAGGCTTGCGATCGCGATGTCCGTAGAATGTTCGGCTTCGCGCCGTCCCCAGGCGAACGCGATCGAGCCAGTCTCGATGTCAGGGTAGGCGAGCCGGTCTGCGGCGCTGAGCGCCGTGGCGGCTCGCAGCGACAGGAGGTCGAAGTCCGCTGGCGCGACCAGCAGCTGCACCTTTCCTTTGGTCTTCCGCTCGCCCGCCGCCGCAGCGGCGAGTTCACTACGGGCGAGTGTCTCGGCCTCTTCCAGTTCGCCGCGGAGAGCCGACTCGGCGGCGGGACCTTTCAACAGCTCGCGCAGAACCCGGCGCCGCTCAGCCAGATCGGGGAACCGGCTGCGGGTCTCGGCCTGGGTGCGCCGAAACAGCTCCGCGAGCACGCCGAGATTTTGATGCCAATCGAGTTCGAGGCTCTGGCGAAGTTCGGTCGCCAGCACCGGCGAGGCGCCGCCTGTGCCGATCCCGGCGACGACTGTCCCCCGGTCGACGATGGCCGGCATGGTGAAGTCGCTGAGGTGCGGCCGGTCGATGACATTGACCAGGGCCCCGGCCGCGCGGGCGGCGGCGGCGCACCCCTCCCCGAAGGCATCGTCGGGGGCGGCGATGAAGGCGATCAGCACGCCGGCGTAGGCGCCTGTCTCCAGGGCCTCAGGACCGGCGGGGATGCGGACCACCTCGGCGGGGGAGCCCTCGAACAGTCGCAGCTTGGCCTCGGCCTGCTCGCCCGCGCCGACGATGGCGATGCGTTTGCCGGTCAGGGGGAAGAAGGCGGGGAAGGCGTCCATGGCGCTAGTCTAGATCGGCGGGCGTATCGACGTCGAACAGCGCGCCGTTGTCCGGCGCCGCCACCTCGGCCAGGGCGGCGCCCAGCGCGTCCAGCAGGCCCTTCGCGCCGCGGTCGCCGGACAGCTTCGCCACCTCTCCGAACAGGCCGGCGCCGATGAGGGCGGGGTGGCCACGGCGGCCATCGAAGGTCGGAACGGCGGCGGGCGCGCCTTCGGCGAGTGCTTTGGCCAGGGCAGGCAGGACGGCTATCGGTACCCTTGGCATGTCGCCCAGGAAGACGTAGAGCCCGCCCGCGTCCAGCGGCAGGGCGACGACTCCGGCGCGCAGGGAGGCGGCCATGCCTTCACGCCAGTCGGGCACGTCGAGGATGCTCAAGCGCGCCGCCTCGCCCGCCCGGCCAGCCCAGGCGCGGGCGGCGCCTTCGACCTCTCCGTCGGCGCCCGCCGTCAGCAGCACTGCCTCCACCGGCGCGGCGAAAGCGGCCTCCAGGGCGGCCTCCAGCACGGTCCCGCCCCGCCAGGGCGCGAGCAGCTTTCCGCCACCGAACCGCGAGCCCGCGCCCGCACCCAGCACAAGCGCGTACAGGGCCTTGGGGGGGGCTTTCGTGTTCAAGGACGGCATTCCATGTTAGGGGAGCCGGTTCTCCCAAGGACGCTCATGACCCCTTACGACGCCCCCTTCAACGTTTCGACCCCCAAGGCCGCCGCCGACAGCCGCGCGCCCCTGGTCGATCCGTTCGCGCGGGCGATCCGCTACCTCAGGGTCTCGGTCACCGATCGCTGCGACCTGCGCTGCCTCTACTGCATGCCCGAACGCATGACCTTCCTGCCCAAGGCCGAGGTCCTGTCGATCGAGGAGCTGGAGCGGCTGTGCTCCACCTTCATCGGGCTCGGCGTGCAGAAGCTGCGCCTGACCGGCGGCGAGCCCCTGATGCGCAAGGGCTTCCTGGAGCTGGTCGAGCAGCTGTCGCGCCACCTGCGCTCGGGGGCGCTTCGGGAACTGACGCTCACCACCAACGGCACGCGTCTCGCCGAGTTCGCGGGCGAGTTGGCGCGGCTGGGGATCAAGCGGATCAACGTCTCGGTCGACACCCTCGACGCCGCCGAGTTCAGGCGCATCACCCGCGGCGGCGACCTCGCCCAGGTGATCGCCGGGATCGACGCCGCGCAAGCCGCGGGCCTGAAGGTCAAGATCAACACCGTGGCCCTGGCGCAGGACAACCGCGCGGAAATCCCCGCCCTGATGGCCTGGGCCCACGGGCGCGGCATGGACATGACCCTGATCGAGACCATGCCGGTGGGCGAGGTCGAGCAGGACCGCACCGACCAGTTCGTCTCCCTGGCCGAGATCCGCCGGGACCTTTCGGCGGTCTGGACCCTGACCGATATCGCCGACAACACCGGCGGCCCCGCCCGCTATGCCCGGGTCGAGGAGACCGGCGGGCGGATCGGTTTCATCACCCCCCTGAGCCATAATTTCTGCGACAGCTGCAACCGCGTGCGGGTGACCTGCACGGGGACCCTGCACACCTGCCTAGGCCAGGACGACGACACCGACCTGCGCGCGATGCTGCGGGACCATCCGGGGGACGATGGCCCCCTGATCGCGGCCATCCGCGGCGGGATCGAGAAGAAGCCCAAGGGCCACGACTTCCGCATCGCGCGTGGCGAAGGCCCCGCTGTCGCCCGCCACATGTCCACCACCGGCGGATAGGCGCACGGCGATGAGCCGGGTTTTATTGTTCGGGCGCTTGAGGGACCTCGCCGGCTGGCGGGAGCGGCAGATCGAGCCCTCGCCGCGCACCCTCGCGGAACTCCGCGCGCGGCTGGCCCACGAGGACAAGGCCCTCGGCGAGGCGCTCGCCCACCCCAGCGTCCGCATCGCCGTGGACCAGCAGATCGCCGTGGGCGAGGTGGTGCTTGGCGAGGCCAGCGAGATCGCCTTCATGCCGCCGATGAGCGGGGGCTGAGGATGGCGGTCCGCCTGCAGGACGAGCCCTTCGACCCCGCAGCCCTGCTGGCCGGATTCGGCAAGGGACCGGAAACCGGCGCGGTGGTCAGCTTCAGCGGCGTCTGCCGGGCCGAGGGCGGGACCCTGGAGGCCCTGGAGCTGGAGGCCTATCCCGGCTTCACCGACCGCGAGATTGGAGAGATGGCCGAAGCCGCGCGCAAGCGCTTCGACCTGCACGACCTCCTGATCGTCCACCGCACGGGCAGGATCGCGCCGGGGGAGGCCATCGTCTTCGTGGCGACCGCCGCCGCCCACCGCCGCGAGGCCTTCGAGGCGGCCGACCAGCTGATGGATTACCTCAAGAGCCGCGCGCCGTTCTGGAAGAAGGCGCACGGCGCGGACGGCGGACGCTGGATCGAGCCCCGCCTTGAGGACTATGAAGACGCCGCGCGCTGGGATGCGCCGCAGGAAAGACCCGTATGACCACAGTGCCCGCCCCGAACGCCCCCGCCGCCGCCCTGAAGGTCGGGGGCAAGATCGACGAGAGCCTGACCCTGCAGCCGGTCAAGGTCGCCATCCTGACTGTCTCCGACACGCGGGACGAGGAGAGCGACACCTCCGGCCACGTCCTGGCCGAGAAGGTCACGGGCGACGGCCACGTGATCGCCAGGCGCGGCCTGGTGAAGGACGACGTCGAGCAGATCCGGGCCAAGGTGAAGGAGTGGGTGGCTTCGGGCGAGGTGGACGTGATCCTGACCACCGGCGGCACCGGCCTGACCGGGCGGGACGTGACCCCCCAGGCGCTGGAGCCCCTGTTCGACAAGCGCATCGACGGCTTCTCGGTGGTGTTCCACCTGATCAGCTACCAGAGCGTGGGCCTCTCGACCCTGCAGTCGCGGGCCACCGCCGGCCTGATCGGCGGGGTGTTCGTGTTCTGCCTGCCGGGCTCCAACGGCGCGGTGCGGGACGGCTGGAGCGTGATCGGGCCCCAGCTCGATAGCCGCCACAAGCCCTGCAACATGGTCGAGCTGATGCCGCGGCTTTTGGAAAAGTGAGCGCCAAACTCACCCACATCGACGCCGAGGGACGCGCCCGCATGGTGGACGTGTCCGACAAGGCGGCCACCGTCCGCGAGGCCGTGGCCGCCGGGCTGATCCGCATGCAGCCCGAGACATTGGCCCTCGCCCTCTCCGGCCAGGCCAAGAAGGGCGATGTCCGCGCGGCCGCCGAGATCGCCGGCGTCATGGCCGCCAAGAAGACCTCCGACCTGATCCCCCTCTGCCACCCCCTGGCGCTCAGTTCGGTGAAGGTGGCGGTGGAGGCGGCCCCCGGCGGCGAGGGCCTGATCGTCACCGCGCGGGTGAAGACCACCGGTCCCACCGGCGTGGAGATGGAGGCGCTGACGGCCGTTTCCGTCGCCTGCCTGACCCTCTACGACATGCTGAAGGCCGCCGACAAAGGCATGGTCATCGAGGCCGTGCGCCTGCTTGAGAAGAGCGGCGGCCGGTCCGGCGACTTTAAGCGGGCGGAATAGGCCGCACCCGATGCGGCATGCGCTGAAGCTGCATCCGCACTCGCACTTGATCGTCACGGGCGTCGAGGCCGAGGCCGAGCGGAGCCCCCCCGGAATCCTGACGCTGCGCTACGGCCTGACCGGCGAAATCAGCCGACTGAGCGTGCCGCCTCCGGGCGCGGCCACCCGCGCCGACGAGCTGTGGCGCCACACCTGCTTCGAGGCCTTCGTCGGCGCCGTGGGCGGCGAGGGGTACTATGAGTTCAATTTCGCCCCGTCGCGGCATTGGGCCGCCTATCGGTTCGACGGCTACCGGCAGGGGATGACGCTCGCGCAGGACGTCGCCGCGCCCGCGATCGAGGTGGAGGTCACCGGCGAGCGTCTCGATCTTCGCGTCGTGCTCGACCTGGGGACCGCGGCGCTGCCGCCCGAGGCGGCGTGGCGGCTCGGCCTGTCGGCGGTGGTGGAGGGGGCGGACGACAGCCGCGCCTACTGGGCGCTTGCCCATCCCCCCGGCAAGGCGGACTTCCATCATGCCGATTGCTTTGCGCTGGAACTGACCGCAAACGGAAAGTCATGAGATTCGGCATCGATAGGCTGCTGGCGGAACCGGCCCTGCGCGCGCCTCTGGCGGGTCGGCGCGTCGCCCTGCTGGCCCATCCCGCCTCTGTCACCGAAAGCCTGGAGCATTCGCTCGACGCCCTGGCCGCCTGTCCGGACGTGAAGCTCGCGGCGGCCTTCGGGCCGCAGCACGGCCTGCGCGGCGACAAGCAGGACAACATGGTCGAGTCCCCCGACTTCGAGGACCCGATCCACCGCATCCCGGTCTTCAGCCTCTATGGCGAGGTTCGACGGCCTACCGACGCCATGATGCAGCCGTTCGACGTGCTGCTGGTCGACCTGCAGGACCTGGGCTGCCGCATCTACACCTTCGTGACGACCCTGAGGTACGTGCTGGAGGCGGCGGCCCGCCACGGCAAGGCGGTCTGGGTGCTCGACCGTCCCAACCCCGTCGGCCGGCCCGTGGAGGGCCTGACCCTGCGGCCCGGCTGGGAGAGCTTCGTCGGCGCCGGGCCCATGCCCATGCGGCACGGGCTGACCCTGGGAGAGCTCGGCCACTGGTTCATCAGGACGCTGAAGCTCGACGTCGAGTACCGGGTGATCGAGATGCAGGGCTGCTCGCCCGATCAGGGGCCCGGCTACGGCTGGCCGCTGGGGACGCGGGCCTGGGTCAATCCCAGCCCCAACGCCCCCAATCTCTGGATGGCCAGGGCCTACGCCGGCACGGTCATGCTGGAAGGCGCGACCCTGTCGGAAGGGCGCGGCACGACGCGGCCGCTGGAGCTGTTCGGCGCCCCCGACATCGACGCCCGGCGGGTCATCCAGGAGATGCAGGCCTTGGCCCCGCACTGGTTGGACGGCTGCGCCTTACGCGACTGCTGGTTCGAACCGACCTTCCACAAGCACGTGGGCCGGCTCTGCAGTGGCGTGCAGATCCACACCGAAGGGCCCGCCTACGACCACCAGGCCTTCCGCCCCTGGCGGGTCCAGGCGCTGGCGTTCAAGGCGATCCGCCGCCTCTATCCCGACTATCCGCTCTGGCGCGATTTCCCCTACGAGTACGAGCACGGCAAGCTCGCCATCGACGTGATCAACGGCGGTCCGCTGCTGCGCGAATGGGTCGACGACGCGGCGGCGACCCCGCAGGACCTGGATGCGCTGACCCTGGCTGACGAACAGGCGTGGGCGGCCGAACGGCGGGAATTCCTGCTCTACTGAGCTAGCTTCCCGCGCGGCTCTTGCGGCTGAGCGCCGTCACCTCGGCCATGATGGCGACGGCGATCTCGTAGGGGGACTTGGCGCCGCCGAGATCGAGGCCGATGGGGGCCTTCAGGCGGGCGATGGCGTCTTCCGGCACGCCCCGGGCGCGGAGCCCCGCGAGCCTCTCGGGCACCCGGCGGCGGGCGCCCAGGACACCGACATAGGCGGCGCGGGAGGGCAGGGCCGCGGCCAGGGCCGCCTCGTCGATCTCCAGGTCGTGGGTGGCCACGGCGACATAAGTCCAGGGGTCGGGGCCGATCTCGGCCAGGGCCTGTTCCGGGGCGCTGCGGCGATAGATGACGCCTTTGACCGGCGGAGCGGCGTCGGGGCCCTTGGGGCGGATCAGCCAAGTCTCGAAACCCATGTGCACGGCGAGGTCCGCCAGGGCGATGGCCGTGGGGTCGGCGCCGACCACCACCATGCGCAGGGTCGGGCCGAAGCGCCGGGCGACGGCGAAGGGCTCGTTCGTGGCTGCGCAGTCGTGTCCCCCCGCGCAGGCGGCAAGGGCGGCGGCCAGGGGGGCGGGCAGTTTCGCGCCCGTCTCGCCCTCGGCGACGCAGGCGTGATGCTGGCCGTCGGTCAGCCAGACGGCGGGGCGGCGCTCGCGCCAGAGCTCGATCAGGCGGATCGCCGCCGGGTCCTCCGGGCGGATCGGCTCGACCAGGATGTCGATGCGCCCGCCGCACAGGAGGCGAATGTCCGGGTACGGACTACCGGCGCCGTAGATCAGGAGGCGCGGCATGTTGTCGGAGAGGCAAGCCCGCGCGTGGACGGCGATGTCGCCCTCCACACAGCCGCCGGACAGGAACCCGGATAAGCGTTGCGGCCCCACCAGCATCTGCGCCCCGGCCGGCCGGGGCGACGAGCCCACCACACCGTAGAGGGTCACCAGGGCGCAGGACTCGCCGGCCTCCAGGGCGGCGGCGAGTTCCGGGCGCACGTCGTCGGACAGGCCGAACATCGGCCAGTCGGGCAGAGCCGCATCCTCGGTGACGTCCGTCGTGCTCATGGGGCGAAGCTCATCGAGGGGACTATACCCCCTCCGAGCGGACTTCCCGGTAGCGCAGCTCCTCGCGGACGTAGTCCAGCCCCATCAGCACCTCGACCATGGCGTCGAGGTCGAGCCTGTCGGCGGAGAGGGAGGTGAAGGGCTCGACCACGGCCCCGGCCTTCTTCCCGTTCCCGGAGTGATTGCCGTAGTTCAGGTCTCGCTCGTCGGCGGCGATGCGGTAGTAGCGGCCGAGGTCCTCGGTGCGCCCGGTCTCCTCGGGCGCGACCAGGTGCTCGTAGGTCTTCTCACCATGGCGGGCGCCGACGATGCGGATTTCGGGCTTGGCCTCGAAGATGCGGCAGAGGGCCAGGGCCAGGGTCTCCATGGTCGCGGCCGGAGACTTCTGCACGAATATGTCCCCCTGGCGGGCGCAGCCGTAGGCGAAGAGGACGAGGTCCACCGAATCGTCCAGCGACATCATGAACCGCGTCATCTCGGGGTCGGTCAGGGTCAGGGGCTTGCCCTGTTTTATCTGCCGCACGAAGAGCGGGATCACCGAGCCGCGGGAGGCCATGACGTTGCCGTAACGGGCGGTGGAGAAGAGGGTGTCGCCGGCCTTCAGGCGCCGGGTCTTGGCGACGGTCAGCTTTTCCATCAGGGCCTTGGTCAGGCCCATGGCGTTGATCGGATAGACCGCCTTGTCGGTGGACAGCAGCACCGCCTTGGCGACCCCGCCGGCCAGGCAGGCGTTCAGCAGGTTCTCGGTGCCGGCGACATTGGTGCGCACGGCCTCCATGGGGAAGAACTCGCAGGAGGGCACCTGCTTCAGGGCGGCGGCGTGAAACACCAGCTCCGCCCCCCGGCAGGCCTCGCGGATGCTGTCGTAGTCGCGCACGTCGCCGAGGTGGAAGCGCAGGCGGGGGTCCGGCAGGGCGTGACGCATGTCGTCCTGCTTCTTCTCGTCCCGGCTGAAGACGCAGACCTCGCTGACGTCGGCGGCGAGCGCCCGGCGCACCACGGCCGCGCCGAACGAGCCGGTGCCGCCGGTGACCAGGAGGCTCCTCCCCCGCAGCGTCTCGGAAAGCTCGCTCACCAGATCCGCGCGCGGTCTTTGGGGGCGAGGTAGAGCTTCTCCCCCGGGGCCACGTTGAAGGCGCGGTACCAGTCGTCGACGTTGCGGACCACGCCGTTGACCCGATAGGCCTCCGGCGAGTGGGGGTCGGCCACCAGCTGCTGGCGGATGGCGTCGTCGCGGCGCTTGCCGCGCCAGCTCTGGGCGAAGGCCAGGAAGAAGCGCTGGTCCCCGGTCAGGCCGTCCAGCACCGGGGCCGGCTGGCCCTTCAGCGACAGGCGGTAGGCGTCGAGCGCCACGAGGATGCCCCCGAGGTCGGCGATGTTCTCGCCCATGGTCAGCTCGCCGTTGATCTTGGCGCCCGGCAGGACCTCGTAGGAGGAGTACTGCTCGCCCAGCCGCTTGGCGTCGGCCTCGAAGCGTTTGGCGTCCTCGGCGGTCCACCAGTTGCGCAGCTTGCCGTCGCCGTCGGACTTGCGGCCCTCATCGTCGAAGCCGTGGGTCATCTCGTGGCCGATCACCGCGCCGATGCCGCCGTAGTTGGCGGCGGCGTCCGCGCCGGGGGCGAAGTAGGGGGCCTGCAGGATCGCCGCCGGGAACACGATCTCGTTCATCTGCGAGTCGTAGTAGGCGTTCACCGTCTGCGGGGTCATGTACCACTCGTTGCGGTCCACCGGCTTGTTGAGCCGCGCCACCTCGCGGGCCCACTCGAAGGCGATGCCCCGTTCGATATTCCCGTAGAGGTCCGAGGCGCTGATGGTCAGGGGCGAATAGTCCCGCCACTTGTCCGGATAGCCGATCTTGGAATGGAACTTGGCCAGCTTATCCAGGGCCTGGGTCTTGGTGGCCGGGCTCATCCAGGTCAGGCCCTCGATGCGGGCCTTGAAGGCGACCTTCAGATCATTGACCAGGGCGTCGATCTTGGCCTTGGCCTCGGGCGGGAAGTGGCGGGCGACATACTCGCGGCCCACCGCTTCGCCGAGAGTGGTGTTGACGGCGGCGATGCCCCGCTTCCAGCGCGGGCGCTGCTCGGGCTGGCCGGACAGCTCCTTGGAGCGGAACTGGAACCGCGCGTCCACGAAGGCCTCGGACAGATAGGGCGCGGCGTTGTCGGCGAGATTGAAGGCGGCCCAGGCCTTCAGGGTGGAGACCGGCGTCGCGGCGTAGATGGCGGCGATCTTGGGCAGGGAGGTCTTCTCGTTGACGATGACCTTGGTGGTCTTGCTTAAGCCCGCCTTGGCCAGGAAGGGCCGCCAGGCGAAGCCGGGAGCCGATTTTGTCAGGGTCGCCACGGTGGTCGGGTTGTAGGTCTTCTCGGCGTCGCGCTGCTGCGAGCGGGTCCAGCTCGCCTTGGCGACCTTGGTCTCGAAGGCGAGGATGGCGTCGGCGTTCGCCTTCGGATTGGCCCAGCCGGCGAGGGTCAGGACCTTCTCGACGTAGTCCCGGTACTTGGCCTTCTTCTCCTTGAACTGGTCGGTCAGGTAGTAGTCCCGGTCGGGCAGGCCCAGGCCCGCCTGGCTCAGGTTCACCGAATAGCGGTCCGGACGCTTGGGGTCGGGGGATATGTAGAGGCCGAACACCGAGCCGTGGAAGCCGTCGTTCACCTCGCCCATCAGGGCGGCGAGCTGGGCGCGGGTGGTGACCTTCCGGATCGCGTCGAGGTCCTTGGCCAGCGGCGCCGCGCCCAGGGCGTTGATCGCCCTCTCGTCCATGAAGGCCCTGTACATGTCGGCGACCTTGACGCTGTCGGGCGTCGCGCCGGCGATCTCCATGATCTGGCGCTGCTGCTGCTCGGCGATGTCGGCCAGGACATAGTCCACCCCGTAGCCGGTGCGATCGGCGGGGATGACGAGGTTCTGCAGATAGGTCCCGCTGGCGTGGCGATTGAAGTCGTCGCCGGGCTTGACCGTGGTGTCGCGGCCCGCGAGGTCCACGCCCCAGGCGCCGAAGCTGGGCGGGGCGATCGGCGCCTCCGGGGGCGCGGCGGCCGGCTGGGCGAAGGCGGCAAGGGCCGTGGCGAGGACGGCCGCGGCGGTCAGGTACGCGAGGCTATGTCTCATGCTTTTCGAGATACCGCCGTTAAGGGGCGACGCCTAGACCGGACGAGGGCGAAGAAGCGACGCGCTTCGCCTTGCCCGGCAAGGGAATTGTGCGCCAAGCTCGGCGTATGCAGCCCGCCGTAGACTGGAAGTCCCTGTTTGTTTCGCCCCTGGGACGCATCGGCCGGCGCGATTTCTGGATCGGTTTCGCGGTGGTGATGGCCGCGAGCGCGGTGCTGAATGTCCTCGGCCCCGTCGGGAAGATCATCGGCTTCGCGACCCTCTGGCCGATGGTCTGCATCCACGCCAGGCGCCTGCACGACGCGGGGCGCACGGCCTGGCTGATCCTGGCCCCGGCGGCGGTCACCCTGACCCAGGTCCTGGTGGCGGTGACCATGCCGCGCACGCCCCTCGACGGGGTGCTGACCGTGCTGACCATGGTCGTGAGCCTTGGCTTCCTGCTGTGGGTGGGCCTGAGCCTGGGCCAGCCGGGACCCAACCGGTTCGGCGATCCACCGGCGGGCGCGGCGCCGCCGTCCGGATGATCCTTTCTGCAACCTGAGGTCTGCGGCGAGGGGCCGCGGCGCTGGTAACGCGTTAATCACATTTCTTAACAAGAGTTTAGCGGCGATCGTAGACCCTGTCGGCATGAAGCCCCGGGGGGAAAATCGGTGGCGGTCGGTTGTCGCCCGAATGCGCGGGTTTCTCGCCGCGGGCGGCAATGTGACCATTCTCTTCGCCGTCCTGCTGCCGGTGATCGTCGGCGGCGCGGGCCTCGGCGTGGAAACCACCTACTGGCGCTACAAGCAGCTGCAGCTGCAGGGCGCCGCGGACGCCGCCGCCTACGCCGCCGGGGTGGAGAAACGCTCCGGATCGGCCGCCGCCACCATCACCTCGGCCGCCACCCAGGCGGCGCAGGACAACGGCTACGACCCCGGCGTGGGTACGGTCCAGGTCAACACCCCGCCCACGAGCGGGGCCCTCACCTCGTCCAACGCCGTTGAAGTGATCCTGCAGGAGAACGCCGAGCGGTTCTTCACCGCCTATTTCACCAGCGAGCCGGTGCACATGCGCGCCCGCTCCGTCTCGACCTTCACGGCCTCGGGCGCCGCCTGCGTCCTGGCGCTCGGCGTCGGCGCTTCGCCCGCCCTGACCGTGTCGGGCAGCGCCAGCATGACGACCATCGGCTGCAACGTCATGGCCAACTCGATCGCCGCCAACGCCTTGACGGTGCAGGGATCCGGCTACCTTTCCGCTCCCTGCGTGGTGAGTGGCGGCGGCGTGGTGTCGAGCGGCGGCCTGGTGCTCACCAGCTGCGCCGCCCCCATTACCCAGGCCCCCCGGGCGGCCGACCCCTTCGCCTCCCTGCCCGCGCCCGCCGTCACCAGTCCCTGCAGGAACGACAACCCCGCCGTGCTGTCGCCTGGGACCTACTGCAACGGGATGGACCTGCATGGTTCGACCACCCTTTCGCCCGGGACCTATGTGATCCAGGGCGGCGACCTCCGGATCACCGGGGGCGCGGTGGTGACCGGCGCCGGCGTCACCCTCTACCTGAAGGGCGGCGCCCGGGTCAGCATGAACGGCAACGCCGTCGTCAACCTGAGCGCGCCCACCACCGGGACCTACGCGGGCATCCTGTTCTACGGCGACCGGACCAGCAGCGGCGGCAGCAATACCTTCTCGGGGACGGTCGGCTCGCAGCTGACCGGAACGCTCTACTTCCCCACCCAGGAGGTCGCCTACCAGGGCAATTTCTCCGGATCGAGCGGCTGCACGCGCGTGGTCGCCAACACGGTCGTCTGGTCCGGCAACACCACGGTGGCCTCGGACTGCAGCAGCCTGGGTCTGGCCTCGGTGCCGATCCTCGGCGTCGTCAAGGTGGTGGAGTAGCCATGAAGCGCTTCATCGCCCGCCTCCTGCGCGACCGCCGCGGCGTCGCCGCCATCGAGCTGGCGCTCATCGCCCCGGTCATCGCCACCCTGGCGGTCGTCTCTTTCGAGATCTGGCAGAGCTCGGCCCGCACCGAAGACATGCGCACGGCGCTGAAGGTCGGCGCCCAGTACTACATGAACGGAGGGACTTCGGACGCCACCGCGCAGACCCTGGCCATGTCCTCATGGGAGGAAGCGCCCGCGAACGCTGCGATCTCGGTGTCCCGCGGCTGCCTGTGCGCCCAGACCGCTCATGTCTGCACCGCCCTCTGCGCCGACGGCACCGCGCCGCTGGAGGTGGTGACCCTCTCGGCGACGGCCACGCGCCCCGGGGCGATGTTCAACGCCGCCCTGGCCGACGATCGGGTGGTCCGTGTCCGTTGAGCGCCCCACTCAGTTCTGGCGCGATCGGCGGGGCGCGGGCGCGGCGGAATTCGCGATCGTCATGCCGGTGTTCGTCGCTATCGTCGTCGGCGTCTTCCAGCTCGGCTGGGGCCAGCACTGCGCCTCGAGCCTCAGGGCGGCGCTGGAGCAGTCCTCCCGGGCCCTGCTGCTCGATCCGACCCTGAACCAGACCCAGCTCCAATCCCTGGTGCAGACCAAGCTGGTGGGCGGAGCGGACACTAACGTGACCGTCAGCCTGGACGTGCAGACCGCCGCCGACGGCAGCCGGATCGCCCGCCTGACCGGTATCTATCGGCGAGAGCTGGGCCTGCCGCCCCTGGCCAGCATGCCGATGGACTACGAGACGACCGTCATCACGCCGCTTCCGCCCACCTGAACCCCATGACGCCCCACACGCCCAAATCGCATCGACTGGAGACCCGAGCATGATCACCGCCACCGACGTGCTGTGCTACCTGAGCTCCGCCGGCGCCCTCCTCGGCGCGGGGGCCTACATCTACGGCTACATCATCAAGTCCAAGGGGACACGCCGGCTGCACACCGCCAGCCTGCTGTTCTCGGGCTTCGGCTTGGCCAACCTGCCCATCGTGCTGCGGGCCGGGCCCCAGGGCGCGGACACCTTCAACGCCGGGGTTCTGGTGGTCTTCCTTCTGGCGGGAATGATCTGCCAGGGGGCCACAGCCTTCCGCGGCCGCAGTTCGGACCGCCGCGCCGAGCGGGCCGACCCCGCCGAAGCCCCGGCTCAGGCGGCGGCCGTCGCCCCGTCCGAGGTGGCCCGGGCGGCGTGACGGCGAATCTTACGCCGGGTTCTCCAGGCTGAACGCTTCGGCCTGGTCGTCGTAGGCGAAGAGTTCGGCGTAGCGGCCCCAGGAGATGACGGCGGCCAGGGTCTCCTCGGCGAACTCCTCGGACATGAAGTCCTCCAGCTCCTCGGAGAAGCGTCGGTAGGGCGCGCGGTGGGCGGGGCGTTCGTCCAGCACCCGGCGGATCAGCGCGGCGATCGGCACGTGGGCCAGGAGCTGCTCGGCGAACAGCTTCTTGCGGGCGTCCACGTCCGACTGCACGAACTTGCGCCCGGCCGCGGTCAGGCGGATGTCGCCGCGCGCCAGCCCCGCGAACCGCAGGAGCTGCAGGGTCTCGGCCAGGGGGAAGAGCTCGTCCGCCTCCATCTGCAGGCTTTCGGCCAGCTCGGGCAGGTCCGCCTTGCCGGCGAAGGGGTCGGCCGCGACGGTCTCCATCAGCCCCGCCAATTCGTTGGTGGAGACCCCCGACAGGGTCAGGCCCATGCCGCCGGCCTGGTCGGCCTCGGCCGCCTCCCGCTCGGCGCGGGCGCCGGTGGAGGAGGGGTTGGTCATGCGGCCGTAGATATCGTCCACCAGCTCGCGGAACACCGGATTGGTGCGGCTGCGCGGGTGGGGCAGGTCGATGCGGATCTCGTCGGCCACGCGCCCGGGATTGCCCGCCACCAGGACGATGCGGTCGCACATCAGGACCGCCTCCTCGATGTTGTGGCTGACCATCAGGATCGAGCGGAGCGGCAGCTTGCCGTCCATCCACAGGTCGATCAGGTCGGTGCGGATGGTCTCCGCGGTCAGGACATCCAGGGCCGAGAAGGGCTCGTCCATCAGCAATAGCTCGGGCTGCATGACGAGGGCGCGGGCGAAGCCGACCCGCTGGCGCATGCCGCCGGACAGCTCCTTCGGATAGGCGTTCTCGAAGCCGTCGAGACCGATCAGGTCGATGGCCTGCAGGGAGCGGCTGCGGCGCTCCTTGACCGAGAGGCCCAGGGGCTCCAGCCCGATCTCCACGTTCTCCAGCACGGATAGCCAGGGGAAGAGGGCGAAGCTCTGGAACACCATGGCGATGTCCTCGGAGGGCCCGGTCAGGGGCCGCCCCCGCCATCGCAGCTCCCCGCCCGCCGGCCGCGTCAGTCCGGCGATGATGCGCAGCAGGGACGACTTGCCGACGCCGGAGCGGCCGAGAAGGCCCACGATCTCACCCGCGGACAGGGTCAGGTTCACTTCATCGAGCACCAGGAGGTCGTCGGCGGCGGCCTTGGGGTAGGTCTGGCTGAGGTCGCGGATGTCGAGCAGCACCTCGCCCGCACGCTTCTGCACGGGCTTGGCAGGGGCAGGGGTCGCGGCTCTGGCCATCGCTCTTCCCTCCTAGTCCGTCTGCAGCTGCCGGGCGCCCGCCGCGAACAGGGGCTCCCAGACCGCGCGGTTGAACAGCACCACATAGACCGCCATCACCGCCACCCCGAGGGCGACCCGGCGGAGGTCCCCGCCCTGGGTGGCGTCGGCGATATAGGCCCCGACCCCGTGGGCCGAGAGGCGGGTGTCGCCCCAGTTGGCGACCTCGGCGACGATGGCCGCGTTCCAGGCGCCGCCCGAGGCGGTGATGGCCCCGGTGACATAGGACGGGAAGATCCCCGGCAGCACCACCTTGGACCACCAGGTCCAGCCCTTCAGGCGCAGGGAGGCGGCGGCTTCGAGCAGGTCGCCGGGGAAGGCCCGCGTCCCGGCGATGACGTTGAAGAGGATGTACCACTGCGCGCCCAGGATCATCAGGGGCGAGAGCCAGATGTCCGGGGTCAGGTGGAAGCGGACGATCAGGGCCACCGCCATGGGGAAGAGCAGGTTCGAGGGGAAGGCGGCCAGGAACTGGGTCACCGGCTGCAGCCGCTCGGCCCACTGCGGGCGAAGGCCGATCCAGACCCCGACCGGCACCCAGATCAGGCTCGCCAGGGCGATCAGCACCACCACCCGGACAAGGGTGAAGAGGCCGAGCGCCAGCACCCACAGGGTCTCGCGCCAGCCGACGCCGACACCGATGAACTCGGTCGCCCTGTAGGCTGCGTAGAGGCCGAGCGCGGCCAGCAGGGAATACCAGAGCCAGTCGGCGTAGCGGCTCTCCCAGGCCTTGGCGATGGCGGGCGCCAGGGTCATGGGCCGCCCCAGGCGGATGGAGGCGAGGGAGGTCAGGAAGCCGCCAACGGGGCGGAACAGGCGGCGCGAGAATTCGGCCCGCTGCAGCAGGTCCAGCACCCAGGAGCCCGGCTCGGGGGCGCCGGCGGGGGCCTCGATGCGAAACTTCTCGGCCCAGGCCACCAGCGGCCGGAAGAGGAGCTGGTCGTAGATCAGGATCACCACGAACATGGTGAAGACCGCCCAGCCGACAGCCACGAGGTCATGTTGGGCGATGGCCAGGGCCACATAGGAGCCGACACCGGGCAGGGAGACGGTGGTCTTGCCCACGGAGATGGCTTCCGAGGCCACCACGAAGAACCAAGCCCCTGACATGGAGATCATGGCGTTCCAGATCAGGCCGGGAGCCGCGTAGGGGGCCTCCAGGGCCCAGAACCGGCGCCAAGCTCCCAGCCGGAGAGATTCGGAGAGGTCCCGCAGGTCCCGGGGGATGGTCTTGGTGGAGTGGTAGAAGCTGTAGGCCATGTTCCAGGCTTGGCTGGTGAAGATGGCGAAGATCGCCGCCAGCTCCACCCCGAGCACCTGGCCGGGGAAGAGGGCCATGAAGCCCGTCACGGTGAAGGACAGGAACCCCAGCACGGGGATCGACTGCAGGATGTCCAACAAAGGGATCAGCACGGTCTCGGCCCGCCGGCTCTTGGCCGCCAGGGCCCCGAAGGCGAAGGTGAAGATCAGCGAGGCCGCCATGGCCAGCAGCATCCGCAAGGTCGTGCGGAGCGCGTAGTGGGGCAGGACCGCGGGATCCAGGGAGATGGGGGCCGCGGCGACGGCCAGGGGTTGCAGGGTTTCGCGGCCGGCCAGGGCGATGAGGGCGAAGGCCCCGATCACCATGGCGAAGATCACCACGTCCCAGATCGAGGGCGCCAGCCGGCGGAACTTCAGCGCCGTCAGGGCGGGGTGATGCACGGGCATGGCTCCCCTCCCTGTTCTCGCGGTCTCGCGGCTGGCGTGTGTTCGTGACCCCGCCCTTACAGCGGGGGCTCAGGCGGGGCAACCGCGCTGGTGTGACGGTGAAATCCGAGGCGGCTAGAGCGCCCGGAACGCCGCCTCGATCAGGCGCTGCGAGCGCGGGTCGCCCAGCAACGACGAGGACTGGCGGTTCATGACGTAGGCGCCCGACACGCGCCGCTCCGGATCGGCGAAGGCGCAGGATCCGCCCCAGCCCGAATGGCCGAAGGCCGTGTCGCCGTTTCCGTAGATCCACAGGCCGTCGTTGCGCATGAACCCGGCGCCCCAGCTCATGTGGTAGGGCAGGACGAGATCGTCGCCCTCGATGCGCTCGCGGCTCGCCTCGCGCACCATGGCGGGGGAGAGGATCGCTTGCCCGTCAAGGGTCCCGTCGCGGGCGAGGGCGCCCATCAGTCGGGCCAGGGCGCCCGCCGTGGCGTGGCCGTTGGCCGAGGGGATCTCGGACCGCCGCCAGGTCCCGCCGCCGCGGCCCCCCGGACTGGCCCAGGGGGTGAAGAAGGCCGCCTTGCGGTAGTCGTTGATGGTCCCGAAGTCGGGCAGGGCCTTGGGACGCTCCATTTCGGCGAGGCGCGGGTCCTCGCTCTCGGGAATGCCGATCCACAGGTCGAGGCCGCAGGGCCCGGCGACATCCTCGCGCAGGGCCTGGCCCATGGTCCGCCCATCGGCCCGCCGGAAGATCTCGCCGGCGATGTAGCCGAAGGTGACCGGGTGGTATCCGGCGGCGCTGCCCGGCGGCCACATGGGCGCCATGGCGGCGAGCTTGGCGCAGAGGACGTCCCAATCGAACCAGACGGCCGGGTCCATGGGCTCGAGCAGGCCGGGCAGGCCCGCCTGGTGCGACAGGGCCTGCTCGACGGTGATGGCGCCCTTTCCGGCTTGCGCGAACTCCGGCCACAGGTCGGCGACGGCCTGGGTGTAGGTCAGCTTTCCCTGCTCCACCGCGCGGGCGATCATCAGGGCGGCCAGGGCCTTGGTGGTGGAGAAGACCGGGGTCAGGGTGGTCTCGTCGAAGAGCCGGGCGCCCGCCCGGTCCGCGAAGCCGCCCATCAGGTCGACCGCCGTCTGGCCGTCGACCTCCAGCACGAAGCGGGCGCCGAGCTCCAGCCCCTCGCCGATGTTGCGCTCGAAAGCGGCGCGCACGCCCGCGAAACGCTCGTCGCAGGTTCCGCGGATGTCTACCGGCTCGGCCATCCGCGGTGTTTAGCGGGCGTGCGCTTGGAGTCCACCGGTCCGGACCCCAAGATAAGGACATGAGCGTGCTCTATCCCGTGGCCGAAACCGCCGAGGCCGCCCTGCATGCGGCCAGGGGCCATGCGGCGCGGGAGCGGGAGGCCGAGACCCTGGCCCATGGCGCGGTCGCCTTCGTCACCGAGGCGACGGGCCCAGGTTTCGCCACGCGGGAAGCGGCGTTGGACGCCTACGCGGGCCTGCTGGACGACGAGCGCCCCGGCCGCATCGCCTCCGTCCCGCCCGAGCGGCGCTGGTGCGCGCTCCAGCCCGTGGCGGCCCCGGGAAAGGGCGGGCGGACCAGGATCGTCGCCCCGGTGGCGCCCATCTATCGCGACGGCCGGCGCTGGCCGGTCGCCCCGCCCCCCGAAACCAGGAGCACCCTGTGGCGGCTGTCGGTCTCCTACTGGAAGGTGGCGGGCGGGACGGCGGAGGCTGCTCATCCCCCCGCCCGCAAGCTCCGTCGCGACGCCAAGGCTCGCGAGCTGCAGGCCGAGGCGGTCAAGGCCCTGTCCGAACAGCCCATGCGCCCGCACCAGCCGCAGCAGGCCCTGGACATCGGCCTGTTCGAGCGCCGCCTGCCGGAAAACCCCAGCATCATCGTGCCGGACGAGTGAGCCTCAGGCCGAGGGGTCCAGTTCGTAACGCTCCACCAGCATGCCGAAGGGCGAGGCCTGGCCGTGCAGGGTGATCGTCGTCCCGAAGACTGGCGGATTGGTGGGGCGTACATCCGTGCAAAGGCCCCGCCGCCAGACAAGCAGTTCTTCCCGAAGATCAAAGCCCCGGCAGCCTCCCCCTCGGCCGCCGCCCGAGAAGTAGCGGGAGACATGCATGACCCGCTCATCCGGCGAGCCGAAGGCGATGGTCCACCAGTCGAGGAACCCCCGTTGGACGCCGCCGAAGGTCATGACGAAGGCGACGAAGGCGAACACACAAGTCCGATAGGCCGGCGTCGCGAGGGCAGGGACCTTCTCAGCTGCCACGGCGAAACGAGGATTGTCCTTGCTGTAGGTGTAGCTGGTTGCCGCGTAGAGCGCCGCGAGTGGGGCCGCGACGAGGGCGGCGCCCAGGGCGACGAGGTCGCCGTCGTGAGTGGGTACGAAGTTGGTCGTCGTGAAGGCCCAGCTGAAGGCGAAGCCGATCACGGCGGCGGCGGCCGAGAAGATCCAGCGATCGTAGGGATAAGGGATCAAGGGCTTGCGTTTGCTCCCTGCCTCAGGCCGGGCAGGCCGGAGGGTCCAGGCGACGGATGGAGAGGGTTTCCATCAGGTGGGAGGCGCCGTGCTCCTGGCGCTTGTTCTCCATCAGGGTGACCACCCAGCCGTCCAGGGTGGAGACCACGGCGTCGGTGGCCAGTTCCTCGCGGCCCTTGCCGTTGCGCTCGGTCAGGTCGTTGATAGTGGTCCGCGCGATCTTCACCTGGCAGGGGCCGGCGGCCGCCACGTCGGCGGTGCCGTGGGTGCGGTTGCGCCCGCCGTCGATGGGGAAGTCCTCCTCCGGCAGGTCGATGTGGCCGACCGGGACCGCCCCGGTGATCTGCATCACCATCAGGGTGCGAAGGTCGGTGAGGACGAAGTTGCGCGCCACCTCGCCGGGATCGGCCGCGAACAGGCGGTGCATGCGAGCCCGCACCGGATCGGCCTCGGGCAGGAGCTGGTCGATGCGGGCGAGGTAGCGGGTTGTGTATTCGGCCCAGTTGCCGAGGGCGAGGAGGGTCCCGTCGCGCCCCACCTCGAAGTCCATCGGATTGTCGATCTCGGCCTTACGCACCGCTTCGCTGGATTTGCCGGCGCTGTCCTGCACCACGGCGCTGCGCACGGTGTAGCGCAGGGCCGTGCCCAGGTCGGTCAGGCCCAGCACCTCGATGTCGAAGGTCAGGGAATTTGACTGGCTGAACTTTTCGTCGGTCGCGCCCTCGGCCACGGCCTCGCTGATGTAGCGGTAGCGGTCGCCGCTGGCGTCGGGGCGGGTCTTGACCTGGATGGTCTCGTGGCCGGTCGGGTCGATAAGGTAGCGGCGATCCTTGCCCGAACTGACGTCGTCCTGGCCCAGCGCCGGAGTGGCGCCCAGGGCGAGGGCGAAGGTGGCGGCGAGCATAAGCGCCTTGGACATCGGGACAGGTCTCCGGGGCCCATTCTGGACCACAGAAGGCGGGCGTCGTCTGCTTAAAACGAGGGACCGGAACGGATGACCTCCGCGCCGCGAACGCCTATCTTGCCCCCATGACCGATATCGAGATGCTCGCCCCGGACGAAGCCGACGCCGAGGTGTCGATCGACGCCCCCGTGATCGTCGATCCGAACCAGCCCGTGCGCCTCTACCTGGTGGACGGCTCGGGCTACATCTTCCGCGCCTTCCACGCCCTGCCGCCCTTGACGCGCAAGACCGACGGCCTGCCCGTCGGCGCCGTCGCCGGCTTCTGCAACATGCTGTGGAAGCTGATCTGCGAGATGAAGGCCGACAAGCCGACCCACCTGGCGGTGATCTTCGACGCCTCCGAGAAGACCTTCCGCAACGATCTTTACCCCGCCTACAAGGCGCACCGGCCGCCCCTGCCCGAGGACCTGATCCCGCAGTTCCCGCTGGTGCGCGAGGCGACGCGGGCCTTCGGCGTGCCGGCGATCGAACTCGCGGGCTACGAGGCCGACGACCTGATCGCCACCTATGCGACCAAGGTGGCCGAGGCCGGGGGCGAGGTGATCATCGTCTCCTCCGACAAGGACCTGATGCAGCTCGTCAACGAGCAGATCTGCATGCTCGACCCGGTCAAGCAGGTGAAGCTTTGCCGGGCCGAGGTGATCGAGAAGTTCGGCATGGGCCCCGAGCATGTGATCGACATCCAGGCCCTGGCCGGGGACTCGGTGGACAACGTTCCGGGCGCGCCCGGCATCGGCGTCAAGACGGCGGCGGCGCTGCTGACCGAGTTCGGCGACCTCGACAGCCTTTTGGCCCGCGCCCACGAGATCAAGCAGCCGAAGAAGCGCGAGACCCTGATCGAGTTCGCCGACCAGGTCCGGCTGTCGCGCGAGCTGGTCAGGCTGAAGACCGACGCGCCCATGCCCGAGCCGATCACCGACCTTGTGGTGCGCGAGCCGCATGGCCCGACCCTGGCCGCCTTCCTCGAGGCGATGGAGTTTCGCACCCTGGCCCGCCGGGTGTCCGAAGGCGCTTCCCCCTCCGGGATCCCCGCCGCCACGCTTCCCCCGTCGCCCGCCGCGGTGGCGGACGCCGTGGCGTTCGACCCGACCAAATATATCTGCATCCAGGACATCGAGACCCTGGACGCCTGGATCGCCAAGGCGAGCGCGGCGGGCGTCGTGGGCTTCGACACCGAGACCGACAGCCTGTCCTCGGCCGCCTCGGGCCTGTGCGGGATTTCCCTCGCCGTCGGGCCGGGGGAGGCCGCTTACATTCCCGTGGGCCACTGCGCCTCCGACGGCCTCGATCTGATGGCGGCCGGCGACTGGAAGCAGATCGGCCTGACGGAGGCCGTGGCCCGGCTGAAGCCCCTGCTGGAAGACCCGGCGGTGCTGAAGGTCTGCCAGAACGGCAAGTACGACATCGCCGTGATGAGCCGCTACGGCGTCCAGGTCGCCCCGACCGACGACACCATGCTGATGTCCTATGTGCTGGAGGGGGGCCTGCACGGCCACGGCATGGACGAGCTTTCCCAACTCCACCTCGGCCACATCCCGATCCCGTTCAAGCAGGTCGCCGGCGTGGGCAAGAAGGAGATCAGCTTCGCGCAGGTCGAGCTGCCCTCGGCCACCGGCTACGCCGCCGAGGACGCCGACGTGACGCTTCGCCTGCACGCGGTCTTGAAGCCGCGCCTGGCCCGCGAGGGCATGGCCACCGTCTACGAGACCCTTGAGCGGCCCCTGCCCCCGGTCCTGGCGCAGATGGAGTGCCACGGCATCCGCGTGGACCCTGAGCGCCTGCGCCAGCTCGGCCACGAGTTCTCGCTGAAGATGGTGGACCTGGAGGCCGAGGCGCACCGCCAGGCGGGCCGGCCCTTCAACCTCGGCAGCCCCAAGCAGATCGGCGATATCCTGTTCGGCGAGATGGGGATCGGCGGCGCCAAGAAGACCGCCACCGGCGCCTGGGCCACCGATGTGAAGGTGCTGGAGGACCTGGCCGAACAGGGCCACGCCCTGCCGCGGACCATCGTCGACTGGCGCCAGGTCGCCAAGCTGAAGAACACCTATACCGACGCGCTTGTCGCGGCGGCCAACCAGACCACCCACCGGGTCCACACGTCCTTTTCCCTGGCGGCGGCCGCCACGGGGCGGCTCGCCTCCACCGACCCCAACCTGCAGAACATCCCCATCCGCACGGAGGAGGGCAGGAAGCTCCGCACCTGCTTCATCGCCGATCCGGGCAATGTGCTGGTCTCGGCGGACTATTCCCAGATCGAGCTTCGGCTGCTGGCCCACATCGGCGACATCCCCCAGCTCAAGGAGGCCTTCCGCAAGGGCCTCGACATTCACGCCATGACGGCCTCGGAGATGTTCGGGGTGCCGATCGAGGGCATGCCCGGCGACGTCCGCCGGCGGGCCAAGGCGATCAACTTCGGCATCGTCTACGGCATCTCGGCCTTCGGCCTGGCCAACCAGCTCGGCATCGAGCAGGGGGAGGCGGCGGCCTACATCAAGACCTATTTCGAGCGCTTCCCGGGCATCCGCGACTACATGAACGAGGCGAAGGCATTCGTGCGCGAGCACGGCTACGTCTCGACCATCTTCGGGCGGAAGGTCCACATCCCCGCCATCCGCGGCAAGTCGCCGGCGGAGCGCAGCTTCGGCGAGCGGGCGGCCATCAACGCCCCGATCCAGGGGGCGGCGGCCGACATCATCCGCCGGGCCATGGTGCGCATGCCCGGCGCCCTGAAGGACGCGGGGCTGTCGGCCCGGATGCTGCTGCAGGTCCACGACGAACTGGTGTTCGAGGCGCCCGAGGCGGAAGCCGAGGCGACCTGTGCGGTCGCCGCCCGGATCATGGAGCAGGCGGCCCTGCCGGCGATCTCCCTGTCAGTGCCCCTGGTGGTGGAGGCGCGCGCCGCGAAGAACTGGGACGAGGCGCACTAGCGCCTGCATTGAATCCCTTTCGGCGTTGGCGCGTTACGCTTGGGCAGGAGGCCCGGCCATGAGCAGCACCTACATCGTCCACGCCCGCGACGAGGGCCGTCAGCGGGCCTATCAGGTCGAGGCGTCGGACTTCTTCGACGCGGCGTCCGCCTTCGTCGAGCGTTGGCTGCCGGACACGGCCGCGGAGGGTGGCGAGGTTTCCATCCTGGTGGAGGACGCCGGGACCGGCGAGCGCCACTGCCTGACCATCGACCTCGATACCGGCGAGACTGGAACCTGCGACTGAGCCGCCGGACAGTCTAGGCGGCGAGGCCGCCGCCGCTCATCAGGCCTGACGACACCATCATAGTCTTCAGCCGCTCGACCTGTTCGGGGGCGCTGGAGGCGAGTTCGGCGCGGGTCTCCGGGGCCTTGAGCAGGCGCAGGGCCTCGGCCTTGGCGCGATCGGCGACCGGGCCGGCGGGGGCTGCTTCCCCGCAGGCGAGGCGCAGCAGGAGCTGGAGGCGCTGGGTCACCGGCGCCGAGGCGCGGGCCAGGGAAGCGGTGAGCTTGGAGTCCGCCTCGATCAGGCCGGCGATCTCGCCGATCTTCTCGCGGCAGGCCAGGCTGTCGGCGTCGCCGACGCCGGCGGCGCTTACGGCCCGCTGCAGCTCGGCCAGGGTGGCGAGCTTGGCGGCGGGGCTCTCGGTGCTTCCCCGGAGTTCCTTCTCGAAGCGCAGGGCGCCGATGGAGGCCTCGATCCAGCGGCAGGCGGCCCGCTTGTTGGCGCCGCCCGCGACGTTGTCGGTGAGCTTCACCAGGGCCTCGGCCTCGGCCAGGGCGTTGTCGCGTCCGGCCAGGAAGGCTTCCACGAAGTTGGCGGCCACCAGGGCCTTGGAGCGCTCGACGAAGGCGTCATGCACGTCCTCGTGGCGGAGCAATCCTTCGTCGGAGGCTGCCGCGGTCAGGGCCATGGCCAGGGCCCGCAGGATGTCGATCTCCGCGGCCGCATCGGCGGGGCGCAGGCGCCGCGGGCCGCCCAGTTCCAGCAGGATGCGCTTGGCGACGGCGACGCGGGTGGCGTCGAAGGCCTCCCGCGCGAGCCAGCCGGCTAGGCGCGCTGCCTGGCTCGCCAGGGGCGGCAGGTCGCGGAGCAGCCCGGCGTCGAACTTGATCAGGGCCTCGACTTCCTTGGGCGCCACGAGGCGGCAGAGGGCCGCGAGGCTTCCGCCATGGTCGAGGTCGGCGCCCAGGAGATCGGCGAGTCCGACCCGCGAGCCGAGGATTTCGGAGAGGGGCTGTTCGAGCACTTGGAAGGCGACGGCGCGGGGACGGCCGGCTTCCGGGGCCCGCTCGGCCAGGTCGAGGATCATCCCGACCTTGTCGCTCCAGGTGGTGGCGGCGCCGATGTGCTGGGCGACGCCCCCGCCGATCAGGTAGCTCCGCTCGGGGTCTTCCGCGAGTTCGGTGCAGGCGGCGGCGAAGCCGGCGCCGGAAACGTCGGGGAAGGCGCCCTTGCGGCCGTCTTTCAGCACACGCTCGACGGCGCGTTCGATCAGCCCCTGGAAGGTGCGGATCACCTCGTGGACGGTGGTCCCGCGCGCCTGGGATTCGGGAATGGCGACTTTCTGGATCGCGCCCTGGATCTCGATGCCCGAGGCTTCAAGCTGCTCGATCAGGTCGGGTCGGTGCATCATCTCGAAACAGGTGATGCGCTTGCGGACCAGCCAGGTCTCCATCAGGCGGGCGATCTTCTCGCGGGCGTGCAGGGTATAGAGGTCCTGCGGGCTGACACAGACGGGCGTGTCGTCCTCGACCGCGTCCTTGGACTTCTTGGTGAGCTCGGCCTGGCCCTTGGTGAACAGGGTGACGGGCTTGAACTCCCGGGTCTCGGGGTCCAGCACCTCCTTGATCACCCGCACGGCGGCGACCTTGCCGCTGGCCATCAGCTCCTCGCCGGCGGCCACGGCCTTGGCCCGGTCCTCCGTCGCGAGTTGCAGGGTCCAGGGCGCATTGACCTGGCGCCGGACGAAGACTTCGAAATGGATCTGGCCGCTCATGAGGCGCCACAATGACGCCTTCGGCTTAAGTCCAGCTTAAGCGGACCCGAGGGGTTTGCGTCTTGCGCCACAAGGCTGGAGCGACCACGTTTCAATTATGGCGAAGATCACCCTGATCGATGACGACGAGAACATCGTCACCTCCGTGTCCATGGCCCTCGAGAGCCTGGGCCACACGGTGAAGGCCTACTACGACGGCGTCACCGGCCTCGCCGCGCTGGAGGCCGACCCGCCGGACATGGCCATACTGGACGTGAAGATGCCCCGCATGGACGGGATGGAGGTCCTGCGGCGCCTGCGCCAGACCACCGATCTGCCGGTCATCATCCTGACCTCCAAGGACGAGGAGATCGACGAGATCCTCGGATTCAACCTCGGGGCGGACGACTACATCCACAAGCCGTTCTCGCAGCGCCTGCTGATCGAGCGGGTGAAGGCGGTGCTGCGGCGCGCCCGTCCCGACGGCGAGGAAGAGGTGCCAGGCACGGTCTCGGCCGGTCCCGCCGGCTCCAAGACCCTGAAGCGGGGCAAGCTGACCCTGGACCCGGCCCGCCACGACTGCCTGTGGGACGGCCGGCCGGTGAAGCTGACCGTGACCGAGTTCCTGCTGCTGCAGTCCCTGGCCCAGCGCCCCGGCTTCGTGAAGAGCCGCGACAACCTGATGGACGCGGCCTACGACGATCAGGTCTATGTCGACGACCGCACCATCGACAGCCACGTCAAGCGGATGCGCAAGAAATTCCGCCAGGTCGACCCCGAGTTCGACGCGATAGAGACCCTTTATGGCGTCGGATACCGCTACCGCGAAACCTAGGGAGGAGCCTCCCTCCCAACGACCCCCGGAGCGCCCGCAGGGGCGCCCCCAGGGACGTCCCATGCGCCTGCCGATCGCCGGCTCGCGCCTCGGGCGGCTGATCCTTGTCCTGAACCTGGTGGGGCTGGCGGTGCTGATCGTCGGGGCTCTGGCCTTCAACGAGCTGCGCCGCAACCTGATCGAGGCGCGGATCGACAGCCTGACCACCCAGGGCGAGCTGATCGCCAACGTTATTGAAGAGGGGGCCACCCGGGGCGCGCCTCTCCCGGTCCTCGACGCCGAGCTGGCCCGGGACGTGCTCCAGCCGCTGTTCATCCCCCGCTCCCTGCGCGCGCGCCTGTTCGACGCGAAGGGGACCCTGATCGGGGACAGCCAGCTTTCGGTGGATCGGGTGGAGGAGCACGAGCTTCCCCCCGCCCGCAAGCGCGGCCAGATGGTCCTGCCCTGGTCCAGCGCCGGCCGGGGTCCCGATCCCGCGGTCGCCGCCAAGGCCCGCATGGCCCTGTCGACCGAGGTCCAGGCCTCGCTGAGGGGTCAGGCGGTGGCCTCCTTAAGGGTCTCCGAGACCGGGGTGCGCCTGGTCAGCGTCTCCATCCCGATCCAGCATGTGCAGGCGGTCCTGGGCGTCCTGACCCTGGAAGCCGGGGACGTGGACCAGATCGTCGCCGACCAGAGGCGGGCGCAGATCCCCTTCATCCTGATCGCCATCGCCGTGGCCCTGATCTCCTCGGCGCTGCTGAACCGGCTGATCGCCCGGCCGATCCTGCGCCTGGCGCGGGCGGCCGACAGCGTTCGCCTGTCCCGCGCCCGCGCCATCTCCCTGCCTGACATCGCCGAGCGCGACGACGAGGTGGGCCTCCTGGCCCGGGCGCTGGAGTCCATGACCTCGGCCCTGTCGGCGCGGATGGGGGCGATCGAACGTTTCGCAGCCGACGTAGCCCACGAGATCCGCAACCCCCTGACTTCGCTCCGCTCGGCGGTGGAGACCCTGGAGCTGCTCCCGGAGCAGGGACGGGCCAGGCTGCTGCCGATCCTCAAGCAGGACGTGACGCGCCTCGACCGGCTGATCACCGACATCTCCAACGCCTCGCGCCTGGACGCCGAACTGTCGCGGGAAAGCCCCCGTGAGGTCGATCTCGGGCGCCTCCTCACCGACATCGTCGGCCTCTACGAGCACAGCCCCGGAGGGGTGGCCGTCGCCCTGATGCCCTCGTTCGAGCTGACGCCCGCGCCCTTCCTGGTGACGGGCCGCGAGGGGCCCCTGGGACAGGTGTTCCGCAACCTGATCGACAACGCACGCTCCTTCAGCCCGCCGGGGGCGGAGGTGGAGGTGACTTTGCGGCGGGTGCGGGACGGCGCCCGGCCGATGATCCAGGTGGCGATCGAGGACAGCGGGCCGGGCATTCCGCCGGAGAACCTGGAAACCGTGTTCGAGCGCTTCTACACCGCCCGGCCCAAGGGCGATGGCCTGGGCGGCGCAGCCTTCGGCGGCCATTCGGGCCTGGGCCTTTCCATCGCCCGCCAGATCATCGAGGCCCATGGCGGCGCCATCCACGCCGAGAACCGCCCCGGCGCGGGCGGTCTGGTGCTGGGCGCGCGGTTCGTGGTCGCCCTGCCGGAGCCGGGCCGCTGAGCCAGGCGCCGCTGATCCTGCACGCCACCGCCATCGCGCTGTTCCGAGGCGGCCGCTGGAACGCGGCCCTGATCCAGGGGCCCTCCGGCGCCGGCAAGTCGGACCTGGCGTTGCGGGCCTTGGCGCAGGGCTGGCGGCTGGTCGCCGACGACCGGTGCCTCGCCTGGACCTCGGGGGGGCGGCTCTATGTCCGGGCGCCGGAAAGCCTCGCCGGGCTGATCGAGGCGAGGGGGTTGGGCGTTCTGCCGCACCCCTATCTCGCCTTCGCCCCCGTGGCCCTGGCGGTGCGGATCGGGGATCCGGCGGGCCCGGAGCGCGTTCCGGAGCCGGAATCCCTGGACTTGCTGGGGATTTCGATACCGCAAGTGCGTTTTTCGGCCCTGGAAGGGTCTGCCATGGCCAAGCTTGGCCTCGCGTTCGCTCGGGAGGCGGGCAGGCTTGGACAGACTTGAGAACGGGCGTATTCAGACGGCCGCGCGGAGACAGGCGAGACGCCGGCCGCGCAACGGGGGTTCCACGAGGAACAGATGATTGGTCTGGTGATCGTCACTCATGGGCGGCTCGCCGAAGAGTTCGTTTTGGCCATGGAGCATGTGGTCGGTCCCCAGACCGCCGTCCGCGCCATCTCCATCGGGCCTGAGGACGACATGGAGCAGCGCCGCAAGGATATCGTGGCCGCCGCCCGCTCGGTCGACGACGGCTCAGGGGTGATCCTGCTCACCGACATGTTCGGCGGCACGCCTTCCAATCTCGCCATCTCGGTGATGGACGAGACCCACGCCGAGGTCATCGCCGGGCTGAACCTGCCCATGCTGATCAAGCTCGCATCCGTCCGCCACCGGGACAGCCTGACGACCTGCGTGTCCCAGGCCCAGGACGCGGGCCGCAAATACATCTCGGTCGCCTCCTTCGTCCTGGCCGGAGAGAAATGAGCGACGGCGCCCTCCGCAGGACGGTGGAGATCTGCAACGAGCGGGGCCTGCACGCCCGCGCCTCGGCCAAGTTCGTCAAGCTCGCCGGCCAGTTCGACGCCCAGGTCAAGGTCAGCCGCGACGGCCACACGGTCATGGCCCAGTCGATCATGGGCCTGATGATGCTGGCCGCCGGCATCGGCTCCTCCGTCGAGATCGAGGCCGAGGGCCCCCAGGCCGCCGAAGCCATCGACGCCCTGGCCCGCCTGATCTGCGACCGGTTCGAGGAAGAGAAGTAGGGGGAGCCCTCCGGCCGCCCGCGGCCCTGGCTATTCCCCGCCCGACCCCCTAAGCCGCGCACACAGCACAAGGACGGCATCGGCATGGGCGCGGGCGACAGCGAAGACTTCGTCTATGACGAGGCCACGGGCGAATGGCTCAGCCCGGCCGAGGTGGCGGCCAAGGCGCCGGCGACGGTCGCGGGCGGGGTCGAGGTGCGGGACGCCCTGGGCCAGCTCCTGGCCAACGGCGACGCCGTGGTCCTGGTCAAGGACCTCGAGGTCAAGGGCGCCACGGGGCAGGTCCTCAAGCGCGGCACCCGCATCAAGTCGATCAAGCTGACCGGCGACGCCCAGGAGATCGACTGCCGGTTCGAGGGCATCAAGGGCCTCGTCCTGCGCGCGGAGTTCGTGAAGAAGGCCTGAGGCTTCAGGGAGCCTGGAACAGCTTCAGGTCTATGGCCTCGCCCATGGCGCGGTAGCCTGCGTCGTTCGGGTGCAGGTGGTCGCCGGAATCGAAGGCCGGCTTCAGGCCGCGGGCGGCCGGGTTCTGCAGCACCGCGTCGAAGTCGATGTAGCCGTCGAAGAGGGTGCTGGCGCGGACCAGGGCGTTGAGCTTGCGGCGCTCGGCTTCCTGGGCGTCGGTCCAACCCGTGGTCCCGTCGGGGGTGACGGGGGCCGCGATCACCTTGATCCCCCGCTGGCGCGCCCGGTGCACGATCTGCTGGTAGGCGGTGAACAGGGCCTGGGCGTCCGCCCCGTCGCGGGGAAGCAGGCTGAGGTCGTTACGTCCCTCGAACAGGATCATATGGGTCAGGCCGGGCTGGCTCAGCACGTCGCGATCGAAGCGCGCCAGGGCCGAAACGCCCCCGCCGTCGCTGGTGACCCGGTTTCCGGAAATGCCCAGGTTGACCACGCCGGTGGGGACGCCGGAACTCGCGGCGAGCCGGTCCGCCAGCCGGTCGGGCCAGGCGCCGTAGGTGTCGACCGTGGACCGGAACCCGTCGACGATCGAGGCCCCCAGGGCGGCGATCACCTGGGTCGGCTGGGTCGCCCACACCGAGACGCCGGTGAGGAACACGCGGTAGCTGCTCCTGGCCGTCACCGGGAACTCCGACTGGCGGGTGAAGTCGCCTGGCGCGGACACCAGGGTGGTGTGCAGGCCGGTGCTGTGGACGGTCTGGATCGCCGTCCTGTCCGGCAGGTAGAGGCTGATCTCGGCCTCGCCCAGGCGGGCCACGGGAAGGGAGACCGGATCGCTGACGGCCGGCGCTCCCGGCGGGATGACGATAGAGGCCCCGCCGCCGAAGGTCAGGGCGCGCACCTGGCCCTTAGACGAGATGGAGGCGGCCCCGATCCGAAGGGGCCTTGTCCCGTACTCATTGCTCAGCCGGACCTGCAGCTGGTCGCCGGCCAGGGTCAGGCGCACGGTCTGGCGGATGGTCTGGTTCTCGACCTGGGCGAAGGCGAGGGTCGTGCCCGCCGCCACGTCCTGCGGCGCGGTCGCCCAGGCGGCGGCCCAGTGTCCGGCCGCCGGCGTCGCCGCCGCCCTTGCCGACGGGGCGGACATCCCGATCGCCAGGAGCGCCGCGCCGAGCAGGCAGAACGTTCGCAACGGCGGCAGGAACGGACTCATGACGGCCTCCCCCTAAGTTATGCGTCGCGGCTAGACGTTCGCCCGCTTCACGCAGTCCGGCCTGATCTGGGCGATGGTGGGGGCGCCCACCACCCGCATGGCCTGGGTCAGTTCGGAGCGCACGCGGTCGTAGGCGCTCTGCACGCCCATCCAGCCGCCCAGCCCCAGGGCGAAGTCGAACGGCCGGCCGATCGCCACCGCATTGGCGCCGAGGGCCAGGGCTTTCAGCACGTCGATGCCGTGGCGCACGCCCCCGTCCAGGATGATGGGGATACGCTTGTTCACCGCCCTGGCGATGCCCGGCAGGACGTCGAGGGTCGCGGGCATGGTGTCGAGCTGGCGGCCGCCATGGTTGGAGATTTGGATCCCCGCCATGCCGGTCTCCACCGCCATGATGGCGAGGTCGGGGGTCAGCACCCCCTTGAGGATCACCGGCAGGCCGGAAGCCTCCTGCACGAAATTCACGTCGTCCCAGTTCAGCGCGCCCTTCGGGGCCGAGGTGCGGCCGCCGTAGTTGCCTTGGGCGACCACCGGCGTGTAGCCGAGCCGCTGGGCGCGCAGGGGGTTGGGGCCGGCGTAGGAATCGACGGTGAGGGCGACGGCGGTATAGCCGGCCGCCTTGGCGCGCTGCAGGAACTCGCGGGCGATGCCCCGGTCGCCGGGCAGGTAGAGCTGGAACCACTTGGGTCCCTTGGTGGCCGCGGCGATCTCCTCCATCGTCTTGGTCGACGCGGTGGAAGCCATCATCAGCCCGCCGCCCTCGCCGGTGCCCTGGCTCATTCCGACGTCGGCGGAGACGTGCACCAGCCCCTGGCCGCCCAGGGGGGCGGTGATGACCGGCAGGGACAGCTTCGAGCCCAGGATCGTGGTGGAGAGGTCCGGCGGCCCGACGGCCGAGAGGTAGAGGGGCTCGATCACCCAGCGCTCGAAGGCCTTGCGGTTCTCGCGCAGGGTCCATTCGTTCCCGCCGCCCCCGGCGACATAGGCGAAGGGTCCGGGCGACATCACCTTCTCGGCGGCCTTCTCCAGGTCCTCGAGGTCGAGGACGGTGAGCTTCTTGACCTCCGACAGCACCGGCATGGGCTGTGCCCAAGCAGAGTTTCGGCCGGCGCCGGCCACGGTCAGGGCAGCTCCGGCCGCGATCAAGTCCCGGCGTCTCACAGTCGCGCCTCCATGGTCATGGGCTTCATGCCGAGGTCGGCCAGCAGGGCGGCGTCCTCGTCCATCTCGGGGTTAGAAGTCGTCAGCAGGCGCCCGCCGACGAAGATCGAGTTGGCTCCGGCCAGGAACGCCAGGGCCTGCAGCTCGCGGCTCATGGTCTCGCGGCCCGCCGACAGGCGCACCACCGAGCGGGGCATGACGATGCGGGCGACCGCCAGGGTGCGGACGAACTCCAGCGGATCGAGCGGCGGGCTATCCCCCAACGGGGTGCCGGGGATGGGGACCAGGGCGTTGATCGGCACGGACTCGGGGTGGACGGGCAGGGTCGCCAGGGCGTGCAGCAGGCCGGCGCGGTCGCCCCGCCCCTCGCCCATGCCGACGATGCCGCCGCAACAGACCGCCATCCCGGCCTCCCGCACAAAGTCGAGGGTCTCCAGCCGGTCGCCGTAGGTGCGGGTGGTGACGACCCGGGCGTAGTCCTCCGGCGAGGTGTCGAGGTTGTGGTTGTAGTAGTCCAGCCCCGCCGCCTTCAGGGCCTGCGCCTGGGGCTCGGTCAGCATGCCCAGCGTCGCGCAGGTCTCCAGCCCCAGGGCCTTCACCCCGGCGATCATGGCCTCCAGCTTCGGCAGGTCCCGGTCCTTTATGTCCCGCCAGGCCGCGCCCATGCAGAAGCGCTGGGCGCCGGCGTCCTTGGCGCGCCTTGCCTCGGCGACCACCGCCTCGGGGGCCATCAGGCGCGAGGCCGCCAAGCCTGTGTCGAAATGGGCGGACTGGCTGCAATAGCCGCAGTCCTCGGCGCAGCCGCCGGTCTTGACCGACAACAGCTGGGAGAGCTGCACCTCGGCAGGGTCGAAGTGCGCCCGATGAACGCTCGCCGCCCGGAAGATCAGCTCGGGGAAGGCCAGGTCGAACAGGCCTTGCACCTCGGCGCGGGTCCAGTCGCTGCGGGGCTGCGCGGGGTCGGTCATCGCGGGTCCGAAATCATTGCAAAAAACGGCGCGGGCACGGGAGCACTTGGCGCTTCATTAAGCAATGCCGCCTCAGAGTGGGTAAGGTTAACGAGAGATTCGGAGCCGCCCATGCCGGCCGCCACCGCCCGGGCTCTTGAGCCCCACAGGTATGCTGCTTCCGAGGCCCTGCTTGAGCGGGCGCGGAAGACGATCCCGCTCGGGGCGCAGACCTTTTCCAAGTCCGTCACCCAGCTGCCTTTCGGCTCGGCGCCCCTGTTCGCGTCCCGCGCCAAGGGGGCGACCCTGTGGGACGAGGACGGCAATCCCTACACCGACTTCTGCAACGCGCTCTGCGCCGTGACACTCGGCTACGCCGACCCGGACGTGAACGCTGCGGCCATGATGCAGATCGCCGAAGGGAGCCTGTTCTCGCTCTCCCATCGCCTGGAGGCCGAGGTCGCCGAGATGATCTCGGCCATGGTCCCCTGCGCGGAGATGGTGCGCTTCGGCAAGAACGGCTCGGACGCCACCACGGCGGCGGTCCGCATCGCCCGCGCCTATACAGGCCGCGATCTCGTCCTGATGTGCGGCTATCACGGCTGGCAGGACTGGTCGATCGGGACCACAACCCGGCACAAGGGCGTGCCGTCGGCCATCCGTGAACTGACGATCACCTTCCCCTACGACGACGTGGCGGCCCTGGAAGGGCTGCTGCAGCGCCACGACGGCGAGGTGGCGGCCATCATCATGGAGCCGATGAACGTCCGCGCCCCGTCGCCGGGCTACCTGACGGCGGTGCGGCGTCTGGCGGACCGCTATCGCGTGGTCCTGATCTTCGACGAGACCATCACCGGCTTTCGCCTGCACGACGGCGGCGCCCAGGCCCTGTTCGGGGTGACGCCGGACCTGGCGACCTTCGGCAAGGGCCTCGCCAACGGCTTCCCACTCTCGGCGGTGGCCGGCAAGAAGGCGCTGATGATGGAGATGGAGGAGATATTCGTCTCCTCGACCATGGGAGGGGAGGCGGTCTCCCTGGCCGCCGCCCGCGCCGTGCTGCGCAAGCTGCAGCGCGAGCCCGTGATCCCCTCCATGCGCATCCGCGGCGCGGAAATTCAGGCGGAGGTCGAGGCCGCGCTGACGACGTGCGGCGCGGACGCCTTCGCCACCGTGAGCGGCGACCCGACCTGGAGCTTCCTGACCTTCTCGGCTCCCGAGGGCATCGACGTCTGGTCGCTGAAGACCCTGTTCCTGCAGGAGATCTTCGCCCGGGGCCTGTTCATGCTCGGCACCCACAACCTCTCCTACGCCCACGGTGACGAAGAGGTCAGCCACCTGGTCTCGGTCTATCGCGAGGTCCTGCCCATGCTCGCCGAGGCCGTGCAGGCCGGCGACGTGGAGCGGCGCCTGGTCTGCGCGCCCCTCAAGCCGCTGTTCGCGGTGCGATGACTGCCCGGACCCGCAAGGCGAGGCTGGCCAAGCTCGGGCTCGGCACGGCCCAGTTCGGTCTCGACTACGGGGTCTCCAACACCCGCGGCCGGATGAGCGACGCGGAGGCCGCCGCGACCCTGCAGCTGGCGGCCCTCTCCGGGATCGGCGTGGTCGACACCGCCGCCCAGTACGGCGAGGCCGAGGACGTGCTCGGCCGCCTCCTGCCCAAGCCCCACACCTTCCGCCTGATCACCAAGACCGCGCCCCTGACCAAGGGCGTCGACGCGGTGGAATCGCGCGCCCGCGCCTCGCTGGAGCGCATGGGGGTGGAGAGCGCCGAAGCCCTGCTGGTCCACTCCACCGCCGACCTGATGTCCGCCGACGGCCCGGCCCTGTGGGACCGGATGAAGCGGCTGAAGGACGAAGGCCTGTTCCGCAGCATCGGCATTTCCGCCTACGCCGGGGACGACCCCCTCGGCCTCGCCCGCCGGTTCAAGCCGGACCTGATGCAGCTGCCCGCCAGCGTGCTCGACCAGCGCCTGATCAAGGGCGGTGTCCTGACCGAGATCGCGGCCCTGGGCGTCGAAATCCATCTGCGCTCCATTTTCCTGCAGGGCCTGCTGTTCCTGCCCCGCGACGGCCTGCCCGAGCGCCTCTCCGGCGCGGGCCCTGGCCTGTCGCGCATCCGCCGCGCCATGGCGGAAGCCGGCGCCGATCCCCTGCAGGCGGCCCTGGCCTTCGTGCTCGGCCGCCCCGAAGCCTCGGCCGTGGTGGTGGGGGTCTCCTCAGCCCAGGAGCTGCGCGCCATCGTCGCAGCCGCCAGCGCGCCCGCGCCGTCCCTCGATTGGAGCTCGCTCGCCCTCGACCATCCCCTCGCCCTCGATCCCCACCGCTGGGCGGCCGCCTGATGGAGCTTCGCGTATGATCCTCGGCGTTCTCCAGGCCCGCACCTCCTCCAGTCGCATGCCCGGCAAGGTCATGGCGCCGATCCTCCAGGAGCCGATGATCTGGCGGCAGATCGAGCGCATCCGCCGGGCCCGCAGCCTCGACAAGCTGGTGGTGGCGACATCCGAGGAGCCCTCCGACGACGGCCTCGCCGGCTTCCTGCTCGGGCGCGGCATGACGGTCTACCGGGGCGAGCTGAACGACGTCCTGGGCCGCTTCGCGGCCTGCGCCGAGGCCTGGGGCCCGACCCATGTGGTGCGGATGACCGCCGACTGCCCGCTGATCGAGCCCCGCCTGATCGACGCCGTGGTTGCCCTCGCCCTGGAGAACCGCGCCGCCTACGCCACCAATTTTGAACCCAGAACCTATCCGGACGGGCTCGATGTCGAGGTGATGACCGCCGAGGCCCTGGCCACGGCCCACCGGGAGGCCAGCGAGACCTACGACCGCGAGCACGTCACCCCGTTCCTGCGCAACCGCCCACAACGCTTTCCGCAGGGGAGCCTGGTCCAGGCGACCGACCTCGGCGCCCTGCGCTGGACCGTGGACCGCCCCGAGGACTTCGCCTTCGTCCGCGCCGTCTATGAAGCTCTCTACACGGACGATCCCGACTTCGGCATGGAGGAAATCCTCGACCTCCTGGACCGCCGCCCCGACATCGCCGCCTTGAGCGAGCGCTGCCTCCAGGCCGCGGCCGCCTAACCCATCGCCGACATGATCACCCCGCCCGCCGTGACGCAGGCGGCGATGCGTTGGCGCAGCGTCATGCGCTCCTTGAAGATCCGCCGCCCGGCGAGGGAGGCGAAGGGAATCTCCAGCACATTGATGGCGCGGACCGGACCGGCGGGGGCCATGGCCAGGGCCACGAACCACATGGCCGAGGCGGTGGAGCCGAACAGGCCCGCGTAGATCGACTCCCGCCAGGACTTCAGGGCGGCGACCAGGGAGGCCCGGTCGCGCATCGCCAGATAGGCGACCAGCCCGACCGATTGGACCGCCTGCACGACCCCGACCGTGACGATGCCGGCCAGCACCGGATGGGCGCCGTCGAGGGCCAGGCCCGCCTGTCGAAAGCCGTTGGTGGCGATGCCGAAGCCGCACCCCGACGCCAGGCCGAACCAGGCCCCGCTCCAGTCCTTGGCCCCCTGGCGCGGCCAGGAGAGGACCATCAGGCCGGTGGTCGCCAGCGCGATCCCCGCCCAGGTCATGGGGTGCAGTTTGTCGCCGAACCCGATCAGGCCGATCAGGGCAGACATGGGCAGCGAGCTCTGCTGGAAACAGGTGCCGAGGGCAAAGCTCGACCGTCGCATGGAGACCAGCAGGGACGCGGTCGCGCCCACCTGCGCCGCCGCGCCCGCCAGGGCCGCGATCCAGAACCGCGTCGAGACGTGCGGCGCCGCGCCGGGCGTCAGGGCGAAGGCCACGGCGATGGCGACGAGGGTGAAGGGCAGGCCGAACAGGAAGCGCACCAGGGTCGCGCCCCACGGCCCCGCGGCGGGCAGGAGGCCCCGCTGCAGACTGTTGCGCGCGACCTGGAAGCCCGCCGCCCCGGCGCTCAGGAATATCCACAGCATGGATGATGCTTTCGCCCGCCCTCTCCGGTCCGGAGAGGGGCGTCTGGAAGGATTCGGGTCCTAAAACCCGCTGGCGACGACCTGGCCGGGGGCGGCCTTTTCCCTGCGGGCGAAGAGGTTGTTGAGGGCCGTGACATAGGCCTTGGCCGAGGCGGTCAGGGTGTCGGTGTCCGCCGACTGGCCGGTGGAGATGCGCTCGTCCTCCTCCAGCCGCACCGAGACCTGGGCCTGGGCGTCGGTGCCTTCGGTGACCGCATGCACCTGGAACAGGCGCAGGATGGCCTGGTGCGGGACGATCTCGTGGATGGCGTTGAACACCGCGTCCACCGGGCCGTCGCCGGTGGCCTTGGCCGACTTCTCCACCCCGTCCACCACCAGGGTCAGCTCGGCGGTCTGCGGGCCGTCGGTGCCGGCGATCACCCGCAGGCGGGAGACGACGATGCGCCCCGCTTCCTGGGAGATGCCGTCGTCGACCAGGGCGACGATGTCCTCGTCGAAGACGTGCTTCTTCTTGTCGGCCAGTTCCTTGAAGCGGCGGAAGGCGTCGTTCAGGGCGTTGTCGCCCAGCTCGTAGCCCAGGGCCGACAGCTTCTCGCGGAAGGCGTGGCGGCCGGAGTGCTTGCCCATGACCAGGTTGGTGGCGCCCTGACCGACGGCCTCCGGGGTCATGATCTCGTAGGTGCCCCGGTCCTTCAGCATCCCGTCCTGGTGGATGCCGCTCTCGTGGGCGAAGGCGTTCTTGCCGACGATGGCCTTGTTGTACTGCACCGGAAAGCCGGTGATCGCCGACACGTAGCGCGAGGCCTTGGTGATGTGCTGGGTCTCGATGCCGGTTTTGTAGGGCAGGCGGTCGCCGCGGACCCTCAAGGCCATGACCACCTCTTCCAGGGCGGCGTTGCCGGCGCGTTCCCCGAGCCCGTTGATCGCGCACTCGACCTGCCGAGCCCCGCCCTGCACCCCGGCCAGGCTGTTGGCGACCGCCAGGCCCAGGTCGTTGTGGCAGTGGGTGGAGAAGACCACCGTGTCCGCACCCGGAACGGCCTCGATCAGGTCGCGGAAGATGGCGGCGTATTCGTCCGGGTAGGTGTAGCCGACGGTGTCGGGGATGTTGATGGTCTTGGCCCCGGCGCGGATGGCGGCCTCCACCGCGCGGCGCAGGAACTCCTGCTCGGTGCGGGTGGCGTCCTGGGCGGACCACTCCACGTCGCCGATGAGGTTGCGGGCGTGGGTCACCGACTTGGTGATGGCCTCCAGCACGTCTTCCGGGCTCATCCGCAGGATGTGGTCGCGGTGCGAGGGGCTGGTGGAGATGAAGGTGTGGATGCGGCCCCGCGCGGCGGGACGCACGGCCTCGGCGCAGCGCTCGATGTCGGCCACCGAGGCTCGCGCCAGGCCGCAGACGGTGGACCTGGTGACGATCTGGGCGATGGCGCGCACGGCCTCGAAGTCGCCGTTGGAGGCGATGGGGAAGCCGGCCTCGATGATGTCGACGCCCATCTCCTCCAGGATCTTGGCCAGCTCGAGCTTTTCGGCGTGGGACATGGAGGCGCCGGGCGATTGCTCGCCGTCGCGCATGGTGGTGTCGAAGATCAGGACCTGGGAACGGTCCACGGCAGGGGTGGGGGAAACGGGGGCGGTCATGGGGTCACGTCTCGATCTGGAATTTGCGGTTCGGGCTTGGGGTTCCGTTTTCCCCTGGGCGCCCGGCCCGCGACGAGACGCGGACCTAGGCTTGCAGCGCCCAGGGGCGGCTAAGCCCGAGAAGCTCGCGGTCAAGGCGGGCGGCGATGTCGCGCGGTCCGATCATGGGCGGCTATGTACGCTCTGAAGGCTCTTCGGGCAAGGAGGGCGACGCCGCGGCCTTGGCGGCCTCCCGCCGTTTCAGCCAGGCGCGGCCTGCGAGAGCCAGGCCGATCCACAGCCCTCCGGCCGCCGCGAGCAGCAGCCAGTGGTAGGCGTCGCCGCCGGTGATGGCCCGCACCACCGCGTGGCCGGCGAAGGCGGTCAGGGCGATCTTGGGGATGATGCCGAGAGCCGTCCCGGCGGTGTAGTCGCGCAGGCGCATCGGCGTGACCCCGGCGGCCATGTTGACGACGATGAAGGGGGCGAAGGGCACCAGCCGCACCACCAGGCTGGCGGTGAAGCCGTTGCGGCCGATCATTTCGGTGAAGCCGGCGACGCCCTTGCCGGCGTAGTCGCGCAAGAGCTTCGAGCCGAACCGGCGGCCCAGGAAGAAGCCCACCAGGGATGAGACCATGGTGCCGATCCAACTGTAGGCGAAGCCGGCCCAGGGGCCGAAGGCGACCACGGCGGCGGCGATCAGCACGAACTGCGGCACGCCGAGGAAGGCCAGGGCCGCGAAGCTCAGGACCGAGGCGGGCAGGGCCCAGGGGCCGTGCACCCCCTGGCCCAGCCAGGCCTCGACCTGCGCCGGGTCCTTGAGGCCGACGATGGACGCGCCGAACAGGAACACCACCCCCACCCCCCCGAACAGGAGGAAGGTGACGGCGATCGAGCGCCAGGCGCGGGCGTCGAGGCTGACGATCATGCGGGAGAAACGACCCATCGCCGCCTTATAGCCGGGTCCACCTGCGCTTCCAGCGCGGCAGGGCGATCAGGGCTTTGCGTTGGCGGCGAATTAAGGCGGATATGCTACCCCCGGATCGAATCCGAACATGTTCGAGGAGCCCATGGCTGAGCCGCCCGTGAAGATCGCCATCGCCGGCGCCCTAGGCCGGATGGGCGTCGCCGTGGCCACGGCGGCGGCGGCGCGGGGGCTGGAGGTCGCCGCGCGCTTTGACCGTCCGGGGCTTGGCGGCGAGGGCCTGGTGGACCGGGCCCGGGCGCTGGAATTGGCCCAGGTGGTGATCGACTTCACCAGCGGCGACGCCTCGGCCGAACTGGCGCAGGCGGCGGCCGCGCGCGGGGGGCCGGCCCTGGTGATCGGCTCGACGGGGTGGACCCCCACGACCGAGGCCGCCGTGCGCGAGGCCTCGGCCAAGGTCGCCGTGGTCAAGACCGGCAACTTCTCCCTCGGGGTCAACATGCTGCTGGGGCTGGTGGCCCAGGCGGCGGCCAAGCTGCCGGCGGACGTCTACGACATCGAGGTGTTCGAGGCCCATCACCGGCGCAAGGTGGACGCCCCTTCCGGCACGGCCCTGATGCTGGGCGCGGCGGCCGCCAACGGGCGCGGCGTTTCCCTGGATGACGAGGCGGTGCGGGCGCGGGACGGCATCACCGGCGCCCGCCGGGCGGGCTCGATCGGTTTTTCGGTCATGCGCGGCGGCGGCATCATCGGCGAGCACAGCGTGGTGCTGGCGGCGGAGGACGAAATCCTGACCTTCAGCCATTCGGCCCGGGACCGCAGCCTGTTCGCCCGCGGCGCGGTGGAAGCGGCCCTGTGGATCGCCGGCAAGCCGCCGGGTCTCTACGACATGCAGGACGTGCTGGGGTTCTGAGGCAATGCCCCGCGGCTTCTCCGACCTCGCCAAGCTCGACGCCACGGCCCAGCTCCAGGCCCTGGCCTCGCGCCGCATCAGCGCCGTGGAGTTGCTCGAAGTGGGCATGGCGGCGAACGAGACCCTGAAATCCATCAACGCGGTGGTGGCCAGAGACGTGGAGACGGCCCGCGAGCGGGCCCGCGCCATCGACGACCGCAGGGCCAAGGGCGAGGGCAACGACACCCTCGGGCCGCTCGCCGGCCTGCCCATCACCCTCAAGGACACCATCGACGTCCAGGGCCTGCCTGCCTCCTCGGGACGCAAGCACATGCTGAACCGCACGGCCTTCGACGCGCCTGTCGCGCACCGGGTCCGCCAGGCGGGGGCGGTGATCTGGGGCAAGACCAACAGCGGCGGCCTGGCGGGGGACTGGCAGACCTTCAACGGCCTCTACGGGACCACCAACAATCCCTGGGACGAGCGGCGGACGGCGGGAGGCTCCTCCGGGGGCGCGGCGGCGGCCCTGGCGACCGGGATCGTCGCCATGGAGATCGGCTCGGACATAGGCGGGGACCTGCGCGGTCCGGCCAGCTTCTGCGGGGTCTGCGCGCACCGCCCCACCTTCGGCATGGTCAACACCCTCGGCCATGTGCCTCCCGACCCGGGCTCCATCGCGCCGACGGACATGAGCGTGATCGGCCCCATGGCCCGGTCGGCCCGGGACCTGCGGTTGCTGCTCTCGATAATGACCGAAGCGCCCATGCCCGCCCGGGCGCCCGCCGCCAACCTTGCCGAGACCCGCATCGGCCTGTGGCTGGACGAGCCCCTGTTCGACCTGGATCCGGCGGTGGCGGCGAGGATCGAGCGCTTCGCCGCCGAGCTTAAGATGCAGGGCGCGGCGATCGAGCCGATCAAGAGCCCCGTGGACGCGGAAACCCTGATGGAAGCCTTCGGGGTCCTGCTGCTGTCCACCGCCGGTGCGCGCGACGTGAAGCTCCGGCGCAGGCTTGAATGGCGACGGGGGCCGGCGAAAATGGCGAGGCACATGGGCGCCGGGCCCCTGTCCTGGGCCGGCCAGATCCTGTCCATGACCGCCCGCCACAGCGACTGGCTGGAGGCCAACGAGGCCCGCGAGCACCTCAGCGCCGTGATGGGCGACGTGTTCGAGGCCTATGCCGTGATCATCTGCCCGACGGCCCCGGTCCCCGCTTTTCCGCATGATCACCGGACGCCTTACGGCAGGCGCAAGCTGAAGGCGTCGGACGGTGCGCTCTATCCCTACGACGCCCTCTGGAGCTGGACCGCGCTCGCCAGCGTCTGCGGCCTCCCGGCCACCGCGATCCCCGCGGGCCTGACGCCTGGAGGACTGCCGGTGGGGGTGCAGGTGATTGGTCCAAGGGGCGGGGATTCGCGCACCCTGGCGGTCGCACAGGCGATCGAGGACGTCGTGGGCGGCTTCACGACGCCGCCGTCGGACTAAAGTTCGGGGTCTTAAAGGCGATTTTTACAAGCTGCGGCTACGGTGGGGGTTCGATCGCCCTGGAGTTCCCGCGTGGTGTTCAACCTCGACCCGAAAAAGCTGCAGCTTTTCGAGCCCCTGCTCCAGCGGGTGCTGATCGTCGACCCCCATCCGGCGGCGGTGCGGGTGATCTCCGACCTGGTCAAGGAAATGGGCGCCCGGCGTATCGTCCACGCGGCAGGCACCCTGCGAGCCCTGGACGTAGTGCAGGAGGTCGAGCCGCACGTGATCTTCCTCGAGCGCGCGGGCCCCGAGCTCGACGGGCTGGAGTTCACCCGCTACCTGCGCCGCAGCCATTTTACGTCGCGCGGCGCCCCCGTCATCATGGTCACCGCCGAGGCCACCGCGGCCTCGATCATCGCCGCGCGCGACAGTGGCGTGCACGAGTTCCTGCGCAAGCCCTTCACGGCGGGGGACCTGTTCCGGCGGGTTGAGAACGTCATCACTAAGGAACGGCCCTGGATCGAGGCCAAGATGTACGTCGGCCCCGACCGCCGCCGCTTCAACAGCGGCGCCTACGAGGGCCCCAAGAAGCGCCGGGTGGACAAGGGAATCGTCGAGCACACGCTGGAGATGGCGTAGCTTCCACTGCTCCCCACTGGGGGAGCTGTCAGGCCGTTCGGCCTGACTGAGGGGGCTGCAGGGCGCAACGCCCGTCAGCCCCCATCGTCGGCCCGGACGGGCCGCCACTTCCCCAAGAGGGGACGCGTGGCTCAGGCCTCCATCAGGTTCTGCTCGACCGCCGCCGTCTTCATCGACTTCTGCAGCTTCTCGAAGGCGCGCACCTCGATCTGGCGCACGCGTTCACGGCTGACGCCGTACTCCCCGGCCAGTTCTTCGAGCGTGGTCGGATTATCCTTCAGCCGGCGCTCGGTGAGGATGTGGCGTTCGCGATCGGTCAGGCCCTTCATCGCCTCGCCGAGCAGTCCCATGCGTTGGGAATACTCCTGGCTCTCGGCGATGACGCTCTCCTGGTTTTCGGCCTTGTCGTCGACCAGCCAGTCCTGCCACTCGCTCTCGGAGTCCGAGCGCAGCGGGGAATTGAGCGAGGAATCCGGGCCCGCAAGGCGCCGGTTCATCGAGATCACGTCCTCGTTGGCCACGCCCAGCTTGGTGGCGATGATCGCCACCTGGTCGGGGTGCAGGTCCCCGTCCTCGATGGCGCTGATCTGCGACTTGGCCTTGCGCAGGTTGAAGAACAGCTTCTTCTGCGCCGCCGTGGTGCCCATCTTCACGAGGGACCAGGAGCGTAGGATGTATTCCTGGATCGAGGCGCGGATCCACCACATGGCGTAGGTCGCCAGGCGGAAGCCCTTGTCCGGCTCGAACTTCTTCACCGCCTGCATCAGGCCGACGTTGCCCTCGGAGATCACTTCCCCGATCGGCAGGCCATAGCCGCGGTAGCCCATGGCGATCTTGGCCACGAGGCGCAGGTGCGAGGTGACGAGCCGGTGCGCGGCCTCGGTGTCCGAGTGTTCGCGCCAGCGCTTGGCCAGCATGAACTCCTCGTCCTTGGTGAGCATCGGAAACTTGCGGATCTCGGTCAGGTACCGAGACAGTCCGCCTTCCGGCGAAATGAGCGCCAGCGCGTTGGTAGCCATGCGACTTTCATCCCCTACACGCCGAACTGAGGACGACCTCCCGATCGCCTGAGCGTGCAACTGCGCCATATAGGAAAGGGTTGCGGCGGGTTTAAGACCTTTCCCCTGCAAAGCTTGAAAAAACCAACTGTAGGGGTTGGTTTTTGCCGCCAAGCTCAGAGCTTGCCCAGCAGGGCCTCCAGGGCGGCCATGTCGGCGGGCAGGGGGGACTCGAACCGCAGGGGCGCGCCGGTGGTCGGGTGGTCGAAGCCCAGCACCGCGGCGTGCAGGGCCTGCCGTTCCAGGCCGGATGCGGCGATGGCCTTGCGCACCGGCTCGGCGGGCGGGCCGGAGCCGTAGGTCGGATCGCCCAGGCAGGGGGCGCCCTTGGAAGCCATGTGCACGCGGATCTGGTGGGTGCGGCCCGTCTCCAGGGTGCAGGCGACGCGGGCGGCGGTTGGCCTCGCCTCGGGGCCAAAGACACGCTCGACGCGGTAGTGGGTGACGGCCTCGCGGCCGCCGGATTTCAGCACCGCCATCTTCTTGCGGTCGTGCAGGGAGCGGCCGATCAGGGTGGTCACGGTCCCCTTCTGCGGCTCCGGGGCGCCGCGGGTCAGGGCGATGTAGACCCGCTCGATGTCATGGGCGGCGAAGCGTTTCGACAGCGCCTTGTGCGCCGCGTCGGTCTTGGCCGCGACCATCACGCCTGAGGTGTCCTTGTCGAGCCGGTGCACGATCCCCGGCCGCGCCACCCCGCCGATGCCGGACAGGCTCGCTCCGCAGTGGTGGATGAGGGCGTTGACCAGGGTGCCGTCAGGGGTCCCCGGCGCCGGGTGGGCGGCCATGCCGGCGGGCTTGTCGACCACCACGATCTGGTCGTCCTCGTAGAGGATGGTCAGCGGGATCGCCTGTCCCTGCGGCTCGGCCGGCACAGGCGGGGCGATCAGCACGACGTAAGTGGCCCCGCCCTTGGCCTTGGCGGAGTTGTCGCGGGCGGGCTCGCCTTCGCACAGGACCATCCCTTCGGCCATCAGCGCCTGGAGCCGGGCGCGGGACATCTCGGGCAGAGCCGCCGCCAGGGCCTTGTCCAGCCGCTCGCCCGCAGCCTCGGGGCTCAAGGTGACGGCGAGCTCGGTGAACTCGCCCTCGACCAGGTCTTCGTCGGTGACGGGAGGGAGGCTGGTCAGTAGCCCACCGTGAAGCGCTTGCGGATGTGCTCGGGCTTTTCCAGCTCGTCGACGATGGCGACGGCCAGGTCCTCCATGGAGATCGAGGAGCCGCCCTTGTCGTCGAAGATCACATTGTCGAGGCCCTTGCGGAACTTGCCCGTCCGCGTCCCCGGCTGGAGCATGATCGAGGGCGAGAGGAAGGTCCAATCGAGGTGGGTGTTGGCCCGCACCTTCTCCAGGGACCCGGCGGCCGGGGTCGCCTCGGCCTTGATGACTTCCGGGAAGCCGGGGGTGTCCAACAGGCGAACGCCCTCGTTGTTCATCAGGCTGGCGGCGCCGCCGACGATCAGCACGCGCTTGACCCCCGCGGCCTCCGCCGCCGACAGGAAGTCGGTCACGTCGTTGTCCTTGTGCCGCACCGACAGCACGGCGGCGTCGTGGCCCTGGATCAGCTTGGCCATGTCCGGCTGGTTGGCGAGGTCGCCCGAGCGGGCGGTCACGTTCGGGCCGGTGGGCGCCTTGGTCGAGTCCCGGGCGATGCCGGTGACGACGTGGCCCCGACTGGTCGCTTCCTTCACCAGCCGCGAGCCGACGGCCCCGCTGGCGCCGATCACTGCGATCTTCATTGAAACTGCCTCCCTAAAGGTCTTCGAGCCCTGGCGGGCAATCCAGCACGGAAGGGCCCGCCTTCGCCAGCCGCGAGCCCTACTTGGTCGCTTCTTCCTCGCGGCCGGTGATGGAGCCCTTGGTGAAGAGGTACTCCTTCAACTGCTCGTCGAATTCGGTGTCGTTCCTGCGGATCCACTCCAGGGCCATCGAGGCGTGCTCGATCTCCTCGTGGGCGTTGTGCAACAGGATCGCCTTCAGCTCTGCGTCCTCGGTGTCATCCGCGCGCTGGCGGTACCAGTCCACCGCCTCCAGCTCCTCGATCAGGGAGGTGATGGCGTAGTGCATGTGGAGCGTCTTCTTGCTCAGCTTCTCGCGGGGAACGTGCAGGTCTTCGCTGGACATCGGATCAATTCCTCGGCTGCAGGCTGCTGAGATAGAGCGTCACGGCCGCTCCACCAGGGCGCCGTCCTCCACCACGCGATAGAAACACGAGCGGAAGCCGACGTGGCAGGCGCCGCCGTCGCCGCCGACCTGGACCTTCATCAGGACGCAGTCCTGGTCGCAGTCGACGCGCATCTCGACCACGGTCTGAAGCTGGCCGGAGGTCTCGCCCTTCTTCCACAGTTCCTGGCGCGAGCGGCTCCAGTAGTGGGCGATCCCGGTGTCCAGGGTGGCCTGCAGGGCCTGCGCGTTCATCCAGGCGAACATCAGGACCTCGCCGGTGGCGGCGTCGGTCGCCACCGCGGCGATCAGGCCGTCGGCGTCGAAGCGGGGGGCGAGAACCGCCCCGCGCTCGAGCGCCTGCTTGTCTGGCGCGGTCGGAAAGGTAGGCGTCGCGGACATGGCTGAGGTATGGAGCGGCCTCCGCGCGGAAACAAGCTGCGAGCGCCACCGATGAGCCAACTGACCCCCTTCCACATCGCCTTCCCGGTCGACGACCTGGACGAGGCCCGCCGCTTCTACGCGGGGATGATGGGCTGCCCGGAAGGGCGCAGCGCCGATACCTGGATCGACTTCGACCTCTGCGGCCACCAGATCGTGGCCCACCTCGCCCCCAACGCCCGGCGCGGCGAGGTGCGCAACCATGTGGACGGCCAGGGCGTGCCCGTGCCGCACTTCGGCGTGGTCCTGACCATGGACGCCTTCGACGAGCTGGCGAGCAGGCTGAAGGCGGCGGGGGTGACGTTCGAGATCGCCCCCTACATCCGCTTCAAGGGCGAGGTCGGCGAGCAGGCGACGATGTTCTTCTACGACCCCTCCGGCAACGCCCTGGAGTTCAAGGCCTTCGCCGACTTCTCGCAAATCTTTGCGAAATAGGTTCCGGCGACGTTGAGCGCGCGTGCGTGGGGCGCGCAATTCGCATAAGGACCCGCCATGCCCTTGTCGCTGCACGACACCTATGCCCGCGAAAAGCGGGAGTTCACGCCCCGCGACCCCAGCCGGGTGACGCTCTATGTCTGCGGCCCGACGGTCTACAATTACGCTCACATCGGCAATGCGCGGCCGGTGGTCGTCTTTGACGTGCTGTTCCGCCTTTTGCGCCGCCGCTATGGCGACGAGGCGGTGGTCTACGCCCGCAACATCACCGACGTGGACGACAAGATAAACGCTAAGGCCATCGAGCAGGGCGTGCCGATCGGCGAGATCACCGACAAGTTCGCCGCCATCTATGAGGCGGACATGGGCGCGCTCGGCGCCCTGACCCCCACTCTCCAGCCCCGCGCCACCGGCCACATCGACGAGATGCTGGACCAGATCGGCCGGCTGGTGAATGCGGGCTCGGCCTACGCCGCCGAGGGCCACGTGCTCTTCGATACGACGAGCTTCCCCGACTACGGCAAGCTCTCGAACCGCAGCCTGGACGACATGATCGCCGGCGCCCGGGTCGAGGTCGCCCCCTACAAGCAAAATCCCGCCGACTTCGTGCTGTGGAAGCCCTCCAAGCCGGGGGAGCCGGAATGGCCGAGCCCCTGGGGACCGGGGCGGCCCGGCTGGCATATCGAGTGCTCGGCGATGATCGAGGCGGTGCTCGGCCTGCCCATCGATATTCACGGCGGCGGCCACGACCTCACCTTCCCGCACCACGAGAACGAGATCGCTCAGGGGCGCTGCGCCACCCACGGGGGCGAGTACGCCCGCTACTGGATGCACAACGGCTTTCTCACGATGGACGCCGAGAAGATGTCCAAGAGCCTCGGCAATGTCCTGCTGGTCCATGACCTGGTCGAGCGCTGGCCGGGAGAGGTGGTTCGCTGGGCGCTGCTGAGCGGCCATTACCGCGCGCCCCTGAACTGGACGGACGCCCTGCTGGAGCAGGCCAAGACCTCCCTGGACCGGCTCTACCGGGTCCTGAGCGACCTCAAGCGCTTCCTCAGTGGCAGCGCGGGCCTGCCGGTGGTCGACTTCGCCAACGTGGAGAAGCTGCACGAGGCGGCCGGAACCCTGTCGCGGCTGGAGGACGACCTCAACACCCCCGCCGCCATGGGCGGGCTGTTCGCCCTGGCCGACGGCATCCGGGCGCAGTTGCTCCTGAACAGCAAGGCGGACCGGCAGGTCCTGGCCGACCACCTGGGGGCGCTGCAGGAGGCGGCCGGGCTGATGGGCTTCCTGGCCGCCGATCCCGACGCCTGGTTCCAGGGAAGCGCGGACACGGGGCTGAAGGACAAGGTGGAGGCCCTGATCGCCGCGCGGGCGACGGCGCGGGCGTCGAAGGACTGGCCCGAGGCCGACCGTATCCGGGGCGAACTGACCGCCCTCAATGTCGAAGTCCTGGATGGTCCCGGCGGGACGGCGACCTGGCGCATCAAGGAGTAGGGCCGCCCGCGGACCCTCTGGCGGGCGGCGCGGCGCGTCACTATTAAATCCTCATGGCTTTTCGCATCCAACAGAAGGTGGGCGTCCAGGCCCCGGCGACCCAGGTCTGGGACATCCTGGCCGACCTCGACGCGTGGAAGCGCTGGAACCCGCTCTACACGAAGGCGGAAGGGCGCCTCTCCATCGGCGCGCCCCTGGTCCTGACCCGGACGCTGCCGGGGGACGGGAATAGGGTCCTGGAGACCCGCGTGGTCGACTGGGTGCCGGATTCCCAGCTCATCTGGTCGCGAAAAGTGGGCTTCATGGCCACGAGCCTCGGCTACCTCGAGCTGGAGGTGCTGGGCGAGGAGGCCTGCGTCCTGGCCGCGGGGGAAATCTTCAACGGCCTCGGCTCGGACCTGCTGCCCAGGCCCCTGCGCCGCGACCTGCGAAACGGCTTCTTTGCCCTTTGCGAAGCGGCGAAGGCCCACGCCGAGCTTTCCTGGTCGAACGCCGACGAGCGCTACAAGACGGAGTGCCGCAACGCCTCGCGCATGGCGATGAACGCCGGCGCGGTGGACGTGACGCCGGTCAAGAAGGCGGACCCGATCATGACCTTCGGTCGCCAGCCTCCGAAGCGCAAATGATCGACGACCTCTACAGCGCCAAGATCCTGGGCCTGGCGGCGAACATGCCCCACGCGGGCCGCCTCGCCGCGCCCGACGCTTCGTCGGAGAAGATCTCCAAGCTCTGCGGCAGCCGCATCGTGGTGGATGTGGCCATGAAGGACGGCAAGGTCGCCGACTTCGCCCAGGAGGTGAAAGCCTGCGCGCTCGGCCAGGCGGCGGCTGCTGTGCTGGGTGAGAACGTCATCGGCGCGACGCCCGAAGAGATCGAGACCGCTCGCGACGGGCTGCGCGCCATGCTAAAGGCCGGCGGCCCTGGCCCTTCGGGCCGTTTTTCGGACCTCGCCGTGCTGCAACCGGTGAAAGACTATCCCGCCCGCCACACCTCGACGATGCTCGCGTTCGAGGCGGCGCTGGAGGCCGTCCGCAAGGTCACAGGACCGACTTTGGCCACGACAGGGCGAACTCGCCGCGCCGGCGCGGCTTGATCGGAGCTTTTCGCGAGTGCGATAAGCGGCCGGTCCATCGTTCGCGGCCCCGCCGGCATGACCTTCTTTGAACGAACCGTCAGAGGGGCGCTCCGCGCCTACAAGCTGACGCTCTCGCCCCTGATCGGGCGCCAGTGCCGTTTCGCTCCGAGTTGTTCGGAGTACGCGGCGGAGGTCCTGATCCAGCACGGGCCTTGGCGGGGTAGCGTACTTGCCGCCGGGCGCCTGTGCCGATGCCATCCCTTCGGCGGATCGGGATATGACCCGCCGCCGCCGCGTCCCAAAGACGTGGAACCGGAAGTGTAGACAGATGATCGAGATCAAGTTCCCCGACGGCGCCGCGCGCGAATACCCGGTGGGGATCACCGGCCGGCAGATCGCTGAGGGAATCTCCCCGTCCCTCTCCAAGCGGTCGGTGCTGCTGAAATTTGATGGCAAGTTGCTGGACATGGAGCGGCCCCTGGAGCGCAGCGGCTCCATCGAGCTCGTCACCCGCGACAAGCCCGAGGCCCTGGACACCATCCGCCACGACGCCAGCCACGTGATGGCCGAAGCCGTGCAGGAGCTGTTCCCAGGCACCCAGGTGACCATCGGCCCGGCCATCGAGGACGGCTTCTATTACGACTTCGCCCGCGACGAGCCCTTCAGCCTCGACGACCTGGCCAAGATCGAGCAGCGGATGAAGGAGATCGTCGACCGCGACGAGAAGATCACCCGCGAGGTCTGGGACCGGGACGAGGCCATCGCCCACTTCAAGTCGATCGGCGAGATCTACAAGGCCGAGATCATTGAGGACCTGCCCGTCGGCGAGACGATCACCGTCTATCGCCAGGGGAACTGGAAGGACCTGTGCCTCGGGCCGCACCTGCCCTCGACCAGGCACGTGGGCAAGGCCTTCAAACTGACCAAGCTGGCGGGCGCCTACTGGCGCGGCGACCACCGCAACGCCCAGCTGCAGCGCATCTACGGCACGGCCTGGGCCTCGGAAGCCGACCTGGCCGCCTACCTGACCCGCGTCGAGGAGGCGGAGAAGCGCGACCACCGCCGGGTCGGGCGGGCCATGGACCTCTTCCACCTGCAGGAAGAGGGCAAGGGGATGATCTTCTGGCATCCCAAGGGCTGGACCCTGTTCCGCGCGCTGGAGAACTACATCCGCCGCCGGCTGGACGCGGTCGGCTATGCCGAGGTCAAGACGCCCCAGGTGCTCGACCGGACCCTCTGGGAGAAGTCGGGCCACTGGGAGAAGTTCGGCCACGCCATGTTCACCTGCGAGACCGAGGAGGGAGAGAGCCTGGCGGTCAAGCCGATGAACTGCCCCGGCCACGTGCAGATCTTCAACGTCGGCCAGAAGTCCTACCGCGACCTGCCCCTGCGCATGGCCGAGTTCGGCGCCTGCCACCGCTACGAGCCGTCCGGGGGGCTGCACGGCATCCTTCGGCTGCGCGCCTTCACCCAGGACGACGCCCACATCTTCTGCCGCGAGGACCAGATCGAGTCCGAGACCACGGCCTTCGTGGAGCTGCTGCACTCGGTCTACGCCGACCTCGGGGTGGACCTGCACAGCGTGAAACTGGCCCTGCGGCCGGAGCTGCGCGCCGGCACCGACGAGATCTGGGACCAGGCCGAGACCAAGCTGGCCCGGGCCGCCGCCGCCGCCGGGGTCGAGGTGGAGATGCTTCCCGGCGAGGGCGCCTTCTACGGCCCCAAGCTGGAGTTCCACCTGAAGGACGCCATCGGCCGCACCTGGCAGTGCGGCACGCTGCAGCTCGACTTCGTCCTGCCGGAGCGCCTGGACGCCGAATATGTCGCCGAGGACGGCTCCAAGCAGCGGCCCGTCATGCTGCACAGGGCGATCCTGGGGGCGCTGGAGCGCTTCCTCGGCATCCTGATCGAGAACTACGGCGGCGCCTTCCCCTTGTGGCTGGCCCCGGTTCAGGTGACGGTCGCGACCATAACCTCGGACGCCGACGGCTTCGCCGAGGAAGCCGCCCGCAAACTGAGGGCGGCGGGACTCAGGGTGGAGACCGATCTTCGCAATGAGAAGATCAACTACAAGATCCGCGAACACAGCCTGGCCAAGGTCCCGGTGATCGCCGTGGTGGGCCGGCGCGAGGCGGAAGAAGGCAAGCTGGCCCTGCGCCGCTTCGGCTCCGAAGGGCAGCAGATCGTCACCCTGGAGGAGGCCGCGGCCATGCTGTCGACCGAGGCCCTGCCGCCGGACCTCGCCCGCGCTGCGAAGCCTGCATGAACGTCGTCGCCCACCCGAGGGCCAAGGGCCGCGTCGCCGCGTCCGCCGCTCCGGCGGTGAGCGTGGTGATGGTGGTCTATTTCACCGGGCCCGCCCTCGAGCGGAGCCTGCGGCGGGTGCTGGACGATCCGCGGGTGGAAGAGTTCGTGCTGGTCGATAACGGCTCGACGGGCCTGGAGGCCGCCGCTTTGGACGCCGCCTCCCGCGACAAGCGGGTGAAGCTGCTGCGCGGCCACGGCAACATCGGCTTCGCCCGGGGCGCCAATCTCGGGGCCCGGACGGCCAAGGGGCGGGACCTGGTGTTCCTCAACCCCGACGCCTTCCTGGAGCCGGGGTGCGTGGCGTCCCTGGTTGAAACCCTGGAGGGGGCGCCGGCCGCCCTGGTGGGCGCGCGGGTGCTGAACGAGGACGGCCAGGAGCAGCGCGGCGCGCGGCGGGGCGAGGTGACCCCGCTCACCACCGTTCTCAGCCTGACGGGCCTCGCCCGCCGGGTGGGCTTCCTGCGACGGTTCGAGATTCACCACGAGGGCGACGACCTGCCCACGGGCGCCGAGGCCATCCCGACGGTTTCCGGCGCCTGTTTCGCCATGCGCCGCGAGGCCTTCGAGGCCGTGGGCGGCTTCGACGAGGGCTACTTCCTGCACGTCGAGGACGTCGACCTGTGCTGGCGGGTTCGCAAGGCCGGCGGCGCGGTGTTGTTCCAGCCCGCCGCGCGGGTGGTCCACCCCGGCTCGACCAGCCAGAAGTCCCCGGTGGCGGTGGAGTACTGGAAGGGGCTGGGCCTGGCCCGCTACTTCCGCAAGCGCGCCTCGTCCGCCCCCGCCAAGGCCGCGGCGTGGCTCCTGTTCCCGGCCATCGTCGGCGTTTCGGTGTTCCGGGCGCTGCGGACCCGGCGCGCGCGGCGCTGAGGGTGGCTTCAGGCGCCCGTCCCCTGCTCGGCAAACTCGCCGACGCCCTGGCGGCCGTGGGGCTGGCGGGCCCAGCCTTCCGTCTGTTCGAGCGCTTTCAGGCCCTGGGCGACAAGGGCCCGAGCGAGTACGGCGGCCTGCCCCTGCCGTCCGCCTACCTCCGCGTCATCACCGCCGGCTCGGCCAGCGCCGAGGCCTTCGTCCTGACCGGACAATGGGCGGCGGACGCCTTCATTCGCCTCGCCGAAAAGCACGGCCGCCCGCTGACCCCGCAGACCCATGTGCTGGACTTCGGCTGTGGCTGCGGCCGGATCGCCCGCCACCTGATCGGCAAGGCCGCCGTCTCGGGCAGCGACCTCAATCCCCGCCTCGCCGGCTGGTGCGCCGCCAACCTGCCCGGCGAGTTTCGGCGCAACGGCGTCCTGCCGCCCGCGCCCTTCGCCGACGCCGGCTTCGACCTCGTCTATTCCGTCTCGGTCTTCACCCACCTGCACGAGCCCAACGCAAAGGCTTGGCTGGACGAGCTGGCCCGCGTGGTGCGCCCCGGCGGCCTCGCCCTCCTGACCTTCTTCGACGAGCACCTGCCCCAGGCGGAGGGCTTCCGCGACGAACTGGCGGCCAAGGGCTTCGTCGTCCGCCACGAAGGGCCGGAAGGCTCGAACCTGCTCTGCGGCTACTTCTCCACCGACGGTTTCGCGAAGCTGGCCGCGCCCGGCTGGCGGCTCATCGAGGCGGTGAGGAGCGGCGAGTCCGGCGTCGGCCAAGCGATCGCCGTGTTCGAGCGGGTCTAGAGCGCGTCAGGCGAAAGTGTGTGCGGTTTCGCCGCCCGGACGCGCTCTAAGGTATTAAAAGATAGAGCCGTTCTAACGGATCAGATGGACCCATCTGATGCTGAAAGGCTCTGGGCCGGCGTCGGGAAACCGCCCGCCCGCGACAGTCCCGACGGAACGTCCTTGCCGAGCTTGGCCCCGATCCAGTGCGCGGTCGCGATAAGGGCGTCCAGGTCGAGGCCGGTTTCGATGCCGGCCCGGTCCAGCATGTAGACCAGGTCCTCGGTGGCGATATTGCCGGTGGCCTTCGGGGCGAAGGGACAGCCGCCGATGCCGCCGCAGCTGGCGTCCAGCACGTCCGCCCCCGCCTCGATCGCCGCATAGGCGTTGGCGAGGCCCGTCCGGCGCGTGTCGTGGAAGTGCAGTCGCAGCTTCGCATCGGGCGCCACGGCCTTCACCGCCTCGATCCGGCGGCGGACCTCCCACGGATCGGCGACCCCTATGGTGTCGGCCAGCGCGATCTCCTTCACCCCCATGGCGTCGGCCTCGCGGGCCACCTCCACCACCCGCTCCAGCGGGACCTCTCCCTCGAAGGGACAGCCGAAGGCGACAGCGACGGTCACTGTGACCGGCGGTCCTTCGGAGCGGGCGCGCTGCGCGACCTGCGCGAACATGTCCATCTGCTCGCGGTGGCCCGAGCCCTGGTTGGCGCGGCCGAAGGCGTCGGTGGCGCAGACCACCACATTGGCCTCGTCGCAGGCCGTGGCGATCAGGCGCTCCCAGCCCCTGACGTTCAGGACCAAGCCGATGCGCGAGCGGGACGGGTCGGAGGGGAGGGCCGCGAGCACGGCCTCCGCCCCGGCCATCTGCGGCACGCGGCCGGGATGGACGAAGGAGACGGCCTCGATACGCCGCACTCCGGCGGCTTCCAGCCGCAGGACGAAGGCGGCTCGATCCTCAGGCGACAAGGCCACAGCCTCGTTCTGCAGCCCGTCGCGGGGGCCGACCTCCACGATCTCGACGCGCCGCGTCACAGGGCCGGCTCCTGCACGCGGGGAATGGGGGGCGGAAGGGTGGGCCGCCAGAGGGTGATGGCGACGGGATCGCCGTCGGAATAATCGAAGCCCCGGATCGTCGCCACGGAGGTGGCCTGGACCCCAAGGTCGGCGAGGGCCGCGCGGAAGGCCTTTTCCTTGCCGGCCTCCACCATGGCCGGGCGGCCCTCGTCGATGGCGTCGGCGGCCTCGACCGGATCGACCAGCTCGGTGGGCGTGCCGAGGGCGAAGACCAGGCTGGGTTCGGAAAAGCCGGTCGCGGCCACCGGGCCGGGGGTGACCCCGTCGCGGGGATCGAGCCCAGCCCGCTCGAGGGCCTGGGCGAGGCGCTCGGACACCCACAGGGTCCTCAAGCGGGGCGCGAGGCCCCCCGCCAGGGCGCCGTGGGCGATCAGGCCGACGGCCGCGGCGATCAGCAGTCCAGCCTCCGTCGAGCGCCGTCGCAGGCCCACGGCGGCGGCGCCCGCCGCGCTCAGCAGCAGCACCCCGACGACGATGGCCCACACCCGGGCGGCGCTGTCGCCGTAGCGGTCCGCCGCGAGCACACCGACGGCGGCCAGGGCCACGCCGGCCAGGAGGGAAAGTCCCGCGCCGACCCGCCGGCTCCAGCGGGGCGGCGTCGCGGTGCAGGCCGCCGCCGCCAGCCAGGCCAGGGCGCCGTAGAGGGGCAGGGGATAGTGGACCAGCTTGGTCGGCATGGCCTCGAACACCAGCCAGGCGGGGACCAGCCAGGCCACGGCGAAACGTACGCCGGGTTCCGCCCTACGCCTCCAGGCGACGATCAGGGCCGCGGGCAGGACGGCGGCGGCGGGAAAGAGCAGCAGAGGCGAGGCCAGGAGGTGATAACCCGGCGGGGCGCCGTGGGTCTCCTGGCCGCCGGCGAGCTTGGGGGCGAGGTCGCCCTGCACCGCCGAGGTCCAGAATCTCCCGTCGGTCGCGACGGTGATGGCTACGGCCCACGGTCCGACCACGGCGACCACCAGGACCAGGCCCCAGACCCAGTGCAGCCGCCGCATCCAGCCGGCTTCCCGGTCCCACAGGGCGAGGGTGACGAGGGCCAGGCCCGCCACCATCGGGCCGACCGGGCCCTTGACCAGCACGGCCAGGGCCATGCCGGCCCAGAACAGGGTGTTGGCGGACCTACCCGCCGGCGCACCGCCCCTCGCCTCGCCGTAGAGCCGCCCCAGGGCGGCCATCGACAGCACGACGGCGCCGCACAGGACCGCGTCGGTCTTGGCGATGAAGGCCTCGCTGGAGAGGAGGAAGCTCGTCCCCAGCACCGCTCCGGCGAGGAAGCCCCGTCTTGCGCCCCAGAAGGCCGTCGCCCCCCAGGCGCAGGCCGCCGCCGCCAAAGCGGCTCCCAGGAGCGAGGGCAGGCGATAGGCCCAGATTCCCCGCACTTCCGCCGAGGAGACCAGCTTGACGCTCGCCGCCTGCAGCCAGTGGATGCCCACCGGCTTCTTGTCCCGAGGAGCGTCCTGGAAGCGGATGTTCACGAAGTCGCCCGTCTCCAGCATCTGGGCGGAGGCCTGGGCGAATCGCGCCTCGTCGCGATCCAGGGGAGGCAGGGCCATCAGGCCGGGCACGGCCGCGAGCATGACCGCCAGGGCTGCCAGGACCGGGCCCTTCCAGCCGCCGGTCCAGCGGTCCAGGGCGATCTTCCAGGGTGCGGGCGCTTCATCCGGCGCAGCGGCCGGCGAAGCGACGCCGGCCTGGTCGGGGCTGGAAACGGCGCTCATGGCGCCCCTGTTATCATGGCAGCCGGGGCCGCGCCCTCCCGCAAAGCCTCGAAAGAGGCTAAGAGACCGGCCGCAATGGCCAAGTCCCCCACAGTCCCCGAAATCTCGGTCATCGTCCCCGTGCACAACGAGGAGGGCGCCGCCGGCCCCCTTGCCGAGGAGATCGCCGCCGCCTTCGAGGGCGCGGCCTATGAGATGATCTTCGTGGACGACGCCAGCCGCGACGCCACCAAGGTCCGGCTCGTGGCGCTGAAGGACAGGCTGCCGGCCCTCAGGGTCATTTCCCACAGCCGCAACGCCGGCCAGAGCCGGGCGGTGCGCACCGGCGTGCTCGCCGCCCGCGGGAGCATCGTCGTCACCCTCGACGGGGACGGTCAGAACGATCCGGCCGACGCGCCGCGCCTGGTCGCCAGCCTGAAGCAGGGACCTGCGGGCCTGGGTCTCGTGGGCGGGCGGCGCGCCAAGCGACAGGACAGCCTGGCCAAGCGCTGGGCCTCGCGATTCGGCAACGGGGTGCGCAAGCGACTCCTCGCCGACGGGGCGGACGACACCGGCTGCGGCCTGAAGGTGTTCCGCCGGGAGGCCTTCCTGCGCCTCCCCTATTTCGACCACATGCACCGCTACCTGCCCGCCCTGATGCTGCGAGAAGGGTTCACGGTCGCCTTCGAGGACGTTGGCCACCGGGCGCGCACCACGGGGGCGTCCAAATACACCAACCTCGGCCGGCTCTGGGCATCCCTCTCCGACCTGTTGGGGGTACTGTGGCTACTAGGCAGATCGCGCGATTCGGGGCCTGCGCCCGAACTCTGATCACTGTTCGCTGTTGCAAAAAAGCATCGCCTGCAAAGCTTTGACGGTCGACTGGAACCCGCCGGGCCTGCCGGCGCTTTCCGAATTGCGTGAGTAGCCTTCGATCGGGGACGAATAATCACATGCTTGGAGAGACTGGATCGACGATCCGGCCGCTTGGGCCCCTGTCCAGGGGCCGCGCGCATGTCGAAAACGGGCTTTTGCCTTCAATGCGACGCAAGGTCTCAGGGGCGCAACGGCTCAGCTTGTCTCTCGCCTCTTTGTGGAATGCGCTCGCGCGCTGTACTCATGCTCTGGTAAGGGAAATGCGGATTATGTAGCGTCTTCACGCACGCACTTGTGGAAAGCTTCGCCGTGTGGCCTGTGCGACACTGTCGCACCGATCACCGTTTGCTATATCGAAATCGGGCCGAGGGTTCTTCGGTCGCCGCCTAGGGCTAAAGAGGGCAACTACAAATGAAACTCCAACTCATGGCGGGGGCCGCCCTGGTCGCAGCCTTCGCCGCCACCGGCGCACAAGCCGGCTCTCCCGACGGGTGGTATGTCGCCGCCGACGTCGGCTACCATCAGGCCCAGCCGTTCGAAATGCACTCTGGCGGGATCGTTCCCGCGGGCGGCTCGACCTTCAACTATCGCGCCATCACCGACAGCGATTGGGCGATCGGCGGCCGTCTCGGCTACCGCTTCAACCCGCACTGGCGGATGGAAGGCCAGGCGGTCTACAGCCCGGCTGACATTCACAGCGTCACGGCCTACCGCGGCTCGCCCGCGAGCTTCCCGGCGGCCCTCTGCGCCCCCGGCGTGGTTCGCTCCGCCGCGACCCCGGCCTGCGGTCATCCGACCGGCAAGCTCGACGCCACGACGTTCATGTTCAATGTCATTTACGACATCATGCCGGATCGCCGCCTGAACCCCTTCGTGGGTCTGGGCGCGGGCATCACCCGCATGAACTCGAACATCAAGGGCCAGTTCAGCAACATCCCGACGCCGGCGCAATTCACGGGCGCCCCGGTCGTGAACACCACCACCAACCCGCCGATCCAGGAACTGGTGATCGACGACTCGGGCTGGGCCTACAACTGGCAAGGCATCGTCGGCCTGTCCTACGCGGCGACCGACCGCCTGTCGCTCGACCTGACCTACCGCTATGTGTTCGGCTCGGGCAACGCCAAGCTCGGCGCGCGGAACGTCACGCCGACCATTTCGGCGCCGTCCAACACCGGCTACCGACCCGGCTTCTTCAAGGGCAAGTATGAGGATCAGTCGATCTCGATCGGCATCCGCTACGCCCTGAACCCGCCGGCCCCGCCGCCGCCGCCGCCGCCGCCGCCGCCGCCGCCGCCTCCCCCGCCGCCGCCGCCGCCGCCGCCGCCTCCG
>CANJID010000013.1 GCA_947474395.1 Caulobacterales bacterium
CCCTTCCACGCCTTCCTCGGCGTGCCCTTACTGCGGGGCGGCCGCCCCATCGGCGCCCTGGTGGTGCAGAACCGGACGGCGCGGGTCTATGCCGAGGACGAGGTCGAGGACCTGCAGACCATCGCCATGGTGCTGGTGGAGTTGATTGGCCAGGGGGACTTGGCTGGGCTGGACGCATCGAAGGGCCGCTACCATAAGCCAAGGCCCAAGCGACTAAAGGGACGCATGCTCGCTGACGGTACCGCACGAGGCACAGTTTTGCTTCACGAGGAGCCTGTTTCCGAGCTGCTCTTAGCCGACGACCCAGAGCGCGAGGGGGAGCGCCTAGAGGCCGCGATTGCCGCCTTACACTCTTGGATCGGCGAGATACAGGAGGGGCAACGCGCCACCACCGTAGCGTCCTTCGAGGTGTTTGAGACCTATCGCCTTTCCGCCCAAGATCCCGACTGGAACCGCTACCTGCAGGAGGGCGTGGCCTCAGGCCTCACCGCTGAAGCTGCGATTTATAGATCACTAAGTGAGATTCGCGCGCGAATGGCGCATTCCGGAGTTCGTCACGAAAGGGAGCGACTGCTCATCCGCGAGAGTCTGGCAAATCGCCTTCTGCGAGAACTCGGTAGAAATGACCGAGAGGCTAAAAAGTGGCCCCGCAACGCAGTATTGGTGGCAGAAAGCCTGGGACTTCTAGATTTACTTGAGTATCACGGCAAGGGTCTTGCCGGGGTTGTTCTGAATAATGAGCTATCCATTGATCCATCTACCGCTATTAATATTCTTGATGGAATACCATTCATCGTGAAAGTTAATAATATTATCACAGAAGCAAATAATTATGATAATATAATTATAGATGGGCCATTATCGCAAGTAATATTACGACCTGAGCCAATTATTGAATCTTCTATAGACGTTCATCGGAGCAAAAATATTAGACAAGAAAGACGTCCCGGCGATTCTACAGCCCACCTCGTTGCCGAACGCATCGAGATGGTCGCAACGGAGCTAGATCGTCTAAGAATTAATTCCATTTCAGAGCACATTGACGAGCTGAAGGTCTTATCAGGCGAACTGAAACGATTTGAGGGCGATATTAGCTCGCGAGAAAGAGGCGTCACCAATAATACTTTGAAAATATTTTCAAATATATTTGATCATGTTGAAGATAGTAAATCGATAAGAGTCATTATTGCGGGCGCGGTTGCAGGCATACTTGGCCCCATGGGGTGGCCCGCAATAACTGTATACATGCTGACCCTAGCGGCCTGGGAAGGAAAAGAGGCGTTTATTCAAGCAATAAAGAAAGTTCCGAAAAATACTAAGCGATGATTGCTTATCTTTATACCGTTATATGTGATAGGGGCTGGTCTAGCATCTCGACATTTTCCGCCTGAGCGGTTGCGGCGGGCACGACAGTCTCGACCGAGCTGCCGCGCGAGGAACCATTCGCTCCACCTACCAATCCGCCGCATTCTAGCGCGGCTTCTGTCGCCGGTCGTTGAGGGCGATGCCGATCAGGCGGCGGATGGTTTCGGAGCGGCTGGGGGCGTCCGTCTGCACGTCCTCCCAGGCTTCCACCTTGGCCAGCAGATCGGCTGGCAGCCGGACCTGGACCGTCTTTCCCGTATCCGCCGGCGCGGCGGTCTTCTTCTTCTTCGGCATGCCCGTCCTCCTGGGATGTCGGCCTCTGCGGGCCAGGACGCTACGCAACGCACTCAGCGCTTATAACCTCATCGGCGCGCTTCGCGGCGATCTTCGCGGGCCTCGGCGCGCTCCTGTTCGGCCTCGTCCTTACGGGCTTGCCGGCCCTCCTTGCGGTCCTTTCGGTCGCCCGCCTGGGCCTTCTGCGCGGGCTGGCCGGCCTTCTGAGCCGCCTTCTGGGCCGCTTGGGCCTGGCGGTCGGCCTCCGCCTTCTGGCGGGCCTGCTCGGCCTGGGCCTTCTGCGCGGCCTGGGCCGCCTCGGTCTTCAGGCGCGCCTGTTCGGCCTCGGCGCGCTGGGCGGTCTTGGCCTGTTCGCGGGCGGTCTCGGCCTGAGCCGCCTGAGCGGCCTTCTGCTGGCGTTCCGCCTCACCCCGCTGACGAGCCTGCTCGACCTCGGCGCGCTGGGCGGCCTGGGCCTGATTGCGGGCCTGTTCCGCCCGGGCCGCCTCCGCCACCTTCGCCTGCCGTTCGGCCTCTCCGCGCTGGCGCTCCTGCCCGGCGCGAGCCTGGCGGTCGGACTCGTCCCTGCGGCGGTTCTGCTCGGCCTCGGCGCGGCGGGCGCCCTGCGCCTGTTCGCGCGCCTGTTCGGCCTGATCCCTCTGAGCGGCCGCCTGCCGGCGTCCCTGCTCGGCGGCCACCTGGGCCTGCTGCGTCCGTTCGGCTTGGGCCCGCTGCTCGGACTGCGCCCTGCGGTCCGCGTCCAGGCGCTGGGCCTCGGCCTGCCTGACCTGGTCGGTGCGGGCGCGGTCCGACTCGACGCGGCGGTCGGCCTCGGCGCGGGCCTGGCGGTCGTCGCCGCGATCGAACTGAGCCGACCGCGGGGCCTGGGGCGCGCTCCAGGCCGGAGCGGGGGCCGGCCCCTGGTAGCTGGCCTGGCGCCAGCGCTCGAAGTCGGAGGCCGCTGCTTCGCGGCGGTTGCGTTCCTGGCGCCAATAGGCCTGTTCGGTGGCCGCGCGGCTGTCGTGATAGGCGCGCCAGTCCGCCTCCTGCTGCTGCTGCCGCGCCCAGGCGGCCCGCTCCGCGTCGATGCGCGAACGCTCGGCCGCCCAGTTGGCGGCGGCCACGGCGCGGCGCTGGCTCTCCAGGGAGGCCCGGTAGAGGGCCCTGGCGCGGGCCAGGTAGCGTCCCGCCTCGTCGGCCCGCCGCTCGGCCTCATAGTCGGCCAGCATCCGGCCCCGGCTGTCATAGACCGCGACCAGGAGCCCGCCGTCGTAGCCGTAGGTGTAGGTCGGATCGCGGACCAGATAGGGCTCCGAGGCCCCCGGCCGGTAGTAGTAGGAGCGATAGCCGCCATCGACAGGCTCGAGGAAGCGCGAGGCGCGGTCCTGGGTGCGCCACGCCCAGGGGCGCCCGCCGTCGTAGTCGAAGGCGTAGTCCGGCGGCGCCTGACCGAGGGCGTCGCTCATCTGATAGGCGGCCTCCAGGTCGGCGTAGCCCTTCACCCGCACCTTGGGCTGGGCGACGCGGACCGGCGGCGCGGCCGGCAGCTCGGCCGACGATGGGGCGAGCGGCGGCGCTCCCGCCGCGCCGGGGTCCAGCGGCAGGCTGGCGAGGTCGGTCGGGGGCGGGACGGCGACGGCCGAGCCCTGTCCGCCCGACGGACCGCATCCGGCCAGGGCGGCCGCCAGGCCGGCGGCGAGCGCCAGGGTCGAGACGCTGCGGATGCAAAGGGCGCGGGTCATGGGAATTCCTCCAGCGGGAAGGCGCATGAAGATCCTGCGGCGTCCAACCTGAACCCCACTGAAAGCGTCGAGGGCGTCTTAGGTTCATTTTCACCATGCGCGGCGGCCCGTCCCCAGGGCCGCTCCGACATAATGACAACGCATTCCGGAGCGACGGGCCTGCGCCCGGAAGCGACAGGAGCGGCTGGTGAAGGTGGCGTTCGCGATCTTGCTGGCGATCTGCGTGGTGATGGGGACGGCGGTCCTGCACTACGAGGCGATCACGCGGCTCGACCGCATCGCCCGGCGCGGAGTCCGCCTGGGCCGGGCGCAGCTGATGGGGGTGATCGCCGCCCTGATCTCGATCCATCTGATCGAAATCGGCATCTATGCCGGGGTCTACGCCCTGGCTTCCGGCCCGTTCCACCTCGGCGGCTTCTCCGGCGAGCGGGCCATGAGCCGGATGGATTTCTTCTACTACGCCGCCGAGACCTATTCCTCGCTGGGCTACGGCGACATCTACCCCCTGGGCGCGCTGCGCATGATCGCCAGCATCAGCCCCTTGAACGGGGTGCTCCTGCTGGCCTGGTCCGCGGCCTTCCTGTTCTCGGTGGTGGAAGAATGGCGCGTCGGCGGCCCGAAAGGCGACTGACGCTCAGCGCCCGTCGCGGACGAAGGCGACGAACCCCTCCAGGAAGCCCTTCAGCTGCCCCCGGATTCCCTCGTCCGTCAGCGCGCCCTCGCCGTCGAACACCGCGCCGGCCCGCGAGACCATCAGCCGGGCGCCGTGCCACTGGCGGACGCCCAGGGTATGCAGGACGGGTAGCCAGGCGTCCTGGCTGAGGATGGTGCCGAAGCCGCCAGGAGAGGCGCCCAGGACCGCGAAGGGGCGCCCCCGGAACACCCGGGGCACGTCGGCGGGGGGGCGGCTGCACCAGTCGATGGCGTTCTTGAACACCCCGGGCAGCGCGTTGTTGTACTCGGGCGTGAACAGCATCACCCCGTCGGCGGCGGCCATCGCCTCCTTCAGGGCCGCGACCTCGGCGGGGAAGCCGGCGGCCTCGACATCCGCGTCGTAGAGCGGGACGCCGTGCAGGGTGCTCGCGGCGAGCGTGGAGCCCTCCGGCATGAGCGGCCCGGCGGCGCGCAACAGGGCGGTGTTGAACGAGCCGTTCCGCAGGCTCCCCGAAATCCCGAGGATGGTGGTCATGCGCTGTCCCTTGGCCTGACCTCAGTGGATCAGGCCGATTGACCAGGATCAATGCGCGGCGGGGCGTTCCGGCCCAGGCTGGCGCATTCAGGTCATTGAAAGCCGGCGCGGCTAAGCTTTGCCCGGAAGGGATGCCTCAGCCCATGACGCACGCGGCGCCGACCGCCTCGGTCGACGGCTACACGCCCAAGCTCCTCACCCTCTTCGCCGAGGGCTACGGCTTTGCGGACCTGCGCCGGGACGCGGCGGCGGGCCTGACCGTGGCCATCGTCGCCCTGCCGCTGTCCATGGCCATCGCCGTGGCCTCCGGCGTCGCCCCGGCCCAAGGGCTCTATACCGCCATCGTCGGGGGGTTCCTGGTCTCGGCCCTCGGCGGCAGCCGGTTCCAGATCGGCGGGCCGGCGGGCGCCTTCATCGTCCTGGTCTCGGCCACGGTGGCGCGCCACGGCCTCGATGGCCTGATCCTGACCGTCTTCCTCTCGGGCCTCATGCTGACCGTGCTGGGGCTCCTGCGCCTCGGTCGCTTCATCCGCCTGATCCCCCATCCGGTGATCGTCGGCTTCACCGCCGGCATCGCCGTGACCATATTCGCCAGCCAGCTCAAGGACCTGCTCGGCCTGACCCTGCCCGGCGCCGAGCCCGGAGAGCTGGCGCCCAAGCTGGTCGTCCTGACCCGGGCCCTGCCCACCATCAGCTGGCCCGCGGCCGGTCTCGCCGCCGGGGTGGTCGCCGTGATCCTGGGCCTTCGCCGCTGGCGCCCTACCCTGCCCGGCCTGCTGTTCGCGGTGGTGGGCGCATCGCTCCTGGCCGCCGTGCTGCACCTGCCCGTGGCGACCATCGGCACGCGTTTCGGCAGCGTGCCCTCCGGCCTGCCCTTTCCCGCCCTGCCGACCTTCAGCGCCACGAAGGTCCTGGCGGTCCTGCCCGCGGCCCTGTCCTTCACCCTGTTGGGGGGTATCGAGAGCCTGCTCTCGGCCATGGTCGCCGACGGCATGACGGGCCGCAAGCACCGCTCCAACATGGAGCTGGTCGCGCAAGGGATCGCCAATATCGGCTCGGCCCTGTTCGGCGGCATCGCCGTCACCGGGACCATCGCCCGCACCGCCACCAATGTCCGAGCCGGCGGCAAGAGCCCGGTCGCGGGGATGCTGCACGCGGCCTTCATCCTGGCCTTCATGGCCCTGGCCGCGCCCCTGGCGAGCTACATCCCGCTCTCCGCCCTCGCAGGCGTGCTGGCGGTGGTGGCCTGGAACATGGCCGAGAAGGACGAGATCGGGGTCCTCCTGCGGGATTGGCGAACCGCAGCTGTGCTGCTGGCCACCTTCGGCCTGACCCTGGCCCGGGACCTGACGACCGGGATCGCGGCCGGGTGCCTCCTGGCCCTGGCGTTCAGCCTGGCTTCGAAGCGCCGTAAGGCCTGACTACCTTCGGCTGGCCGAGGGCGCATTCGAGCGCGCGCCGGTCCCATTTTCCAGCGTCGGCGGCGGCCTCGTATGTCGCCTGCAGGAAGTCGGTCAGCAAGCCTTCCGGATCGGCCGCCGTCCGCACCGCCTCGTAGGGCATGACATATTCGCTCAAGCCCTCGTGGAAGCTCGCCCCCGCCGGCAGGCCCTCAGCGGTCCTGAAGCCCGGCGGCTCGGGATAGGCGTAGGCATAGAACAGGGGATAGGGCGCCGGCCCCCCGCCGCTCCAGAACCCCGCGCTCGACACCTCGTGGGAATAGGCCTCCCGCGCCACCGCGTCGGGCAGGCCGGGCACGCCGCCGGGATGGGGCGGCGCGGCCCGCCCCGAGAACCGGGTCACGGCCAGGTCGAAGCTGCCCCAGAAGAAGTGCACAGGGCTCGCCTTGCCCAGGAAGCCGGTGCGGAAGCGCTTCATCACCCGGTCGGCGTTCAGCAGGGCGCGCCACAACCGCACGGCCGCGTCCTGGTCATAGACGCGGCTCTTGGTGTCTTCCGCGAAGGGGATGGCGTCGGGGATTTCGCTGGGCGTTCCGTGGATCGTCGTCTCCACCCCCGCCTGGCGCAGCATGCCGAGCACGGCGCTGTGGAAGTCGGCGATCGAGCCCGTCTGCAGGGCGAGGGTGCGGCCCTTCCCCTCGCTGGTGCGCAGGTCCAGCGAGCCGTCCAGGAAGTCGAACTCCAGCTCGAAGTCCGCCGCCGGATGCGGGATCAGCGAAGTCCCAAGCCCCCGCGCGGTCAGGTAGAGCGGCACGTGCCAGCTGTGGTTCGCCCAGGGCGTATACGCCAGGCGCACCTTGCCGACCACCTGAGTCATCAGGTGCAGGGTCTCGAAGGTTGTGCTGTCCTCCTCGAAGGACAGGGAAGGCCAAGGCTCACCCAATGATTTGTCCCTCTCGCGTCCCGCTGGCGCCGACGGATTGTCCGTGCCAGCCTCGTGCAAAATGTGCGCGCGGCCCAGTGGGGAGCTGCGGGCCCGATCATAAGAGGAAACAGGGAGATGGCGTCGACTTTAAGCGCGGCTGAAACGGCCGGCGGCAGCCAAGCGCACGGCATGGACCGGCGCCGGTTCCTGCTCACCCAGGCCTCGCTGGTGGTTCTGACCGGCGGAGCGGTTTCCTATGCGGGCGTCGGCCTCGCCGCCCCGGCCCTGGACCTCGACGATCGCGTGACCCGTCTGGAGGCGGCCGTCAGCCGGGCCGAGGACATCCGCGCCCTGAAGCGCCTGCAGCGCTCCTATTCCAACTATCTCGAGCTGGGCCTGTGGAAGGACCTGATCGAGCTGTTCGACGAGAACGCGGTGGGCGACTACCCCGCCGGCGTCTTCAAGACCCGCAAGATGCTGTGGCCGCACTTCTTCAACAACAACGGCCGGGGGATCCTGGGGGTCGAGAACGGCCGGATCATGCCGCACATCAGCTTCCAGCCGGTGGTCACCCTCTCTCCCGACGGCAAGACCGGCTACGGACGCTGGAAGATCTTCGCCATGCTCGGCAACCTGAACGGCGCGGGCTCCGCCTCCTGGAACGGCGCCATCTACGAGAACAAGTTCGCCAAGGTCGACGGGGTCTGGAAGATCGTCGACCTGCACTTCCACTCCGAATGGGGCGGCGGCTACGACGTGGGCTGGACCAATGTCCGCGCCCCGGCGCCCCGCGAGCCCGGTGCGGCGCCTCCCCCCCGCGCGGCCCGGGCGACCCCGGCGGCGGCTCCCGCGGCGGGCGGTGCGGCTCCCGCGGCGGCTCCCGCCGGCGGCGCCTTCTCCCGCCTGGCCCAGCCCCCCGTGCGCCCGCACAACGAGGCCTGCGAGGGCTACGCGGTCAAATGCGTCTTCCCCTACAGCTTCGCCTCCGGCGTGGTCGGTCGGCCGATCCCGGCCCTCTGGGCGCCGGGCGACGCCGCGCCCTCGGGGGATGCGGGCGCGAAATTCGCCGACCTGATGCAGCGGATCGAGCGGCTGAACGACGAGGCCGCCGTGGTCAGCCTGAACAACCTCTACGGCCACCACACCGACGCGAAGGAATGGGACCAGGTCGCCGCCCTCTTCGCCGACGACGGGACCCTCGAGCTCGGCCAGCAGGGCGTCTATGTCGGCCGCGCCCGCGTCCGCAAGGCGCTGGAGCTCGACGGCGCCCAGGGGCTTAGCCCCGGCGAGGTCAACGACCACATGGACTTCGGCCCCCTGGTCACCGTCGGCCCGGACGGAAAGACCGCCAAGGCGCGGGGCGTGAGCCTCTGGTTCCTCGGCAAGGACGGCAAGGGCCAGGTGCAGCAGGGCATCTACGAGAACAGCTTCACCAAGACCGGCTCGGGCTGGAAGATCGCCTCCATCCACTACTACCCGCGCATGATCTCCGACGCCGCCAAGGGCTGGGGCAAGGACGGCCAGCAGCCGCGCGGCCCGTCGGCCGGCTTCCCGCCCGACCGCGGCCCGTCGGAAGCCTACGAGATCTATCCCAAGGGCTACTTCCCGCCCCTGCACTACGTGAACCCGGTTACTCAGAAGCCGAGCCAGTATCCGGACGGCGCCCCGGCCCAGAAATTCGACGCGGCGGTTATCGCCTTCTCGGCGACGAAGCCGGCGGCGGCCAAACCGGTCAGCCGCGCGACCGCGCAGGCCCGGATCGCGGCGGCTGAAGTCGCCCTGGAGCGGGCGGTGGCCTTCGACGCGGCCGAGAACGTGATCTCGGCCTACGGCTACTACACCGACGAGAAGGACACGGCGTCGATGGACAATATCCTCGCCCGGAACCCGACCATCATGCTGGCGGGAGACGCCAGCGGCCCGGGCCAGGGGGGTCAGTTCCTCAAGGCCAAGTTCGGCGACGACGGCCAGCCCGCCGGGACCATGATGAACCACCTGGTGTTCCAGCCGGTGATCCGCGTCTCCGCCGACGCCAAGAGCGCCTCGGTCCATGCCCGCCTGTTCGAGATGACCGGCGTGGCCCAGGGCGCGGCGACCTGGGGCGCGGGCGTCTATGACGACACCCTGGTCAGGGAGGACGGCGTCTGGAAGCTGAAAAGCATCCGCCTGACGCGCACCTGGGGCTCGACCTTCAAGGACGGCTGGACCAAGGCCGTGGTGGCCGACAACGGCCGCGCCGGCGGCTCGGGCCGGGCGCGGACCCGGACCCGCCAGTAGCGAGCGATCAGCACTGGAAGCGCTCGGGGGTCGCCGCGGGGCGGCCCCTTCCGCTCAGCCCCGGCGGTGGAGGCTCTTGGCCGCCGCGAGGCCGGCGGGAACCTCGCCCCGCGTTCCGCCGTCCTGCATCACCACGCCCTTGAACAGGCCGGCCTTCTGGCCGTTGCGCATGGGGTTGAGGAAGATCGTGATCTTGTCGCCCGGCCTGAAGTCGCTGGCTCGCCACCCCCCGCGATGCAGGTTGCCGGCGCTGTTGGTCTCGACCGACCAGCGCTCGACGCCCTTCCCTCCCGGAACGTCGATCTCGAAGAAGGCGTGCGGCGCCGTCCACTGGAACTCGGCGACCACGCCCTTGAGCTGAACCGTCCGGGACTGGTCGAACATAGCGAAGGAGCAGTGCGCCCCCGCCGCCCCGGCCACGCCGAGCACCCCTGCCGCCAAGCAGGCCGTCAGAGCCGTCCTCATCGCCGTCCTCCTCAGATCGAGGGTTGGAACGCAACATCCTTCCAAAGGGATCGCTCGACGCCCCAGGGGTCGGATTCCACCACGCTGGCGTGGTTGATGATCAGGGTCATCCGCCGAGTCTCGTCGTACTGCGGCCAGGCGGGCAACCCTTGCGCGGCCGGGGCCTTGCCCTTGATGAAGGCGACCCAGGCCGTGTGGACCTGCGTCGCGAGCACCCGGTCCTCGGGGCGCACCGAGCCGCCCGTGGCGACGATCTCGGGCTTGTCCAGGTTGTCGAAGGCGTAGGCCACCTCGACGCCGTTGATCGCCCGCCCCTTTCGGGGCCCGTCCACCCGGCTGGCGTCGAAGCGGTAGAGCCAGGTCTGGCCGCCGTGGCGCGCGTGGGCGCTGGCCGCGTCCACCGTCGGGATCCAGGCCTCCTCGGAGGTGGCGAGCCGGATGCGCCGGTCGTAGTCCGACAGCTCCGGATAGGCGGCGCGGTACTTGACGTCGAGGGCTTCGGCCACCGGCAGGGCGAGCCAGGAGAACTGCTTGGCGGTGAGCGCCCGCGCGGGCTGGCCGGCCGCGGGCGGGGCGCCCAGCGCCGTCTCGTCCCGGTCCGCCCCGAGGAGCAGCGGGATTTCCCTGGCCACCCCCGCCTGCAGGGCCTCGCGGGGCTGGCGGATGATGAACTTGCCGTCGAGCCACGGCCCCCACGGGTGACCCTTGGGCAGGGCCTGGCCGGCCTTGCCCTGGGCAGTGAGGATTTCGGCGGGGGTCGCGGTCAGGAACTTCCTGATGTCTCCGCCGATGGCGTCGGTCGACAGCTTGGCCATCATGTGGGCTTCGGACGGATTGGCCGCCACGGTCCAGCCGCTCTGCATGATCGCCCGCTGGAACAGGCCCTTGGCCGCAGGGATGGTCAGGATGATCATCCCGTTCTTGGCGCCCGACAGGAAGGCGCCCAGGGTCACCCGGTTCGGGTCGCCCCCGAAGGCTGAGATATTGGCCTTCACCCAGCGCAGGCACTCGACCATGTCCTTGACGCCGTTGTTGCCGCTGCCCGCGTATTCCGGGCCGATGGCCTCGCCCAGCTCCAGGAAGCCGAGCGCTCCCACGCGGTAGTTCATCGACACGAAGATCACCCCGTCCCGGGCGAAGGCCGCGCCGTCATAACCCGGGTGGGAGATCGAGCCGCCCTGGTTGCCCCCCGCCTGAATCCAGACGAACACGGGATGGGGGCCGGGCGCCGTCGGCGCCCAGACGTTCAGGTTGAGGCAGTCCTCGGAGATCGTGACCCCGCCCGCCAGCCCGCCGGCGTTCTGGATCGCCGCATTGCCGAACTGAGTGGCGTCGCGCACGCCGGTCCAGGCCTTGATCGGAACCGGCGCCTTGAAACGCAGCGGCCCCACCGGCGCTTCCGCGTAGGGCACGCCCTTGAAGGCCCGCACCCCATCGGCGACCAGCGCCCCGCGCAGGCGGCCCGACTTGGTCACGACCTCGAGCTTGGCTTCCGCGCCGAAGGCGGCCGTCGCGCTGAGGGCGAGCCCGCCCGCCAGCACCGCGCGCCGTGACGCCTGAAATCCCTGGTATGCCGCCATGGTGTCCCCCCTGTGCGACTGAAGCGCCGTCCTCCCGCGCAGAGGCAGGGGACCCCATGCGAGGGGTCAGCGCAAGCAACTCAACGCGAAATCTCCTCCAGCGACCGCTTGCCCGTGGGCGGGCCGAACAGGCCGATGGAGAGCACCACCATCCCCATGGCGAAGGCGATGAAGGCGAACACGCCTACCGTGCCGAAGTCCCTCAGGAAGAAGGCGATCATGAAGCTGGTGAAGACGGTGGAGAGACGGCTGAAGGAATAGACGAAGCCCACGGCCCGCGCCCGGATCCGGGTCGGGAACAGCTCGGCCTGGTAGGCGTGGTAGCTGTAGGACAGCAGATTGTTGGAGAGGGTGATCCCTACCCCCAGGGCGATCAGGGCGACGGGTGCGCTCTGGGTGGCGAACAGCAGGCCCAGGGTCGCCGTGCCGATGGCCGCCGCCACGATCTGCCATTTGCGCTCGAAACGATCGGCGAAGAGGGAGCAGATCAGCGGCCCCACCGGATAGGCCAGGGCGATGGCGAAGGCGTAGAGCTGGCTCTTCATCACCCCTGCCCCCTGAGCCGCCAACAGGTTGGGGACCCAGTTGCCGAAGCCGTAGAAGCCGATGGCCTGGAAGGCGTTGAACACCGCCAGGAGGATGGTGCGTTTGCGGTAGGGCGGCCGCAGGATTTCCGAGAAGCTCCCCCTCCCCGCCCCGTCCAGGGCCACGGGAACGGGCTCTGCCAGGGCCTTGCCGGTTTCGGCCACCGCCCGCGCCTCGATCGCGGCGACGACGGCGTCGGCCTCCGCGAACCGTCCGTGCCGGGCCAGCCAGCGGGGCGATTCGGGCACCCCCCGGCGAATCCACCAGATGAAGATCGCCCCGGCCGCGCCCGCCAGCATGACCCACCGCCAGCCCTCGATCCCGAGGGGCTGCAAGGGCAGCAGCCACCAGCACATGAAGGCCACGATCGGCACGGCGCAGAACTGGATCGACTGGCTGACGGCGAAGGCCCGGCCGCGGATCGCCTTGGGCGTGAACTCCACGACATAGGTGTCGATGGTGATCATCTCGACGCCGAGGCCGATCCCGGCGATCAGCCGCCAGAGATCGACGCCGAAGGCGCTGGACTGGCAGGCCATCACCGCCGTGGCCGCCGAGTACCAGAGGAGCGAGCCGGTGAAGATCGCGCGCCGGCCGAACCGGTCCGCCACCCAGGCGAAGGCCAGGGTCCCGATCCACAGGCCAAGGAAATTGGCCGCCGTGAAGGCCGCCTGGTCGGACAGGCCGAACAGCCCCCCATCGGCGCGGAATATCCCGGCGCGCGTCAGTCCCGGCGAGATGTAGCCGGTCATCAGGAGGTCGTAGAACTCGAAGCAGCCGCCGAGCGAGAGGAGCACGACGATCCGCCAGGCCGCCCAGGAGGGCGGTAGCCGATCCAGCCGGGCGGCTATGGCGCCGGCTGGATCGGGAACGCTTTCACTCATGACGCCGGACGGACCCCTCGCCTACTTCTTGGCGGCGGCCTTGGCCGGAGCCTTCTTGGCCGCCGGCTTCTTCACCGCCTGGCCTCTCACCGTGTCGGTCGCCAGGATCGCGGTCTGGGACCCGTCCACGCCGACCAGGTCGTTGCGGTTGTGCTGGCAGTAGCTGCCCGTGACCTCCGCGCCCGCGCCAGAGCGGCGGAGCTGGCGGCTCACCACCCACGGGCGGGTGAGCACCACCGGGTCCTCGATGACCAGATCGTCCTGCAGGGTGTTGGGGTCGACCAGACGGATACGTTCGGTCACGTGGACCTGGCTGGAGTGCGGGGCGCCGGTGCGGTCGAAGATTCCCTTCATCATCTCGGTGGAGTCGACCACCAGGACGTCGCCCTCCCAGCGGCCGATCGAGTGGGCCATGTTCACCCCGAAGGCTTCCTCGGGCTTATGGTGGCCGCGGCCGTCGGTGTAGATGCGCCGGGTCTCGTTCATGTAGTCGAACATCATCCAGACCTGGTTCTTGCGGACGACCAGCTCCATCGGGCCGGGCCCGCCCTGACCGGCGATGCGCGGCATGCCGTGGGGCGAGATGCAGCTTCCCATCGGGTCGAAAACGATGCCCTTGATCGCCTTCTTGACCGTCTCCTCGTACTCCTTCTGGTACTCGGGCTTGTAGGGGATGTTGGTCATGTAGGCCCCGGGACGGGGGCCGTATTCGAAGCCGGCTCCGTTGGCCGGGTCGGGCGGCAGGACGGCGTGGTCCTTGTCGAAGACGAGGCCGCCGATGCCATTCCAGATGCCGTTCCAGCTTTCCGCGATCGCAGGCGGGTTGGGCAGATCGGCCATGGCTTTGGCGGGCGTGCCCGGGGCGGGCCAGCCGGTCGCCATCTGGGCGGACGGGGCCTGGGCGGTGGCGGGCGCTACGGCCAGCAGGACGGCGGCGAGGGCGCCGGCGCCCATGAGGGTCTTGCGGATCATGGCTTTCCTCACCGTGCCGGAGCGGGAGCGGCCGGGGCGGCGGGCGGCGCAGGCGGAGCGGCGGCCTGGCCCTCGGGCGCGGCGCGCCCGGCGACCAGCACGTTCCCGTCCGGCATCTTGATATCCATGAAGCTGCCGCCGGGGCGGCCATCACGCAGCGGGTGAGCGTGGATGGTCACCTTGTCGCCCGGCTTCAGAGTGACGGGCGACAGGCCCATCCGGCTCATCATGCGCGGGCCTTCGCCTTCGATCCCCCACTGGGTCTTCTTGCCGTTCTTGGCCGAGACGACGATCTCGATCCACACGTGCGGGTTCTCGAACACGTATTCCTTGACCTCGCCGGTCAGGGTGACGGCCTTGAGCCGATCGAACATCGCGCCGGAGTGGTGCGCGAGTGCGGCCGTCCCCGATGCAAGCAGCAGCCCGGCCGTGGCCAGACCAAGGACCATCCTCATTGTCATCTCCCTATAGCTCGATTTTTTCTTGTCGTTGCTTGGACCCATCCTAGGGCCTCGCCAGCGTTCATCAAGGGGCCTGAAAACGTCAGGCGCCCCGCAAATACGCCGCGGCTCAGAACGACAGGCGCAGGGAGGTCTGGAACATGGTCTGGGCCTGACCTTGGGGTGTGAGGGTCAGGACGCGGGCCTTGCGTTCGGACGAGACGTGCAGGGCCTCGAAGAACAGGGCGGCGTTGGGGGTCAGGGTCCGCTTATAGGCGGCGGTCATGGCCCAGCCGTCTTCCTTGCGGTCGGCAGCGATGCGGTTGGCGAAGGCGTAGCCCCCGCTCTGGGGGGAGTTGTCCCGGGTGCGGAAGAACTCCAGCCGGCCGGTGAGCTGGTCCGTCTCGCCGATCTTGCGGGTCGCGAGCACGTAGGCGCTGGCGAAATCCATATCGATCCAGATGGTCTTGGGGCCCTTGAAGCCCATCAGGGTGCGGCCCGACATGACCTGGCCCAGGATGCGCACCTTGTCGTTCAGCGCCCAGTTGACCCCACCGTTCCAGAACTCCGTGGCCCACGACCACTGCTTGTCCCAGTCCTTGGAAGTCTTGTCGCCGAGGTTGTTGTAGTAAAACAGGTTGAAGGTCGCTCCGATCGGCGGCGCCCATTCCAGCCGGCCGTAGTAGCCGATGCGGTCGTCGATATGGCGGACCGGATAACTCTCGCGCGACTGCGGTCCCTTGATGAAGTTGTCGAGGGGCGGCAGCGCCCACTCGTGCCGGGTCGGGGCCTTCAGGTCGTGCAGGGCCCAGCCGCGGAAGGTCAAAAGGGTGCCAGAGGTGTCGTTGTAGTCGAACACCGCGGCGGTGGCCGAGAACTCGTGGTCGCCGATCGGTCGGCGCACCGTGGCCTCGACGGCCAGCGGCTTAACTTCCTCGCCCACCCAGCTGTTAATCGCAGAGGGGGTGATGGTGTAGCTCGTCTTCCAGAGCGCACCCTCGTGCTCGAGGGATATCTCCGGATAGAGCAGGCCCATCCGCGCCTGGAAGCGCGTCGCGCTCTTCGGGGTGGGCTTGTAGGTGAAATAGGCCTGGATCAGGTCCGGCTTCACGCCGTCCTGCATCTCGGCGTGAACGGTGGCGCTCCAGGCCCAGGACAGGCGCGGACGCCAGGCGATCGCCGCGTCGGCGAGGGAGGGGCGGATCTTGACCGTGCTGCCGCCGCCGTCGAAGCGCAGCTTGCCGAAGTCGCCGTCCACGAAGGACCGCTCGCCGGTGGTGGCCGAGAGCCTCAGGTCCAAAAGGCCGGTGAAGGTTTCCCTCGAGACCAGGTCGACCTGCGACCAGGCCCGCTTGGCCGGTGCGAAGGCGACCAGGAGGACGCCGATCGCCATACCGAGGTGCTTGGGTGCGGCCATGGCGTCAGTAGCTGCGGCTGTGGTCGGGGGCCGGGCGCAGCTGCACCACGACCGCCTCGGTCATTCCGCCCGCCGGAACGACGATGCGGCGCTCGATCTGGTTGTTCCCCGCCTTCATGTAGGGATGCCAGATGCGCAAGGTGGCCGGACCCGCCGGCGCGCCCCGCAGGGTCACGCTGCCCGAGGCGTCGCTCTTCATGGCGTAGGGGGTGTCCACGACGATGACGAAACCGACCATGCCGTCGTGGATGTTGCAGCCCAGGGCGACGATCCCGGTCTTGTCGAACTTCACCGAGCGGCTCTCGTCCTTGCCGTAGAGCTTCAGCTCGAAGGGCTTGGCGGACGAGAAGGAGTAGACGTGGTGGCGCACCCCGTCCTTGTTCGGGAAGGAGACTTCCGAGCCCTGCGGCACGATCAGCACGAAGGGATCGAACTGCAGATTCTGCTGGGTGACCTTGTAGGGCCACGAGAAACGAATCGGCGCGGGCGCCTGGGCCGCTGTGGGCTGGAGGGTCACCACGGCGTCGCGAACGGACTGGCCGGAGGTCGACCGTATCGTCACCGTGAGGTCCGCCGCCATGGCCGGGGCGGCGAACAACAGGGCGATGACGAACAGCAGGGCGCTTCGCATGCCCATGCCTTAGACTCGGTTTGGTGAATTCCACGTAAAGCATGGCCGAAGACCGTCCAAATTTGGAAGTCTTGACGCGCTCCTAACAAAAGACGGCTCGAAGACCGTAAGTCGGCCGGCGACATCTTGGCGACATCGCCTTTACCGTCATGGACTTAAGGGCCGCCGCCGCCGATCCGAGGGCGGCGGCGCGCCTGATTCGCGGCGGCTAGGCGCTCTTCAGATCGAAGTTCTTCAGCGGCAACCTCCGCACGCGCTTGCCGGTCGCGGCGAAGATGGCGTTGCAGATCGCCGGCGCCACCGGCGCCACGGACGGCTCGCCGATCCCGCCCCAGCGCGGCCCGCCCGACAGGGGCATGTGAATCTCGATCTTCGGGACCTCGTTCATCCGCAGCAGGGGATAGGTGTCGAAGTTGCTCTCGACCGGCCCGCCCTTGTCGATGGTGATCTCGCCGTAGAGCGCCGCGGTGAGCCCGAAGACGATGCCGCCCTCGATCTGCTGGTAGATCGTGTTGGGATTGGCCGCGTGATAGCAGTCGACCACCGCCACCACCCGGTCGACCTTCAGTTCCCCGTCCTTGCTCACCGTCACTTCCGCCACCTGGCCGGTGACCGTGCCGTAGGTGTCGACGATGGCCATGCCGCGCCCGCGGCCCGGCGGCAGCGGCTTACCCCAGTCGCCCTTCTCGGCCATGGTGTCGAGCACCCCCAGATAGTCTGGGCGGTCGAGCATGGCGCGGCGGAACTTGTAGGGGTCCTGGCCGGCCGCATGGGCCAGCTCGTCGATGAAGCTCTCCAGGAAGAAGGTGTTCTGCGAGGCGCCGACGCTGCGCCAGAAGGCCACCGGCACGTGCGCGTTCTTCAGCGCCAGTGCGACCGAGAGGTTGGGGATCTTGTAGGCGTGGCCCGCCAGCACCTCGACCGCCATCGGCTCCTGCAGCTTGTCCGTCGGGGCGCGGGGCGTGCCGATCGGGGCGGCCAGCGAGTGGAACAGCGATCCGCACGCCACCTTGGTGTCGAGCGCCGTGCAGCGGCCTTCGGTGTCCATCGCCGCCTTGAACTTCACCGCCGCCTGCGGGCGGTAGCGGTCGCGGCGGATGTCCTGCTCGCGGCTCCAGATCAGCTTGACGGGCTTGCCGACGACCTTGGCGACCGCGATGGCGTGCACCAGTTCGTCATGGGTGGAGCGCCGGCCGAAGCCGCCGCCCACGAACTGGTTGTGGACGTAGACATTCTCGGCTGCGACCCCGCTCTCCTTGGCCGCCATGGCCAGGACGTCGGGCGGCGACTGCGAGCCGATCCACACGTCCACCCGATTCGGCTGCAGCTGCACGGTGCAGTTCATCGGCTCCATCGGCGCATGCGCCAGATAGGGAACCTCGTAGGTGGCCTCGATCAGCTTCACCCCCGGAGCGGCGAGCCCGGCGGCGATGTCGCCCGCCTTGCGCCCGCTGGAAAGGGGGCCGTCCAGGGCGTCCAGATAGGCCTTGTTGAGCTGGGCGGAATCCACGGTGGCGTTCGGACCCGGCGCCCACACCGGCTCCAGCTTGGCCAGGGCCGCCTTGGCGCGCCAGTAGCGGTCGGCGACGACCGCCACCGCGTCGTCCAGCTTCACCACCGTGATGACGCCACGCATGCCTTTTGTGGGGCTTTCGTCGACGCTCGCCAGCTTGGCGCCCCACTCGGGCGCCGAGATCACGGCGGCGTACACCATCCCCGGGACCTTGGCGTCGATGCCGAACTGGGCCGAGCCGTCGAGCTTGGGGGCGGTGTCGAGCCGGGGGGTCCACTTGCCGAGCAGCTTGTAATCGACCGGCGACTTGGTGGCCGGCTCCTTCTCCAGGGTGATCTTGGCCGCGTCGACGCACAGGGCGCCGAAGTCGAGGGTGCGGCCGGTTTCCATATGCGTCACCCGCCCGTCCCCGCAGCCGCAGGCGGCCGAGGCGACGCCCCAGCGCTTGGCGGCCGCGGCGACCAGACGTTCGCGGGCGCTGGCGCCGGCCTGCTGCATGAAGGCGACCGAGGTGCGCACGCCTGCGCTGCCCACGGTGCGCTGGCTCTTGTAGACGCCCTTTTCCTTCAGGTTCCGGTTCGCCGAGGCGTACTCGTAACGGACCTTCGACCAGTCGCAGCCGAGCTCTTCGGCGGCCATCATGACCAGGGCGGTGAGGGTCCCCTGCCCCATCTCGGAGTGGGCGAGGCGCACGACCACGGAGCTATCGGGCTCGATCACCAGCCAGGCGTTGATCTCGCGCGGCGACAGGGTTTCCGGGCTGGCGATGTTGACGGTCTGGGCCTGCGCCCCTTCGGGAAGGGCGACGCCGAGGGTGAACCCTCCGGCCGCGGTCAGGCCGGTGGCGATCAGGGTGCGGCGGGAAAGGGCGGTGGCGGCGAGCTTGGTTTGCATGACGCTCACGCCTTCTTGCCGGCGGCGAGCGCCGCGGCCCGGTGGATGGCCTTCTTGATGCGCGGATAGGTGCCGCAGCGGCAGAGGTTGGTGACGCCGGCGTCGATCTCCTCGTCCGTCGGGTTCGGGTGGGTCTTCAGGAACGAGGCGGCGGCCATGATCTGTCCGGACTGGCAGTAGCCGCACTGCGGCACATCCTCGATCAGCCAGGCCTGCTGGACCGGGTGCTTGGCCGCGGGCGAGAGGCCCTCGATCGTGGTGATCGCCTTGCCGTCGACGGCCTTGACCGGAAGGATGCAGGTCCGCTGCGCCTTGCCGTCCACATGCACCGTGCAGGCGCCGCAGAGCCCGGCGCCGCAGCCGAACTTGGTGCCCGTCAGGCCGAGCTCCTCGCGCAGCACCCAGAGCAGGGGGGCGTCGTCCTCGACGTCAAGCTTCCGCTGCTTGCCGTTGACAGTGATGGTGATCACGCGAACCTCCCGAAGCACATGTAGGGGTGTTTACGCCCCGTCCCTTATCGCTGACAAGTTGGCGGCGGGTCGCGGCCGGCGCCTTCCCCGTGTTAGCCTCGCACCAAGGCAAAAAAACGGAGGGGATCGACGATGACAGGCAGTTCGAGGCGCACGCTCGGCTTGATCGCCGCCCTGGCCCTTTTCGCGGTCGGGAACGCCCACGCCGCCACTCAGCCCGCCACGCCGCCCGACGCCGCCGTCAAGGCGCGGACCCTCTCCGCGGCCCAGCGCGCCGCCATGGCCAAGGACCTCGCCCGCTTCGCCCCCGTGCGGGCGGACATCATCGTCTTCGGCGACACCAAGGAGATCACCGAGTTCGGCGCCGCCGTCGCCGACACCCTGCGGCAGGCGGGCTGGCGGCCCAAGCTGTGGCCCATAGCGCGGGGGATAGCCTACGGGGTGGTGGGCGTGCCGATCTTCGCCAACGGCGCGGGGGACGATAAGGCCGTCGAGGCCGCCGCCGCCCTTGAGACCGACCTGCGGACCGCCCGGATCACCGCCAAGAAGTTCCAGTCCTTCCCCGAGGACACCGTGATGAAGGAGCAGTTCGAGGCGGCGTGGAACGAGGCCGATGTCGCCGACGTGCGCCTCTTCGTCGGGCTGAAGCCGGAATAGGCTTCGACTGGACCTCGACTGGACCTCGACTGGACCTCGACTGGACCTCGACTTTACCTAGCCTCTCGGCTTGCCGGCCTTGGCGTCTTCGGTCATGCGGCGGCGGCGGTCCTCGAAGGCGACCCTTTCGGCCGGAGCATCCTTGTCGTCGGGGAAGGCGGCCAGGATTTCCTCGAACAGGCCCCGCACCTCCTCTTTGAACTCCCCGTGCGGCAGGATGTAGGCGTCGTTGCGGCGAATGCCGCGTAGGACCGCCTCCCCCAGCTCCATCGGGTCCATGCCGGCGTCCAGATTGTTGAACACCGCGCCGTCGCCGGTCGCCCCTTCGGCGGGCGCGGTTCCGGGCCGGGCCACCGATTCGAGGATTCGCGTGCGGGTCAGCCCGGGACAGAGGACCGAGACGCCGATGTTGTCGCGGGCCAGGGTCAGGCGCAGCGAATCGGTCAGGCCGCGCACCGCGAACTTGGTCATGGAATAGATGCCGCCGGTGTCCGGCAGGGGGATCAGCCCGGCCATGGACGAGGTGTTGACGATGTGACCACCCTCCCCGTGCGCCTTGAGGCGGGGGATGAACACCTTCACCCCGTTGATCACCCCGCCGAGATTGACCCCGGCGACCCAGTCCCAGTCCTCCCACGCCGCCTCGTCCATGGGGATGGCCCCGGAGACGCCGGCGTTGTTGCAGACGATGTGGACCTTGCCGAACACCCGCTCGGTCTCGTCGGCGGCCGCCTCGACGGCGGCGCGGTCGGCCACGTCGAGCTCGATGAAGTGGACGGCGTTGTTTCCGCGAAGGGCCAGTCGCGCCTCGTCGAGATAGGCGCGGTTCAGGTCAGCGATCACCACCTTCATCCCGGCGGCCAGAAACACCCGGGCCATGCCGTAGCCGATGCCTGAGGCCCCGCCGGTGATGAAGGCGACCTTGCCCTCCACGTCCTGCATCGCGCGTCCTTCCCTATCGTTGCGCCCATGCTCGGCCAGAGCGGCCGAGGCCGTCAACGAAACTGCGGGCAAAAAAAAGAAGCCGGGGCTTTCACCCCGGCTTCCGGTCTTCGTGAGGTCCCGAAGGTCCTTAGAAGTTGTACTGCGCCGTGATGCCGAATTCGCGCGGCCGGGCCATGGTCAGGCCCAGCGCCCGACGCAGCGGGAACTGGATGGCGTTGGCCGGGTTGGGCGCGCCGCCGGCATCCCAGAAGCCGCCGCCCGCGCTGCTGGCGAAGGTGGCGTAGGTGTTGTCGGTCAGGTTGTTGGCGAACAGCGAGACCGAGAACTTGCGGCTCGGCGGACGCCAGGTCAGGCGGGCGTTGAGCACGTCATACGAAGGCAGTTCGTAGGACGAGTCCGAGTTCGAGTCCGGGTAGGTCGGCTGGCTGTTGACGTATGACCAGTTGATGTTGCCGGTGATGTCCCCGCGCTGCTCGTTGCGCCAGACGTAGGTGCCGCCGACGTTGAAGGTCGGCGAGGCCTGCGCCGGGTAGAGGTTCGGACCACCGTTGGCGAGCGGATCGCGCAGCTTGTACTTGGTGACGCCCGCGGAGAAGTCGATGTTGAAGTCGCGGGTGACGGCCAGCTGCCCGTCGAGCTCCATGCCCTTCAAGTCGATGTTGCCGGAGTTGACGGTCATGATCCGGAAGCCGGTCGGGCAGAGGGTGAGGCCCTCGGCCGTGCAGGTGATCTGGCGCGGCGCCTGACGGTTGGTCCAGCGCATGTAGTAGATCGTCGGGTTGATCCGCAGGCGGTTGCCGAACCAGGTCGTGCGCGCGCCGATTTCGTAGTTGATCACCTGCTCGGGCGGGATCGGCTTGATGAAGTCCCCGCTCTGCAGCGGTCCGGCCACGTTCGACAGGATGGTGAAGCTGTAGGCGCCGGCCTTATAGGCCTTGGACACCGTGCCGTAGACCATCGCGTCGTCGGTGGGGTGGTAGTCTAGCGTCAGACGCCAGTCGAGGGCGTGCCAGGCGTTGCCGCCGGTGACCCTGGTGCGGTCGGTGCCGGCCACGGGGACGAAGGTCGCCGACGCGAAGGAGGTCTGATCGAGAGCCTTCTTGTCATGGCCATAGCGAAGACCGCCGGTCACATTGAACTTCTGGGTGACGTGGATCGTGGTGCTGCCGAAGAAGCCGTAGGAGCTCGACTTGTTCCGGCTGAAGCCGTTGGTTCCGTAGAACAGGCCGCCGTCGCCGTCGCCGTTGGCCGCCGCCGGGTACACGCTGGTGCCCCGGCGGGTGATGCTGCCGATGCCGCCCGAGCTCGAGTGTTCGCTGAAGTAGTTGCCGCCGACCACGAGGTCGACGCGGTCCGCGAACAGCTTGGTGTTGAGCTGGACTTCCTCATTGAGGGTCTTGGACTTCACCGTCGAGGTGCCGAGGGAGAAGCCGAGCATCACCGAGTCGGTCAGGGACCGGTTGATCAGGGAGCCCCAGCCGGTGGTGGAAGTGATCGACGTCTTGTCGTTGATGTTCCAGGTGAGCCTGGCGTCGGCCTGCAGGTAGTCGGTGTTGTCGAACTGCTTGCAGAGGGTGCTGTAGTCCGGATTGAAGTTGTCCAGGAAGCAGAAGCCCGGGGTCTTGAAGGGATCGCCCAGAATCACGCGCGGGTCGTTGAAGGGCGCTATCGGCGGGCCGCCGGCCTTCTTGAAGGCATCGTTCAGCCAGTCGCCGTAGTTGCCCTGGAGAATGCCCTCGATGCCGGGACGTAAGTCCAACTCGGCCAGGACCTGCGGGTTGCCCCCGGAACGGGAGCTGGTGTAGGCGACCCCGACCACCGCCGAGAGGTTGCTGGTCGGATCCCACCTGGCCTGCAGGCGGAGCACCTTGTCCGTCGAGCCGCCGAGGGTCTCCGGACCGCGCTCGACGTAGCCGTTCTCCTTGAGGTAGCCGCCCTGGGCGCGGAAGGCGAGCTTGTCGCCGACCGGGATGTTGATCATGCCGGTCACGTCGTAGTGGCCGAAGTTGCCCGCCGTCGCCTTGATGTAGGCGTCGAACTCATGGCTGGGCTGCTTGGTGAAGATGCGGATCGCGCCGCCGGTGGAGTTGCGGCCGAACAGGGTGCCCTGCGGCCCGCGCAGCACTTCGATGCGGTCGATGTCGTAGATTTTCATCAGCGAACCGACCGTGCGCGGCATGAAGACGCCGTCCACGTACATGGCCACGCCGCGTTCGCCGGCGGCGCCGCCGCCGCCGGCAACACCGCGGATCGAGTAGGTCGGGGTGGCGTTGCCCGAGAACCGGCCGCCCTGGATGGCCAGGTTCGGAGTGGTGAGCATCAGGTCGGAGACGTTGTCGATGCCCTTGGCTTCCAGCGTGGCGCCGGAGAGCGCGATGATCGACAGCGGCGTGTCCTGCAGCTGCATCTCCCGCCGTTCGGCGGTGACCACCACTTCGTCGACCTGCTGGGCGAAGGCGTGGCTTCCCGCCGACATACCCACGACGAGCGCAACAGCGCTCGCTGCGGTCAGAAGGGCAGCGCGCGGAGTCGCAAGGCGCACGGCCTTGCTCGATATCTTGGACATTCATTCCCCCCTACGGGATTGGTTTCTTAGCGAACACGATAGCGGTGAACGCAGCTCTTAGGCGACCTGAATCGGCGCCAATTTACAGCTGCTAATTACAAGGCGGTTTCAGATACTTGCAAGTCCATAGCCGTTACACCTGTATCGCACAACGAGACATCCACCACTTTTGCGCGCAGTCCAAGCGTTTCTTGCCGCACCTGTGTCCTTGGCGCCATGCTCCGGCGAAGCTCCGGGCGCCTCGACGCGACCGGAAACCAGGAGGGAATCGATGAAGGGCTTGATGATCGCGGCCTTGGCGCTCGGGGGGCTGCTGGCCGCCGGCGGGGCCCGGCCGGCGAAGGCCGCCGAGGCCTGCGCGCCGGCCGGCAGGATCAGCTACCTGTGCGGCCCGGCCAACGCCGAGGACCTGGTGCTGGTCCCGGGCGCCGACTGGATGATCGTCAGCGGCATGGCCGGGGCCGGCTCGACGGCCGGACGGCTCTACCTGATCGACGCCGGCGAGAAGGGCTGGAGGACGCTCGCCCCGGACGTGGGCGGCAAGGCCCGCGCGCCCTACGCGGCCTGTCCCTCCGCCCCCGACATGACCAAGTTCGCCGCCCATGGCCTGGCCCTGCTGCCGGGCAAGGGCGGACGCCACACCCTCCTGGCGGTGAACCACGGGGGCCGCGAATCGATCGAGGCGTTCGAGGTGACGGGCGGCCGCGGCGAACCCGAGGTGCGCTGGATCGGCTGCGTGATCCTGCCCAAGGACGTGGTCCCCAACTCCGTCGCCGCCCTGCCCGGAGGCGGCTTCATCGTCTCCAAGTTCAACGAGGCCGGCGACGCCGACGCCTTCGCCCACATGGCCAAGCTGGAGAAGACCGGTGTCCTGATCGAATGGACGCCCAAGGGCGGCTTCAGGCGCCTCGCGGGCACCGAGCTCTCGGGCGACAACGGCGTGGCGGTGTCCCCCGACGGGCGCTGGGTCTTCGTCAACGCCTGGCCGGAGATGCGGGTCCTGCGCTTCCCCCGCTCGGGCGGCGGCAAGCCGGTCTCGGTCAAGGTGGATTTCCTGCCCGACAACCTGCGCTGGGCGCCGGACGGCAAGCTCCTGGTCGCCGGCCAGGTCGCCGCCAGCATGGCCGACCTCCTCGCCTGCGCGCAGCCGTGCGCCCATGACTGGGCCGTGCTGAAGCTCGATCCGAACACCATGAAGGTCACGCCGGTCCTGCGCGAGAAGGGCACGCGCGCCTTCAGCGACGCCACCGGCGCCCTGCAGGTCGGCAACGAGCTGTGGATCGGCACCTTCCGGGGCGACCGGCTGGCCTACACGAGCCTGAAGTAGGGAGGGCCGGCGGGACGCGAGTCCCGCCGGAACCTTAAGCCTAGCGCGTGGCGTGCGACGGCATGGGCACGCCGTCGCGGAAGGCGGTCGGCTGACCGTAGGGGGCGGCGTAGTTGATCGCCTCCACCTGGCCGATCTTGCCGTTGCGGACCTGGAAGATCTCCGAGATCACCCAGGTCCAGGGCGACTTGCGGCTGATGGTGACGGTCTGGCCGTTCTTCAGCTGGTAGGACCGGATCACCGCGTCGTGGTCGAAGAAGCAGTGGGCGTAAACCAGCCCGTGCTCCTGGTCGACGATCAGGTAGCGGCGGTCGCGGATGCGGGTGTCGTCGCGGTAGTAGCCCAGCCGCATGGACTCGGCGCAGCCGTAGTTGGCGCTGCTGACGACGCCGTTGGCGGGGATGGGCCGGCCGCTGGTCTGGTTGCCGTTCTCGATCCGCACGCAGTCGTCCGAGAAGGGCGGCACGTGGTCGCCGACGTTGTTCTCAATGCCGTCGAAATAGGTGTTGGCGATGCGGATCATCTCCTGGCGGGAGACCCGGTCCTTGACCGGCACCACTTCGGCGAACTGCGGCCGCGGCTCGCGCGGCTGCACGTTGCCGGTTGGGGCGCCGTAGTTGTCCCGGCCGTTCGTCACCACCTCGGAGCCGACGATGGTGCGTCCCGACATCTTCAGCCGCACGGCCAGGTGGAAGGGCAGGCCGTTCTCGGTGGCGTCGACATAGACGGCGACGTCGCGGCCGGGCTCGACCACCCACACCCGGTATTTGCCGACGCTGGTGGCCGTGCGCCAGATGCCGTCGGGCATCTTCAGGAAGATCTCGTTCTCGGCGTAGAGCGCGTTTTTCGCGAAGGGCGCCTTGGACGGATCATGGGCGACCATGGCGGCGAGGTATTTCTCCATCACCCCCTTCAGGCACTCGCGGTCGCAGTAGTCGGCCTTCTTGGCCGGCGCGGCCTTGGCGGCCGCGGCAGGAGCCGGGGCCGTGGCGGCCCCGAAGGCGGACGAGCCCAGCAGAAGCAGTCCGGCGACAGTCGCAGACAAGATCTTGATGTTCATGGCGTTTTCCTCTTTCGGCTCTAGCGGCCGTGACTTGGCATTCTGACGCCGTCCCGGAAGACCGGGCGCTGGCCGTACTGGGCCGAAAGAAGCACGGCCTCCACCTGGTCGATCTTGCCGTCGCGGATCTGGAAGACCTCGTGGATCTGCCAGGTCCAGGGCGCGGTTCGCGCCACACTGACGGTCTGGCCGTTCTTCAGCTTGTAGCTCCGCACGGTCGCGTCGTGGTCGAAGTAGACCGACGAGTAGACCAGCCCCCGCTCGGAATCGACGACCAGATGGCGGCGGTCCCGCATGCGGGTGTCGTCGGCGTAGTAGCCGAGCTCGATCGACTCGCGGCAGCCGAGGTTGATCCCAGTCAGTTGCTGGCCCGGCAGCAGCGGCTTGCTCGACGTCTGGTTGCCGTTCTCAAGCCGCAGGCAGCTATCCCAGAAGGGCGGGACCTGGTCGCCGGTGTTGAGCTCCAGCCCCTCGAAATAGCTATCGGCGATGCGGATCAGCTCGGCCCGTGAGCGCCGCTCGGAGGGCTTCAGGATCTGCGAGAACTGCGGCCGGACCTGGCGCGGAGCGGTGTTGGGCGACTGGGCCGGATTGGTGGCGGCTCCGTCCTGACGGGCCACCAGGGTCTCGGCGCCCAGGATGGTCCTGCCCGACATCTTCAGCCGCACCGAGACCAGCACCCCGACGCCGTTCTCCTCGGCGTTGGTCAGAACCCCGACGTCGCGGCCCGGCTCGACCACCCACAGGCGGTAGTCGCCGACCTTGGTGACGGTCCGCCACAGCCCGTCGGGCAGGGTCAGCTCGACCCCGTTCTCCGAGTAGATGAAGCCCTTGCCGAGCGGCGCGCGCTTGGGATCGTGCGCGCCCATGGCCGTGAGGTATTTCTCCATCACGTCCATCAGGCACTGGCGATTGCAGGCCGCCTTCGGCGCCGGCTTAGCCGCGGCGGGCGCAGCGGAAGTTGGCGCCGGCGCCGCCTGGGCGGCCGAGGCGAGCAGCAGCAGGCAGGCGCCCGCCGCCGCCAAGATCCTGGCGATCATCGCGTTTCTCCCTGTCCGTGCGCGCCTACCGCTTGAAGGGCGAGGTCATGCGGTAGGGGACCACGTTCACGTAGGCCAGGATGTCGTTGTACTTGCCGTTCTCGACCTTGAAGGCTTCCCAGATGTAGGTCGTGTTCGGGTACTTGGCGAAGTTGCCGCCGATCGGGTTCTGCTGGCCGGTCGCCTTGTCGGTCCAGAAGTGGACCGTGCCCGGGTGCTGGAAGTGCACGATGCAGATGGCGATGCCGCGGGTCTCATCGTTGATGTCGCAGCGTCGGTCGGTGACCTCGGTGATGTAGTGGAAACGGCCGCTGGAGAACTGCGCGGCGCAGGTCTCGTAGGGACGGTTCGGGGCCACCTCGCCGCCCGTGCCGGGGGCCGGGTTGGCCGGCCGGCGGCCGGCGGTCTGGACGTGGTTCTCGAAGCGCAGGCATTCGCCGTTGATGAACGGCACGATGGTCCCGTTGCTCTGCTCGATCCCGTCGAAATAGAGGTTGGCGACCTTGGTCATGACCGCGCGCGACGACTTCTTCTCGGCCGGCATGGAGGCGGCCCAGACGGGGGCCGGCGTACCGAGGTTGGCGACGTCGTAGTTGCCTTGCGCGCCCGCATACTTGCGCACCACGCTGGTCTCGACCTCGGTGACCTGACGCCCTTGGGTCTTCAGGCGGACGGCCAGGAAGGCCATCACGTTCTGTTCCTTGACGCCGGTGAAGACCAGCACCTGGTGGGACTTCTCGTCCGTGACCCAGACCTTGTAGGGGTCGATGCTCTCGGCCGTGGCCCAGAGCCCGTCGTTCATCTTCAGCTTGATGTTGTTCTCGACGTAGACCGCGCCCTTGGCCAGGGGCAGCTGCCTGGCGTCGTGGGCCACCACCGCGGCGAAGTACTTGCCTGCGATGTCTTCCAGGCAGGCCCGGCTGCAGGACGGCGCGGCCTTGGCCGCCGCCTCCGCGGAACCCGCGCCCAACCCCAACAGCAGCACGCTAGCGATACCGACGAGAACAGACTTCGCGCCCATGGCGCCCCCCTATGTTTTTATAGTCTGGAGAAACGGGTCTCCTGGCTGGTCATGAACTCGAGCAGGGCCGGCTTGCCGGCCTCGGTCTGGGCGATCCCCCGCTTGATCGCCGGAATGATGTCTTCGGGCTTGAACACCCGCTCTCCGTAGCCCCCGAGCGCCTCGGCGAACTTGGCATAGTTCCCCGAGATGTCCGTCGCCCGGTACTTCTGCGTCGCCTCCGGCATGACGTTCAGCTCGATGGCCATGGATTCGTTGTTGAGCAGGATCGACAGGATCGGCAGACGCTCGCGCACCGCGGTCTCGAAGTCCATGCCCGTGAAGCCGATCGCCGCGTCGCCCCAGACATTGATGCACAGCTTGTCCGGGCAGGCGAGCTTGGCGCCCATGGCCAGGCCGAGGCCGTAGCCGAGCTGGGTGGTCTTGCCCCAGCCGATGTAGGAGAGCGGCGTGGTCGACTTCCAGTACGGGGTCAGCTGGTCGCGCGGGCTGCCCGCATCGTGGGTGATGACCACATTGTCGATGTCCACGGTGTGCTGCAGGTCCCAAAGCACCCGGTAGGGCGTCAGCGGCGCCTCGTCCGAGGTCAGGATCGGCAGCCACTGCTTCATCCACTCGGCCTCGACCGCCTTGATCTCGGCCTGGACGGCGGAGGGGTCGCGAGGCGACTTGATGCGCTTGGCGCAGGCGTCGATCAGGGCCAGCAGGCTCAGCTTGGCGTCGCCCAGGAGCGCGTGCTTCGTCGGCAGGGCCTTGTTGATGTCCACCTCGGACATGGTGGCGTGCACGATGGTCTTGCCCTTGGGCATCTTCACGCCGAAGGCGGTCTCGGAGAAGCTGCAGCCGATCCCGAAGATGACGTCGGACTTGTCGAGGAAGTGGCGCACCTGGCCCGGCGTCGCGGCGCCGCCGGCGCCCAGGGCCAGGGGATGGGTCTCGTTGAAGGCGCTCTTGCCGGGCAGGCTGGTGCAGACCGGCGCGGCCAAGAGCTCGGCCAGGCGCTGCAGCTCCACATAGGCCTCGGCCCAGTGCACGCCCTGGCCGGCGTAGATCACCAGGTTCTTGGCCTTGACCAGCTCATCGGCGGCGGCCTCGACGGCGGCGGGATCGGGACCGTAGCGGGTGGAGACCACCGCCTCGTAGGTCAGGGGCAGAGGCACGGGATCGTCCACGGCGTCATAAGGCAGCTCGACGATCACCGGCCGGCCGCGGCCGTTGCGCAGCTGGGTGAAGGCCCGGCGCATGATGTTCTCGACCTCGGCGCCCGAGGTCACCGGCTCGGCGTGCTTGGAGACGCCGGCCATGGAGATGGTCGAGTTAAAGTTGTCCGGCACGTGGGCGAGGCGCCGCGAATAGCCCTGCGGGATCACCAGCACCGGGATCGATTCGCCGTAGGCCTGGGCGACGCCACCGTAGGCGTTCTCGGCGCCGGGACCGTGCTGCATGGCGAACACGCCCATCCGCTTGCCGCGGGTCATCCGCGAGAGAGCGTCGGCCATGTGCACGCCGGTCCGCTCCTGGCGGACGATAACGGTTCGGATGTCGGCCATGGCGGCCGTCTCCAGCACCCGGTTGCGCGGGTAGCCGAACACCACGTCCACGCCTTCGCGCTTGAGGATTTCCGCGATGGCTTCGGAAACGGTGGTCTGGGCAGTCATCACAAGTCCTTGGCGGGAGAAAACGGCGCGCAACATTGCGCAACCAGGGGTCGGAGTCACGAGGGGCGCTCCCCTTAGCCCCATTGTCGAGAATTTGCGAAGGGGGTAGTTTCCACCAACGCGCTCAGGCGGCCCTATTAGAGGCGACAATGGCCTTCAAGATCAAAGTCAACGGGAAGACTCGCACTGCGGACGTGGATCCCGACATGCCCCTGCTCTGGGTGCTGCGCGACGAGCTCGACGTAAAGGGGCCGAAGTTCGGCTGCGGCGCCGGCCTCTGCGGCGCCTGCACCGTGCACCTGGACGGCAAGGCCGTCCGGTCCTGCCAGACCCCGATCTCGGCGGTGGGCGCGAAGTCGGTGACCACCATCGAGGGCCTCGCCGCCGTCAGCCCGGCGGGCAGGAAGCTCCAGGCCGCCTGGATCGCCGTGGACGTGCCGCAGTGCGGCTACTGCCAGGCGGGCCAGATCATGCAGGCCGCCGACCTTCTGGCCGCCAAGCCCAAGCCCACCGACGCGGACATCAATTCCGCGATGAAGGGCAACATCTGCCGCTGCGCGACCTACACGCGCATCCGTCACGCGATCAAGGTCGCGGCCGGTCTGGCCACAGCCTAGGGAGCGCGAGAACAATGGCTTTCGATCACATCGAAGAGGCTTCGCGCCGCACCTTCCTGAAGGTGAGCGCCGCCGCCGGCGGCGGGATGCTGATGACCTTCAGCGTGCCCATGACCGCCGAGGCCGCCACCGCGGCCGACTCCGGCCCGAACGACCTGACCCTCAACGCCTATGTGAAGATCGCGCCGAGCGGCAAGATCACCATCATGGCCAAGAACCCCGAGTGCGGTCAGGGCATCAAGACCATGCTGCCCATGCTGATCGCCGAGGAGCTCGACGTCGACTGGGCGGACATCAACATCCAGCAGTCCCCCGTCGACGCCACCAAGTACGGCAGCCAGGTCGCCGGCGGCAGCTTCGCCACCCCGACCCACTGGGTGCCGATCCGCCAAGTCGGCGCGGCCGGCAAGCAGATGTTCGTCACCGCAGCGGCCCAGACCTGGAGCTGCCCGGAGGGCGAGTGTCGCGCCACCTTGAGCAAGGTCGAGCACATGCCGACGGGCCGCAAGCTCGACTACGGCAAGCTGGCCGCCAAGGCCTGCTCCCTGCCCCCGCCCGACCTGAAGACGGTCGTGCTGAAGGACGCCAAGGACTACCGGATCATCGGCAAGTGGACGACCGGGGTCGACAACCAGAAGCTCGTCACCGGCCAGAAGCTGTTCGGCATCGACGTCGTCGTGCCGGGCATGAAGTACGCCGTCTATGAGAAGTGCGCGGTGTTCGGCGGCAAGGTGAAGAGCGCCAACGTCGACGACATCAAGAAGCTGAAGGGCGTCACCGACTGCTTCGTCGTCGAAGGCCAGTCGACCGACCTGATGGGCCTGGCCCCCGGCGTCGCCATCGTCGGCGACAACTGGTGGGTCATCAACAAGGCCCGCGAGAACCTGAAGATCGAGTGGGACGAGATCGGCAAGGGCGACCAGTCGAGCGAGAAGTTCGCCGCCACCGCCAAGACCCTCGCCCCCAAGACCCCGGCCAATTCCATCCGCAAGGACGGGGACTCCGCGGCGGCCCTGAAGGGCGCGGCCAAGACGGTCGAGGCCTACTACAGCTATCCGTTCCTCTCCCACGCCAACCTCGAGCCCCAGAACTGCACCGCCCACTTCAAGGACGGCAAGATGGAGATGTGGGCTCCCAGCCAGAACCCGCAGCCGGGCAAGACCCTGGTGGCCAAGACCCTGGGCATGCCCGAGGCCGACGTCACCGTGCACCTGACCCGCATGGGCGGCGGGTTCGGCCGGCGGCTGATGAACGAGTACATGGTCGAGGCGGCCTGGATCAGCCGCGTGGTCAAGGCGCCGGTGAAGCTGGTGTGGAACCGCGCCGACGACATGGCGCATGACCCGTACCGTCCCGGCGGCTTCCACGCCTTCAAGGGCGGGGTCGACGCCAAGGGCAATCTGGTGGCCCTCGAGGACCACTTCATCTCCTACGGCGAAGGCGACAAGTACCTGTCGGCGGCCAACATGACGAACGGGGAGTTCCCCGCCCGCTTCGTGAAGGACCTGACCTTCGGCTCGACCAACATGCCGGGCGGCATGCCGACCGGGCCGATGCGCGCGCCGACCTCCAACGCCATGTCCTTCGTGTTCCAGTCCTTCCTGGACGAGATGGCCCATGCGGGCGGGCGCGATCCCCTGGAATTCCGGCTGGAGATCCTGAACCGGCCGATGATCCCCAACCCCCCGCCCCCGGCCCGTCCGGGCGGCGCGCCGGGCGGCGGCGGTCCCGGCTTCGGCGGACCCGGCTTCGTGCCGGAACGCATGATCGGCGTGCTGCAACTGGTGGCCGAGAAGTCGGACTGGAAGAACCGCGACAAGCTGCCCAAGGGCCGCGGCAAGGGCATCGCCTCCTACTTCAGCCACCAGGGCTATTTCGCCGAAGTGGTGGACGCGAGCGTCGACAAGGAAGGCCAGATCACCGTGCACAAGGTGTGGGTGGTCGGCGACGTCGGCGGCCAGATCATCAATCCGTCAGGCGCCGAGAACCAGGTCCAGGGCTCGGCCATCGACGGGATCAGCCAGGCCCTCTACGGAGAGATCACCTTCGACAAGGGCCGCACGGTGCAGTCGAACTTCCACGACTACCCGCTGCTGCGCATGAACGAGGCCCCGGAGACGGAGGTCCACTTCCTGCTCTCGAAGAACAGCCCGACGGGCCTGGGCGAACCCGCCCTGCCCCCGGTGATCCCGGCCCTCTGCAACGCCATCTTCCAGGCCACCGGCAAGCGCATCCGCTCCCTGCCGATAAAGCCGGAGATGCTCACCGCCTGAGGCGAAAGCCTTCGCTGAACCGAATGCGCCGCCGCCGGACCCCCGGCGGCGGCGTTTTCGTGCCCTACGCCTGCCGCGCCTTCAGCTCGGCGATGGCCACGCGCTGGCGGGGATAGGGGTCCATCTGCACCCGGGTGTCGTTGTCGAACACCATGGTGGCGCGGGTGGCCGCCGTATAGGCGGGCCAGGCCAGCCCTGGGATCGAGGGGTTGCCGGTGCGGGCGAAGGCGACCCAGGCCGCGCTCATCTTGTCGGCGAGGGGCTGGCGAGCAGCGCCGGTTCCCAAGAGGTCCGCCGCCCGGTCGACATTGTCGAAGGCGAAGGGGATCTCGGTCCCGTGCGGGCAGTTGAGCTTGCTCGGGGTGACCCAGGCGAAGTGATAGACGTAGGTCGGGGCCGGCCCCAGGGCCGCCTTGCGGGTCGCCTGGGTGATGACCTGGTCGCGCATCCAGTAGTCGGTGGAGATCAGCTGGGAGATCCAGAGGGGGTCGCGGCCCGGATAGTCGGAGCGATAGAGGGCGATCAGCCGTCGCGCTTCGGCGTCGTCGACCTTGAGATATCCCCGGACGAAATTCTGCAGCCCCGCCTCGTCGATGGGGTCGAGCGGAGTGACGGCGAGGAAGGTCGATTCGGTCAGGTTCGAGCCGGTCATGAACGGCACATTGGCCGAGACCGCCGGCGCGCCGGGATCGAAGGGATTGGCCGGCAGGGAACGCCCGTCCACCGTCGGGCCGAACGCGGCGCCTTGGGTCTTGGCCATGGCGGCCAGAAGGGCGGTGTCGGAGACTTGGTGGATGCGGTCGATCTGGTTCGGCGCGATGCCGAGGGTCGCCAGGAGCTTCCGCGAAGACTCTGTTGCCGCGGCGGGGGTCATGTGGCGGAGCGCCGCGCCGCTCTCGGCCACGGCGCGGTGGAACAGGCCGCGCGCCGGCGGCATGGCCATCAGGGTCGAGACCTTACCCGCCCCGCCGGACTCGCCGAAGATGGTGACGTTCTTCGCATCGCCGCCGAAGTTGCCGATATTGTCGCGCACCCACTCCAGGGCCGCCACGCAGTCGAGCATCCCGGCCATGCCGCTATCGGCGTAGCGCGCCCCGCCGAGTTCGGCCAGGTAGGTGAAGCCGAAGATGTTGAGCCGGTGGTTGACCGTGACCACCACCGCGTCGTGGCGGCCGGCCAGGCGCGTGCCGTCGTACCAGGTCGCCGCCCCCGAGCCGCCGGAATAGCCGCCGCCGTGGAACCAGACCATCACCGGCCGGTTGGCCGCCCCGCCGACCGCTGGGGTCCAGACGTTGAGGTAGAGGCAGTCCTCGCTCATGGCCTCCTTGGAGCGGGAGCCCTCGATCAGGAGCGGGATGGGGGCCACATTCTGCGGAGACTGGCCGGCGTAGACCACCGTGTCCTTGATGCCCGGCCAGGGCGCGCGCTTCTTCGGGGCCGCGAAGCGGTTGGCGCCGCCTGTCGGCTCGCCGTAGGGCACGCCCTTGAAGATGTTGACCCGCCCGTCGGCGTAGCCGCGGATCTTGCCCTGGGTGGTGTCCACCACCGGCGCGGCCACCGCCGCCCGGGCCGCGCCCGAAAGGCCGATCAGCCCTGCACCTGCCGCCGCACCGGCCACGACGGTCCTGCGATCGAGCTTCGTTTCCATGGACGTCTCCCGTTATTCTTTGGGCGGCATTCGGCGCAGCCAGGGCGCGCCCGTCAACCGGTTTCGATTAGCCCTCCAACGGAGAGCACAGCTCAGACGGCCTTGGCTGGGACGCGGTAGTGGTAGCCGTACGCTTCGCTGAAGCCGAGGCTGCCGTACAGACCCAACGCAGGCGCATTGCTCCGATGAACCTGCAGATAGGCGGTCCGCGCGCCCATGCGGCGGGCCCAGTTCATCAGTTCGCCGGTCAGCGCACGGCCATGCCCACACCCCCTTAGGCCGGGCGACACGACGATGTCGAAGAGCCCGACGACCTCCAGGTCGTATACGGCCAGGCCATAGCCCACCGGTTCACCGTCGCGACGCAAGGTCACGAAGGCGGCGGGCGTGCGGATGCGCCCCAGGATCGCCGCGTGCTTCTCTCTAATACCCTCGGCCAAGCCGCTCGCCCTGGCGTAGCCGTCCAGCCACTCTCGAGAAGGCGCAGCCGAAATCTCTCCTGCCCCGCAATCCAACTCCGTGTCGAGCGGGACTGTAATGACAAGGGAGGGCTCGACCTGCTGGTAGCCGGCCTCGGCCAGGCTGACATCGGCATCATCGCCGGCGAGCGGCGAAATGCGGAATATCGGCGGCAATCCTTCTTCGCGGTACAGGCGCTCAGCCGCTTCCCGGACCTTATCGAACGGCGAAGAGGGGCTAAGGGCGTTCGCCGAGTTCGCGCGCTTGGTGTAGCCGTCGGACAGCCGGAGCGCCCATCCCCCAACCGCAATCGTTCGCGACGCCGGCCATGCGTTCAGCGCGTGCTCTTCGAGCCCCAGAATGTCGTCACGGGTCAGCACCCGACTACGGTAGCGGGAGCAGGCGAGGTCGCCTATGGGTCAAGAACCGCCATTGGCCAGCGTCCAGTCGGCGGACAACTGTCATCCTCCGGCCTTCCCGGCGGACAGTGGCCCAGGCAGAGCCCTCTGTTTAGCCATTGACACCATGCTGGACCGCCGACATCGACCAACGACTGAGCTTGGTTTGAAATCTTGCGCCGTGAATTGGAGACCGGGCCATGAAGCTGATCCTTCCTTTCGCCCTCGGCGGCGGCGCCCTGCTGGTCCCAGCCCTGGCCTCAGCCCATTTCCTGATGGTCGCGCCCACGCCCTGGCTGCAGCAGGATCAGCGCGGCGACCCACAGAAGCTGGCCCCCTGCGGCGGTGTCAGCGCCAACCCCGGCGTCCCGACCGGCGTGGTCACCCCGGTGCGCGGCGGCGACATGCTGCACGTCAAGCTACAGGAGACGGTCTTCCACCCCGGCCACTACCGGCTCGCCTTGGCCGTCTATGGCCGTTCCGAACTTCCCGCCGATCCGCCCACCAAGACGCGTGACACGGAAAAGGGCCCCTGGTCCGTGTCAGCCAGGATCGACAAGAACCCCAAGCGGCCCATCCTGGCCGACGGCCTCTTCCAGCACACCACCAAACAGGAAGGCTTCTTTGAGACGGATGTGAAGCTTCCCAATATCGACTGCGCCACCTGCACCTTGCAGGTCATCGAATGGATGGGCGAGCACGGCAAGGGCGCCGACGGCGACTACAGCTACCATCACTGCGCCGTGCTGAAGATCACCGCCAACCCCGACCTGCCGGTCGACAGGGCCTGGCAGAAGCGCCTGCCCTAAAGGTCACGGCGGGCTCAGCGCAGCGACGCGTTGATCGCCGCCAATGCCGCTGCGCCCGGGACCAGGGCCGCGTCGCCCAGCTGGTTCAGGGGCGTCGCCGTGGTGTCCAGGTGCTCGTGCAGGTCGCCGGCCTCGGGGTCGACGTAGAGCACGCCGGTGACGATCTCTCCGGCGGCCTGGCGCTGCTGCAGATAGGTCATGGCCGAGAGCCGGTCGCTGGGATCGTAGTGCTCGGCGAGCTTGCGCAGCTTCAAGACCGAGCCGTCGTGCTGGGTGACCAGCTCCACCGTGCCCGGCTGGTAGTCGGCGACGATCTCGTCCCGCTCCAGGATCAGGTCGAGGCTGTTCACCGCCTCGTTGTGGGCCCGCACATAGTCGAAGCTCTTGGTCGAGCCGGGGTGGTTGTTGAACGCCACGCAGGGGCTGATCACGTCGATGAAGGCCGAGCCCTGGTGGGTCAGGGCCGCCTTCAGGATGGGGATGAGCTGGTGCTTGTCGCCGGAGAAGCTGCGGGCGACGAAGCTGGCGCCCAGCTGCAGGGCGACGCTCACGAGATCGATGGCCTGGTCGGTATTGGCGACGCCCTTCTTGCTCTTGGAGCCCTTGTCCGAGGTCGCCGAGAACTGCCCCTTGGTCAGGCCATAGACCCCGTTGTTCTCCACCACATAGGTCATGTTCACGCTGCGGCGGATCGAATGGGCGAACTGGCCGAAGCCGATGGACGCGGAATCCCCGTCCCCCGACACCCCCAGGTAGATCAGGTCGCGATTGGCGAGGTTGGCCCCCGTCAGCACCGAGGGCATGCGCCCATGGACCGAGTTGAAGCCGTGGGAGGAGCCGAGGAAATAGGCCGGGGTCTTAGACGAGCAGCCGATCCCCGACAGCTTGGCGATGCGGTGCGGCGGCAGGTCGAGCTCGAAACAGGCCTGGATGATGCCGGCCGAGATGGAGTCGTGGCCGCAGCCGGCGCAGAGGGTCGAGATCGCCCCCTCGTAGTCGCGCCTGTTGAAGCCCAACGCATTGGTCGGCAGGCCCGGGTGATGCAGCTTTGGCTTGGCGAGGAAGGTCATCTCAGCACTTCCCTGAGGGGCTGCATGTCGCGCGCCATGGAGGCGGCGAGCTCGCCGACGATGAAGCGGGCGGTGATCGGCGTGCCGTCGTAGTGCAGAACGGGCACGAGCTTGGCGGGGTCGATCCCACCCTCGTTGACGATCAGGGTGCGCAGCTGCCCGTCCCTGTTCTGCTCGACCACGAACAGCTGCTCGTGCTCGGCGATGAAGTCGAACACCTCGTCCTGGAAGGGAAAGCCGCGAATCCGCAGGGCGTCCAGGTGCACGCCCTTGCTCTCCAGGGTCTGGAGCGCCTCCTGCATGGCCGCCGAGGTGGAGCCGAAATAGATCACCCCGTTCGGCGTGGCGCGGCGGGCGTTGCGGCGCACCGGGGCGGGGATCAGGGCCTTGGCGGTGTCGAACTTCCTGGTCAGCCGGTCCACGTTCTCGACATAGGCCGCGCCGTTCTCGGTGTAGCGGGCGTATTGGTCATGGGAGGTGCCCCGGGTGACGTAGGCGCCGCGCTCAGGGTGCACGCCGGGATAGGTGCGGTAGGGGATGCCGTCCCCGTCCACGTCGAGGTAGCGGCCGAACTCGGCGCCCGCCTCCAGGTCCTCGGCGCTCAGCACCTTGCCGCGGTCCAGCGTGCGCGTGTCGTCCCACTCGAAGGGGGCGGTCAGCCACTCGTTCATGCCGATGTCGAGGTCGAGCATGACGAAGATGGTGGTCTGCAGCCGGTCGGCGAGGTCGAAGGCCAGCGCCCCGAAGTGGAAGCACTCGTTCGGGTCCTCGGGGAACAGCATGGGGTGCTTGGTGTCCCCGTGGCTGGCGTAGGCGGCGATCAGGAGGTCCGCCTGCTGGGTGCGGGTGGGCATGCCGGTCGAGGGCCCGCCCCGCTGCACGTCGAAGATCACCGCCGGGATCTCGGCGAAATAGGACAGGCCGATGAACTCCTGCATCAGGGATACGCCCGGCCCCGAGGTGCAGGTGAAGGCCCGGGCGCCGTTCCAGCCGGCTCCGGTGACCATGCCGATGGAGGCGATCTCGTCCTCCGCCTGGACGATGGCGTAGAGGGCCTTGCCGGTCTCGGGCTCGGTCCGCAGCTTCTTGCAGTAGCGGGCGAAGGCCTCGGCCACCGATGTCGAGGGGGTGATCGGATACCAAGCGCAGACCGTCGCCCCGCCATAGACCGCGCCGAGCGCCGCCGCGGCGTTGCCCTCGATGTAGATGCGATCGCCGACGCCTTCCGCCGCCTGCACCTTCAGGCCGATGGGCTTCATGTGCTCAGCCGCCGCGTCCCTGCCCATGTGCAGGGCCTGGATGTTGGGGGCGATCAGGGCGTCCTTGCCCTTGAACTGCTGGGCGATCAGCGCCTCGACCGCCGCAGTCTCCATGTCCAAGAGCCAGGACAGGGCCCCGACGTAGACGATGTTCTTGAAGAGCTGGCGCTGGCGCGGGTCCGAATAGGCCCGGTTGCAGATCGCCGTCAGGGGCATGCCCAGGATCCGGATGTCCTCGCGGAACTTGGAGGCCGGCATGGGTTTGGTGGAATCGTAGAACAGGTAGCCCCCCGGCTCGATGGAGGCGATGTCCTCGTCCCAGGTCTGGGGGTTCATGGCCACCATCAGGTCGACGCCGCCGCGACGCCCCAGCCAGCCGGCGCCTGACACCCGCACCTCGTACCAGGTCGGCAGCCCCTGGATGTTGGAGGGGAAGATGTTGCGGGCCGCCACCGGCACACCCATGCGGATGATCGACTTGGCGAACAGGGCGTTGGCGCTGGCCGAGCCCGAGCCGTTCACATTGGCGAAGCGGACCACGAAGTCGTTGGTGCGGGTCAGCGGCTTTGGCATGAGGACCCCGCCAGCGTCATGTCGAGGCGGAACTTCTGCATGTCCCAGGCCCCGGTGGGACAGCGTTCGGCGCAGAGCCCGCAGTGCAGGCAGACGTCCTCGTCCTTGACCATCACCCGGCGGGTCTTCAGCTCGGGGGAGACATAGAGGGCCTGGGAGAGGGTCTTGGCCGGGGCGGTCAGGCGACTTCGAAGCTCGCTCTCCTCGCCGTTGTCCGTGAAGGTGATGCAGTCCACCGGGCAGATGTCGACGCAGGCGTCGCACTCGATGCAGGCGGGCGGAGCGAACACCGTCTGCACGTCGCAGTTCAGGCAGCGCTGGGCCTCAGCGAAGCCGAGCTCGCGGTCGAAGCCCAGCTCGACCTCCACCTTCACATTCTTGAGCGCGACCTCCCTGTCGCGCAGGGGGACCTTGAAACGCAGATCGTTGGAGACGTCGTTGTCGTAGGACCACTCGTGGATGCCCATCTTCTGGCTGGCCAGGGTCACCCCCGGCGCCGGGCGCTGGCGGACATCCTCGCCGCGGCAGTAGAGGTCGATGGAGACGGCCGCGTCGTGCCCGTGGGCCACGGCCCAGATGATGTTCTTGGGCCCGAAGGCCGCGTCGCCGCCGAAGAACACCCCGGGCAGGGTCGACTGGAAGGTGGCCGCATCCACCACCGGCATGCCCCAGCGGTCGAACTCCATGCCGATCTCGCGCTCGATCCAGGGGAAGCTGTTCTCCTGTCCGATCGCCAGCAGCACGTCGTCGCATTCGAAGTGCTGGTCGGGATTTCCCGTCGGCACGAGCGTACGGCGGCCCCGGTCGTCGATGACGGGCGCCACCTCCTCGAAGGTCACGCCGGTCAGGCGCCCGCCCTCGTGGGTGAATGCCTTGGGGACCAGGAAGTTGAGGATCGGGATGCCCTCGTGCATCGCGTCCTCCTTCTCCCAGGCGGAGGCCTTCATCTCCTCGAAGCCCGAGCGGACGATCACCTTGACGTCCTCGCCGCCCAGCCGGCGGGAGGTGCGGCAGCAGTCCATGGCGGTATTGCCGCCGCCGAGGACGATCACCCGGCGGCCGATCCTGTCCACGTGCTCGAAGGAAACGTTGGAGAGCCAGTCGATACCGATGTGGATATTGGCCGCCGCCTCCTGGCGTCCGGGAATCTCCAGGTCGCGGCCGCGCGGGGCGCCGGAGCCGACGAAGACCGCGTCGTAGCCCTCCTCCAGCAGCGCCTTCAGGCTGTCGATCCTCTCGCCCAGCCGCATCTCGAGGCCGAGGCCGGTGATGTAGCCGACCTCCTCGTCGATCACTTCCTCGGGCAGACGGAAGCGGGGAATCTGGCTGCGGATCATGCCGCCGCCCTTCGCGTCCCCGTCATAGACCGTCACGTGGTAGCCCAGCGGGGCGAGGTCGCGCGCCACGGTCAGGGAGGCCGGCCCGGCGCCGATACAGGCGACGCGCTTTCCGTTCTTCGCGGCAGGTGCGGTGGGCAAGCGGTGGGCGATGTCGCCCTTGTTGTCGGCGGCCACGCGCTTCAGCCGGCAGATGGCGACCGGCTCGTCCTCCACCCGGCCGCGCCGGCAGGCGGGCTCGCAGGGACGGTCGCAGGTGCGCCCCAAGATCCCGGGGAAGACGTTCGACTTCCAGTTGATCATGTAGGCGTCGTCGTAACGCCCGTCCGCGATCAGCCTGATGTACTCGGGGACCGGGGTATGGGCCGGACAGGCCCACTGACAATCGACGACCTTATGGAAATAATCCGACTGCCCAATATCGGTGGGTTCCAAACGGACTCTCCCTACCCCCTCGTCTTTAGGGCCGGGCAAGGCGGTATCCACGCTACCGACACTTGACCGGCTCATGCGAGGCGTTGATCGACGTTAATGCGGCGGGCGGCGTCTCGCCAATGACCTATTGGCGGCTACCTTCCCGTCACCCTCCCCTGTTCTTTGCACTGCACAATTTCGACCTTGGCCCAACCTTGGTCGTCCGGTCTAATTCTCATCACCATACGCCGCTTCGTCGCGCTTGAAAGGGTTTACGCGGCGCGGACGCCGAACCCTCGGCAAGGTTCGCCTTGAGAGCGAGTTCCGTCGTCCGGCGCTGCCGCCAGCTTATGGCTCTGGATCGGCCGCGCGGGCCGGTCTAAAGGTTCTTGAGATTTGAGCTGCGCCGCGACCGCGGGAAACGCGGCCCGGCCGGACCTTGAGGGGGGACCGCATGCCGTCGCGTTTCAACTGGAGAAGCCTGGCCGCCGTGGGCTTGGCGGCCCTGATCGGGGTCGCAACCCATGGGGGAGCGGACGCCGGCGCCCCCGCCGCGTCGGCGCCGGCGCCGGCGCCGGCCGTGAACTACGGCCCCCCTGAGGGTGGGGTCGCCCCCGAGATCCGGCCCGCCCCGGCCTTCACCGGCGCCCAGTTGGCCGCCCCCCCGACGGACGGCTGGCCGACCAACGGCGGCTCGACCTTCAACCAGCGCTATACGCCGCTGAGCCAGATCAACCGCGACAACATCAAGGACCTGAAGGCGGAGTGGCGGGCCTCGCTGAACGGCTCGGGCCTGCGTCCCGGCGTCAACAGCCAGGGCCAGCCGATCGTCTACGACGGCGTCATCTACGTCCAGACCGGCGAGAACGACGTGGTCGCGGTCTCCATCGAGACCGGCAAGCTGCTCTGGCAATACAAGGCCAACCTGGACCCCTTCGAGGTCCGGCCCTGCTGCGGCTGGAACGGCCGCGGCGTGGCCATCGGCGAGGGCAAGATCTTCCTCGGGCGGATCGACGCCAAGCTGGTCGCCCTCGACCAGAAGACCGGCAAGGTGGCCTGGTCGATCCAGGCGGCTCTGCCGAAGGAAGGCTACGCCATCGCCCAGGCGCCGCTCTATTACGACGGCCTGGTGGTGACCGGCTTCGCGGGCTCGGACATGGGCATCCGCGGCCGCATGACCGCCTACGACGCCAAGGACGGCCACCAGGTCTGGAACTTCAACCTGATCCCCGGCCCCGGCGAGTTCGGCCATGACACCTGGCCGGCGAACAGCGAGGTCTGGAAGTACGGCGGAGCCGGCACCTGGCAGACCCCGGCGCTGGACCCCAAGCTCGGCCTCCTGATCTTCTCCACCGCCAATCCCGGGCCGGTGCAGAACGGCGCCCTGCGCGGCGGCGACAACCTGTTCTCGGACTCGATCGTGGCGCTCGACGCCAAGACCGGCAAATACAAGTGGCACTACCAGCAGGTGCACCACGACATCTGGGACTATGACGCCCCGAACCCGGTGATCCTGGCCGACATCATCTACAAGGGTAGGCCGCGCCAGATCCTGAGCCAGACCAGCAAGAGCGGCTTCACCTTCCTCCTCGACCGCACCAACGGGAAGCCGCTGATCGGCATCCCCGAAGTCGCGGTGATGCAGAACGCCCAGCAGAAGACCGCCAAGACCCAGCCCTGGCCGGTCGGCACCGCCATCGTCCCGCAGGAAATCGACATCGCCCCTGAGGACTTCGACCTGATCAACGGGGGCAAGATTTTCACCCCCTTCACCCAGGTCGGGATCGTCAACAAGCCCGCCTCGGCGGTCAGCTGGTGGCCCTCGTCCTACGATCCGAAGCAGCAGCTGGTCTTCCTCTGCGGCAACGACGGGGTGTTCGGGCGCATCGGCGGCGACCCGACCTATCCGGTGGAGCCCGGCGCCCTCTATTCCGGCTCGGCGCCCATGCGCGTGGCCGCCACCGCGAGGCGCAGCATCTGGGGCGGCCTCGATGTCACCACCAACACCTTCAAGTGGCGCTTCCAGTGGACTGACGGCTGCGGCTCGGGCTCCCTCGCCACCGGCGGCGGCCTGGTCTTCATCGGCCGCACGGAGGGCAAGCTGGTCGCCTACAACTCGTCGACCGGCCACAAGGTGTGGGAATTCCAGCTGGATGGGGGCACGGCTGCTCCTGCTTCATCCTTCGAGTACAAGGGCAAGCAGTACATCGCGATCGTCGCCGGGGGCGGCGCCGGCGGCAAGCGCAACGACGGCCTGTGGCTGTTCTCGCTCAGCGGAACCAAGGGCCCCCTCCCCGCCGGATCGGCGAGCCCCGTCGGCCAGCCCCAGCGCAATCCCGGCGAGCCGGTGGTGGCGCGCGCCCCGCCCAACACCCGCCTGCCCAACCTGTCCGTCGGCAGGGAGACCTACGTCACCGTCTGCGCGGCCTGCCACGGCCCGACCGGGGAAGGCTCGCTCCACGGCCTCAAGCTGACCAACGCCCTGACCCAGGCGCAGATCGTCGCCAAGCAGAACACCGGCGGCGGCGAGATGCCCTCCTTCGCGGAGTTCAGCGAGGGCCAGAAACTGGACGTAGCGGCCTACGTCATGGGCCTGGTCAAGGACCGCAAGCCTTAAGAGCCTTCCGGCGCCGCGCGAAAAACCGCGCGGCGCCGGCGATCATTTGCAAACCGCCGGGGTTGGCGGAGACTGCCGTTGAAAACGAGAGCGGCGCGCAGATACGACGCCGCGACCTGGGAGGTCCCATGCGCATCCTGATCGGCTCCACCGTCTTCGCCGCGGCCACCCTGGCCCTTGCGGGCCAGGCATCCGCCGCCACGGCGCGCGCCTGCGACCGCACCTGCATGATCGGCATCGCCGAGCAGTACCTGGCCGCCTTCGTGGCCCACGATCCGTCCAAGGCGCCGATCGCGCCGGGGACCCGCTACACCGAGACCGGCATCCCGATGAAGGTCGGCGAAGGCCTGTGGAAGACGGTCACCGCCCGCGTGCCCGGCGGCTCCTACCTCGTCGATCTCCCGATGCAGACGGTGATCTTCCTGGGCGCGCTCGAGGCCCCGCGGGGCGTCCCGCCCTCAGGCGCCGGCCCCCTGGTCAGCTCCTGCCCGGCCGCGGCGCCCGCCGCCGGCGCGGCTCCCCGCGCGGCCCCGCCGGCGCCGCCGGCGCCGACCGGCCCGCAGTACTTCAACGCCGTTCTCCGGCTGAAGGTGGTCAATCGCCAGATCACCGAGATCGAACTCCTGAACCCCGAAATCCGCGACGCCGAGGTCGCCAAGGGCATGACCTCGCAGAGCAAGTGGTGGGACGCGCCGATCCCGGTCTCCGCCCGCCGCACCCGCGCCGAGATGATCGCCGCCGCCGACACCTATTTCCAGGGCGCCCTGAAGGCCGACGGCAAGATCGTGAAGATCACCCCCGACGCCTTCCGCTTCGAGAACGGCGCCCAGGCCACCAGCGTAAAGATGGAGGGCCCCGGGGCTGGGCCGCGCTCGCCGCTGAACATTCCCGACCAGTTCTCAACCCACGTGTTCGACTACATCAAGAACGTCACCTTCCGCCGCTGGTACGTGGACGAGGAGCACGGCATCGCCCACGCCTTCGCCATGTTCGACCAGCCCGGCTGGGACGCCAATCCGGCCGCGACGCCGCCGCTGCGCTGCCAGCCCCGCCGCGTGTCCATGCTGGGCGAGACCTTCAAGCTCGAGAACGGCCTGATCACCCACGTCCAGGCCACGGGCAAGTTCCTGCCCTACGGCTCGACGCCGGGCTGGCCGGCGCCGTAGGCGATCACCTCGCCGCCGGCTTGGGTCAGGGCGGCGGGGTCAGGTCGAAGCCCTCCTTGCCGTCCTTGTCGACCGACCGGTCCAGGGCGGCGATGCAATAGCTCGACTCCTCGATGGTGCGAGTCCTGCTGCGTTGGAAGTGCAGGGTGTAGACCCAGGGTTGGGTGAAGACGACCGGGTCGGTCACCGTGGTGTCGATCTCCAGGGCGTCGGGGCCGGTCTTGCGGATGCGCTCGTTGACGGTGAGCTTGTGGCCCGCCACCCCATAGAGGATCTCGTTGGTGGGCCTGAGCCCATGGGTGTCCACCACCAGCGCATCACCTTCCCAACGGCCGATGGATTCGCCCGCGAAGGTGTCGAACAGATCGTCGTCCGGGGTGGGTTTGCGGCCATCGACCCACAGGTTGCGAACCTGCAGGCCGCCGGCGACGAGGATGAGGTTGAAAGTGTTCGGCCTCACCACCGCCTCGAACGCCGTGCCCAGGCTGATCATCACGCGCGGCATGCCCCGCGGCAGGCACTGTTCGTCGGGACTGAAGATCTGGCGACCCTCTTTGCGGTTGAGGGTCTGCTCCTCCTTCTTGGCCTGGTAGGCCGGCGTCAGCGGTTGCTGCATCGTCTCGAACTTCTCGTCCGAGAGCCGGTCCGTGCCCACCCAGAACCCGCCGAACTCGCGCTGGAGGGTGTCGAGAGCGTGGTCCTTCAGCGCGTAGGGAGCGGCGGCGGCCGGCTGGGCCTTGGCCGCGGCTGGGGCGATACAAAGGGCGGCGAGTACAAGGCCGGCGGCCGCCATCGGAGCGCGGATCGGGCGCATCTTTCCTCTTCGAAATCAACGTCCGCAAACAGCCGGACCGGGTGGCGCCAGTTCCCGCGCGACCGCCCGCCAAGTCAATCGCATCGCCGGCGCCGTTCCGCGCCGACAGTTTCAATGAAAATGGGCAAGGGCCCGACCGGGGCCCGGCGGCGGCGCTTCGCGCCGATCCACCTCCCCCGCTCGCGGGGAAAGTCTAGGAGGTGACCGCCGCCATGGCGTGTTGGGCGTCGGTGGAGAACCGGCCCATGCGGATGTCTTCCATCAGGGTGTGAAGGGCGCCGCGCAGGGCCGCCTCCTCTCCCTCGCCGAGGTGGGAGAACATCTCGGACTCCAATTCGTCCACCCGGCGCTCGCACTCGACCAGCACGGAGCGGCCGTGGTCGGTCAGGGCCAGGCGCAGAATCCGCCGGTTGGCGGCGTCCTCGTGGCGCGAGACCATGCCCTTGCGCTCCAGCGCGGTGATCATCTCGTTCATCGACTGGGGGGTCACCCGAAACCGGCGCGAGAGCTCGGCCGAGGACAGGCCGTCGCGGGCGTTCAGGATCGACAGCACCGTGTACTGGATATCGGTGAGCTGGAAGTCGCGCAGCTTCTCTTCGATAGCGGTGCGGATCGCCACGCCGACGACCCGGATCAGATAGATGGTGCGCGGTGTCCTGGCCATGGGCCGAGCCTGCTCCGAAATTACAGCAACCTGTGCAATCGAGGGTTACAATGCACCCCTAAACCGCCCAGCCGCATAACCACACATCCCTTATGCGGCCTGGAATTTCAAGCTCGCCCGACGGACATATCAGGCGTCCTGATACAGCACCCTACCCGGACGGGCGTGAAAGTCCACAAGTTCATTAGCGACGCTCAGGCCCCATTCATAATCGTTCGGCCAGGATGACGTTCAGCGACGGAAAACATGCCTCTCTGGCGTGGAGTCCCTGGTTCCATTAGACTATCGGCCAAAGCGTACAGAGCTCTCAGGGAATACCGATGAAGTCGTTGAGGATCGCAGCCATGGCGATCGGCCTCGCAGCGCTCGCAGCGCCTGCCCTGGCCCACCATTCCTACGCGACCTTCGCGCTCGACCGGCAGCAGACCGTGGTCGGCGTCGTCCATGATTTCCGCTGGAGCAATCCCCACGCCTGGATCGAGATCGACGTCGCCAACCCCAAGGGCGGGGTCACGCGCTGGAGCATCGAGTGCAACAGCCCGAACATTCTCAGCCGCATCGGCTGGAAGGCCACCTCCCTGAAGCCCGGCGACAAGGCGACGGTGGTGGTGCATCCGATGAAGGACGGCGGCAGTGGCGGCAGCCTGATCTCCGTGACCCTGCGCGACGGCACGGTGCTGAACGAGACCGCCAAGTCGCTCTGACGCCGGGCCTGACGGTCCTGAGATCCTCGACCTCCTCTATCCCAACCAGCCTCAGCCGAGCGGCTTGAGCATCCGGATCATGGTGCCGGTCGAATCCTCCGGCGCCTGGGCGAACTCGTAGGGGAAGAAGCCGGCCCGCTCGTAGGCCTGGCGGGCCACGTCGTTCGAGCCATAGACGTTCAGCGTCAGGCGGAGCGCCCGCGCTTCCCGCGCCAGCGTGGTGGCGCCCTTTAACAACAGACCGGAAAGCCCGAGTCCCCGCCACTCCGGCGACAGGGCCACCCGGATCAGGTGGGCCCGGCGCTCGCGCGCATGAAAGCGGATGCCGAAGATCCCCACCGGCTCGTCGTCCACGTCGGTCAGGACGTAATGCTCGCGGCCAGGGGCGAAGAACTCCCGCGCCAGCCAATCGGCGTCGAGAGGGTCGGGGACATGCGGGCTGCCCCAACTCACCACCGAGCCGCGATCGGGAAACCAGGAGACGATCTCCTCGGCGTCCGTCTCGCGCGCCCGGCGGACCTTCGGGAAGGTGACTTCGCTCACTTCAATCCGCTCACTTGCCGGCTTTGATCTCCGCCCGGGCTTCCGACAGCAGCGCGCTCATGCGCTCGCGCACGGCCTGGGCCGGGACATCCACATTCTTCTGGGCGAGGTCGGCGGCGACCTTCTCCAGCACGTCGTCGTCGCCGGCTTCCTTGAAATCGGATTTGACCACCGTCTGGGCGTAGGCGTCCAGCGCCTCTCCGCTCAGGCCCATCAGTTCCCCCGCCCAGCGCCCCAGCGCGCGGTTGCGCCTCGCCTGGGCCCGGAATTCCTGGTCCTGGTCGAGGGCGTATTGCGCCTCAAAGGCCTTTTCGCGGTTGTCGAAGGTGGTCATGGCTCTCCCTGCCGATGCGGCTGTTCCAACCTATATAGGCCGCCCGGTCGCCATCAGGAATTCCGCCGCGGCGGAATCTTTGCGGCGCCGCAAGCCCGCCGCCCCGCACAGCCGGCCTGAATGGCGGATGAACGCCCCGTTCATTTACCGAATTCGCGACAGGGCAATTGGCCACACTACTTGTTTTCATAAGTAAGAATACGGTCGATTACAGAGTTAATGGGGCGTTGGCGGTGTTCATTAGAGAGTCATTGACTCCTGATGCTGTCCACTCCGCATGTTCTTGTCCGGGGAGGGCGTAGTCATGGCGGCTTTTAAAAACGGTTGGGCGATTCTGGCGGCGACGGTGCTGGCGACTTCGCCCGCCTTTGCCGATGTGCAGTCGGTGGAGGTGCGGACCTCCCCCATCCACGCGGTCCCGGCCGACAACGACGCGGCGCCGGCCAGGATCGTCCTGGACGCCCCGGCCGTGGAGCTTGCAGCGCCGCAGGCCTCTGCGCGGGTCGGCGCCGACCGCCCCGCCGAAGACGGCACCCTGAACGCCCAGTACGCGGCCCTGAAGGTCTCGGCGCCCAAGATCGAGGAGGCGGCGCCCGCGGGCCCCGCCGTGCCGCTGGCCCGCACCGTGGTCGAGTCCGCCGGAGCCTTCGAGAACTACATGCGCCGCGCGACGGCCATCAATCCGAAGTTCACGGATGGGGCCGCCGTTGCGGCCGCCCTCACCGAGGGCTCCACCTATCAGGCCGGCCAGCTGGAGCAGGGCGCCATCGCCTACGCCGCGCTGGTCGCCCTTCAGGACCCGATGTTCGTCCAGTCCGTGCACGACCTCGGCTTCGACGCCGGCGACCGGAGCGACTTCCTCCGGGCCCTGGGGGACAATCCCCGGGCGGTGATGCAGGTCCCCGGCGCCGACGGCGCGGCCGCCATGGTTTCGGCCGTGCTCGGCCGCATGGGCTACCAGGCCCTGCAGTCGGGCAAGGCGATCAAGCAGGCCGCCTACGACGTGCAGCATCAGGCCTGGTCCAAGGAGGCCGTGCCCAATCCGGAAGCGCGCCTGGCCAAGGCCAAGGCCCAGTCGGCCGCAAGGTTCTCGCCGACCCCGGCCGACACCGCCCAGCTGGTCAAGACCGTGCTCTCCCTGCGCAAGGGCGGCTCCGCCGACACGGGCTCCTCCGCCCCCACCGCCGCCGTGGTCAACGGCATCGCCATCGCCGCCCTGGCGGTGCTGAACGAGGCCGGAGACGACAACGCCGCGCGGCTGGAGCCCCTGCTCAACGACGCCAGGAGCGCCGAGTGCGTGAAGATGGCCAAGCTGAACCTGTTCCAGTGCCTGGCCGTCGCGGGCCCGCAGTACGAGGACGTGTTCTGCCTCGGCCAGCATGCGGTGATGGAGACGGCCCAGTGCGTGGTGGCCGCCTCCGGCCAGGTCGAGGCGCCGAGCGTGCGGCTCGCCTCCGCCGTCCTTCCGCCCAAGCCGACGTCGATGCAGTTCCCCGTGGCCCTCGACTCGTCCTCGGGCCCCGAGCGCGGCGCCGCCTTCGGCGAGCGCGTGAACCGCAACCGGGCGCCTGCGCCGCGCACCGAGGCGGAAGCAACCTACGACCGCGCCCCTGCTCCTGCCCGGCTTCAGGAGCGACTTCAGGACCGGGCCGACGTGCCCGAGGCCGATGACGCGGATATCTACGCCGAGGAGGATCGCGCCCCGGCCCCTCGCACCGACCGGTACAACCGCCAGGAAGACTACGCGGCGGCCGAGGACCTGCGCCCGGTCCCGGCGCCCCGTCAGCAGGCGCGCCGGGCCGCGCCGCAATACGATCCCTACGCCGGCGACCGCTACGCCCCGCCGGCCTACTATCAGCCCGATCCGCGCGACGTCCGTCGCCCCGGCCGCGCCTACATGTACGACCGCGCCGTGCCGGACTACGACTTCGAACGATAGTTACGGGAAAAGACCACGAGCGCGGCGGCTGCGTCGCCGGGTAGTGTCTCAGTTTGAAATCTTGGGCCTCAAGCGAAGAACGGCCCCGTCGTGGGCAAGCTGCCGCCATTGAGCGGCTATAGCCATACAGTCCGCGTGGATGGCGGGTGTCGTCGCCTGAGCCGCCATCAGCTCAAGCTCAAGAGCTTTGGCTAGACACTCTTTGGTGGCTTTCATGGGCGCACCATACGCCGCCCACCAATCAAGTGGCCTTCTTATATGGCCCCCGCTTGCCGGGCTGAGGCCGGTTCGCTTCGATCCGCTCCGCAATGTCTTCCATCGTCCAGAGCGTGTCCGTGATCCCAGCCGCCATGGCTGGCGTGACCTTCAGCGTCTTGTGGATGCGGACGAAGTTGTAAAAGGCGAAGTACAGGGCCAGGGCGTGGACGTGGTTCTGGAACTTCTTGCTGAAGGCGTTCGTGAGCCGGGTGAACCGGCGGTTTTGCATCCTGATCGAGAGGTTGGCACGCTCGACGTAGGACGTTGAGACGTGGGCTTGATCGGGGTCGCCTTCCACCACCCGCTTGCGGGTGCCAGTGCAGATCGGCGGGCTGTAGCGACCGCGAGCGGCGGCCGGATCGGTGCGATAGACCTTCTCCAGCGTGGCGTAATCGGCATCGGCGCCAAAGGCTTCCTCGATGGCCCGGAGATAGGCGTTGTGGGCGTCCGTCGTGATCTGGATGCGGTCGGACACGATCCGGCTCCGCAGATCGTCGGCCAGGATCATGGCGCTGGCGCCCGAACGGTCGCCGACGAAGTAGCTCACCATCAGCTTGGTATCGGCGTCGAGAGCGGTCCACGTCCACACGTCGCCAGCGCCTTCCGGAGCGGCTTCAGCAGCGGCGACATTCTTCGCCTTGGCGTAGCAGAACGACCAGATTTCATCGGCCTGGATGCGCGCCGACTTCACGCCCCGGACCTGCTCGTCATGCAGGGCCAGGCAGGCTTCCCCGGCGTCCACCAGCAGCTTCGTCACGGTGTTGATGGAGACGTCCGCCACCCGCGAAATCGACCGCATGGACGAACCCTCGCAGAGCATCGAGAGGATTTGGACGCGCTTGGCGAGGGGCAGCTTGTTCATGCCCCCCTTATCTGAACTTTTTGCTTGAGTGTCAAGCATAACGATCAGAATGGAATCTCATCATCCAAGTCAGCCGGAACGCCGCCGAAGCCCTGGGGAGGGGACTGCTCCGGCTCCTCCGCGCTCTCATGACCCAGCTCGACTAGCCCATAGGTGTTGGGAGCTGGTCGGGTAAACACCTCGCCGCGCCGAACGTAGGCGGCGAGCTGGCTGGTCAGGGACGCTCTCACGTCACGCGTATCCTCGCGGCCCAGCGCGGTCAGCAATTCAGAGACGTGGACGGGCTTACCCGAGCCGAGTATCACATCACGCGCTTGTGAGACGGCGCTGCCGCTCCGGAGGATCGATTCGCTCCTGCCCTCCTCGGGTTGGGCGCCTCCAATAGCCTTCATCACATCCTGGAGAGCCTGAACATAGATGCGCGCCGTTCTGAGCTTTTCTTCAAGCGATTGAATTTCTGCGGTTTTCTTTCGCAGCCTTTCCGAGATGATGGCTCGCTCGTCCATGATCGACTCCTGCATGTGACGATGTTATGTGATGGGATAACATCAGATGCAAGGGCCGCACACATGGACGAGATCACACCCGCCGAGCCCCACCGCCACACGATGGAGCGACTTGAGGCCGCCAAGCGCGTCACGCCTGATGGTGTCGAGTATTGGCTAGCGAGGGAACTCGGTCCGATCCTCGGCTATCACGCGTGGGGGAGGTTCGAGCCTGTCATCCAAAGGGCGGCGGCGGCGCTGACGGCAAGCGGCCGGAATGCGTCACATCAAATTGTCCGAACGGGCAAGTCGATGGGACGGGAGGATAGCCGAGACTATTTCCTCAGTAGGGGCGCGAGCTACCTGATTGCGATGAACGGTGACCCCGCGAAGCCGGAGGTCGCCACGGCCCAGATCTACTTCGCAGCCAGGACTCGGCAGATGGAGGTCGCCGGCGAGCTGACCGCAGATCAAAAGCGCGTCGAGGCGCGGGACAAAGTGACGAAGGCGTTCAACGTCGTCAGCGGGGTAGCGAAAGAAGCGGGCGTACAAAGCAAGATGCAGCCCGTCTTCCATGGCGCGCGGTTCCAAGGACTCTACGAGATGTCGCGCGCGGAGCTGATGGCCGCCAAAGGCCTAGGTTCTGGGGAAAATCTGTTCGATCGCGCGGGCGCCCTGGAGCTGTCGATGCATGAGTTCCAGATGAACCTTGCCGCCTCCGTGATCGCCAAGGAGGGAATCAAGTCACAGCAGCGCGCTATCGACAGGAACAAAGCCATCGCCAAAGAGGTACGACAGGCTGTGATCAACAGCGAGGGCCGGGGGCCTGAGCATATTCCGCTGGAGCCTGAGCCCATCGCGGTCGTCAGGCGCCGAATGAGCGCCGAAACCAAATCGCTGGCGAAGCCTAAGGGCCCCACCGCTTAGCCGCCGCCTTCCTGGCGATCTCTGACCGCTCCTCGGGCGATAGGGCGGCGGCTCTAGCAGCGCCGCCCTTCTTGCCGCCCCGGCTGTGGTGTTCCTTGCTGGGATCGGCGCCGGTGTCCTCAACCTCGCCCGTCGCGATCCGCCCGACCATCACGGCTAGGCCGATGGCGTCCGCTGGGCGCTTCTCTCCATTGGGGCCTTTAGGCATTTCGCACGATCCGTAGGCGGCGGAAGATCACGTTACCCTTCGGGTCCCGGACCTCAGCTCGGACGGCGACGCCCGACGCCACGGCGCTCTCGGCAAGCTCCTTCGCTTGGACGAACGAGCCCAGGTTCGCATCAGAGCCGGTGAGGCCGTTCGTGTCGAAGTAGTCGACCTGGAATTCCATGGCCGCAGGATACGCGCTCGCTGTAGCCGGCGCTATGCTTGTCAACATGACTGGATTTCAAACTGAGACACTACCCGTCGCCGCGCTCATTTCCCTGGCGTCCCGGCGTCCTATATGATGCGAGCCCGAGTCGGACCCCGCGCGCGAAAGCCCCGCGGGGGCTTTTCGTTTTCCGTCCCGGTCATCCCTCCCAGGGAGCCTTAGAGAGCCATGACCCGCCGCAAGAAGATCTACGAAGGCAAGGCCAAGATCCTCTACGAGGGCCCTGAACCCGGCACCCTGATCCAGTACTTCAAGGACGACGCCACCGCCTTCAACGCCCAGAAAAAGGCGGTCCTCGAAGGCAAGGGCGTGATCAACAACCGCATCTCCGAGTTCGTGATGACGCGGTTGAACTCGATCGGCGTGCAGAACCACTTCATCCGCCGCCTGTCCCTGCGCGAGCAGCTGATCAAGGAGGTGGAGATCATTCCGCTGGAGGTGATCTGCCGCAACATCGCGGCGGGCTCGCTGTCCACCCGCCTGGGCCTGCCCGAGGGCCAGCCCCTGCCCCGCTCGATCATCGAGTTCTGCTACAAGGACGACAAGCTGGGCGACCCGCTGGTCACCGAAGAGCACATCACCGCCTTCAACTGGGCCTCCACCCAGGAGATCGACGACATCCTGGCCATGACCCTGCGGATCAACGACTTCCTCACCGGGATGTTCGGCGCGGTCGGCATCACCCTGGTGGACTTCAAGATCGAGTACGGCCGGATCTACGACGGCGAGTTCAGCCGGGTGATCCTGGCTGACGAGATCAGCCCCGACAGCTGTCGCCTGTGGGACACGGTCACCAACGAGAAGCTGGACAAGGACCGCTTCCGCCGCGACCTCGGCAACGTTATCGAGAGCTACACCGAGGTGGCGCGGCGCCTGGGGATCATGAAGGAAATGCCGCGGGTGATCGACGGAGGCGTTGCGTGAGGGCGAAGGTCGAGGTGTTCCTGAAGCCGGGCGTCCTGGACGTCCAGGGCAAGGCCATTGAAGGCGCACTGCACGGCCTGGGCTTTGCCGAGGTCGACCATGTGCGGGTCGGCAAGACCATCTCCTTCGACCTCGGCGACGGCGCCGACAGGGGCGCCGCCGAGGCCCGCGTGAAGGCCATGTGCGATGGGCTCCTGGCCAACGCCGTGATCGAAAGCTACCGGGTGGAGATCGCGTGAAAGCCGCCGTCGTCGTCTTCCCGGGGTCCAACTGCGACCGGGACTGCGCCGTCGCGGTCGAACGCTCGACGGGCGCCAAGCCGAAGATGGTCTGGCACGCCGAAACCGAGCTGGAGAAGGGCGTCGACCTGATCGTCCTGCCGGGGGGCTTCTCCTACGGCGACTACCTGCGCTGCGGGGCCATGGCGTCCCAGTCGCCGGTGATGCGCGAGGTGAAGGCCGCCGCCGATCGGGGCGTGGCCGTGGTCGGCATCTGCAACGGCTTCCAGGTCCTGTGCGAGGCGGGGATGCTGCCCGGCGCCCTGCTGCGCAACGAGAAGCTCAAATACATCTGCAAGCAGGTCGCCCTCGACGTCGTCAACGCCCAGACCCGCTTCACCGCCGCCTACGCCGGCAAGCGCCAGGTGATGATGACCGTGGGCAACGGCGAGGGGAACTACTTCGCCGACGAAGCCACCCTCGACCGGCTGGAAGGCCAGGGCCAGGTGGTGTTCCGCTACCGCGACAATCCCAACGGCTCCATGCGCGCCATCGCCGGCATCGTCAGCGAACGCGGCAATGTGCTGGGGATGATGCCCCACCCCGACCGCGCCTTCGAGGAGGAGCTGGGCTCCTCCGACGGAGCTGTCCTGTTCCAGAGCGTGGCGGCCAGCGCCTAAGCTCCTGCGCCGGAAGCTCTTGGCAAACAACGAATTAAGCTAAGTTTTACACGTACTAGTAAAACCTTAAGGCGTACCTGAGCCTTCCGCCCAAGAGGCCGGAGTGCTCAATGAAGGTGCTTAAGTCAGCCGTCGGTGTCCGCACCCTGAAGGCTATCGCCGCCACCGCTTCATCGGCGCGCGTGCTCGATCTCCATGCCCTCGCCGCCGAGAAGGTGGACCATCCGGACTATCTGGAGCACCCGCTCTTCATGCATCCGGTGCTGAACCGGTCGATCATCGTCAAACACAATGTCTGCCTGGGCGAAGGCGACCAGCTCGAGGCCGGGCGCCTGACCGCCACCAAGCTGATCTTCCCCTTCGACCAGTACGACCTCAACCTCGGCGGCCAGGTCCTGTTCGTCGACGAGAAGAACTTCGTCAACATGCTGACCCGGCACCTGGACTACACCGGCCTGTCGCTCAGCCGCGACCTGACGGTGCTGCGGGCCGTGGACCGCCTGCCGACCCTTGACCCCTTCCTCATCAGTGAGGTCCTGGCCCAGGAGAAGATCAAGGCCGGCCGCTGCTACTACAGGTTCTCAAAGAGCGACCGGGCCGAGATGCTGGGCTTCGTCTCCGGCGAGATCGAGGCGCTGATCCGTTCGTGCTTCGGCGAGGTCAAGACGAGCGACAAGCGCACGCGGCGGCTGTCGCAGCTGCTGCTGGCCGACCAGAGCAGCGACGAGCTCGAGCCGCTGCGCGCCACCTTCCGGATGAGCGCCCGCGAGTTCTCCGACGCCATCTTCGCCTGGAAGGCCTTCCTCTATTACCGCTGGCGCAGCCGCGCCCTGGCGCCCCTGCTCAAGGCCACCCTGCGTTCGATTTCCGGGATCAGGGCCAAGGACTACGACCGAGACGGCTCGTCGTTCATCAACAAGGCCAAGCCCGCCCTGGTGAAGACCCTCACCTCGTCCTGGCGCGAGGTCGGGCATCGCCTGCAGCTCTACGACCGGGCGTTCGCGTCTCTGACCGACCAGGAGGACCCGGACGGCTTCCGCAACTTCCTGATGAACGGCTCCAGCCAGTTCGTCGAACTCGGGGTCCGGATCGGGCGGCTGGAACAGGCGGTCAGTTTCTGGAGCACCCGCTTCCCGGCCAAGCGCATCGCCAGCTTCTCGCCGGACGAGATGTTTGACGGGATGCGAGACCTGCTCCAGGCCCTGTCGATCCAGACCGGCGCCCAGGCCACCTGGGGTCCCGGCGTCGACCGGCGCGCCAAGCGGCTGGACACCGAGTACAAGCCGCCCAAGCCCGTCGCGGCCGCGTTCCGGCTGAGGCCGGCGGAAGGCGCGACCCTGGCGGAGCTTGGGTTCTAGCGAGGCAGTCGGGCGTCGACCTCGATCTCGATTTTCATCGCCGGGTCCAGCAGCCTGGCGACGATGCTGGTGTTGGCCGGCATGGCCGCGCGGCAGTGATCGCCGACGATGGGGGCGATAGCGTCGAAGTCCGCCCCGTCCGCCAGGTAGATCCGCACCCGCACCAAATGCTCCAGCCCCGCGCCCGCCTTGGCCAGGGCCGCCGCCACGTTGGCGAAGGCCTGCCGGGTCTGGGTCTCGACGTCGGGCGCGAGGGTCATGGTCGAATAGTCGAAGCCGCTGCACCCCGAGACCAGCACCTCGGTCCAGTCGCCGTTGGGAATGGCCACGGCGCGCGAATAGCCGAAGGTCTGCTCGAAGGCCGAGCCCGAGGAATAGCGTTGGATCACTTGCGTCAGCTCCTGATGGATGCGCCCGCCTTTGCCGGATCAGGGGCGGTCCCGCAACCGCGTCTTGTCGCGACTCCCCTCCCCCGCTAGACCGCCCTCAAGTTCGCCGGAGCCCCGCCATGTCCGCCACCCGCACCGAGACCGACACCTTCGGCCCCATCGAGGTCGCCTCCGACCGCTACTGGGGCGCCCAGGCGCAGCGGTCCCTCGGCAACTTCAAGATCGGCTGGGAGAAGCAGCCCGCCCCCATCGTGCGGGCCCTGGGGATCGTCAAGCGCGCCGCCGCCGAAACCAACATGGACCTGGGGCGCCTGGACCACACCGTCGGCGAGACCATCGTCAAGGCGGCCAACGAGGTGATCGAGGGCAAGCTCGACGACCACTTCCCCCTGGTGGTCTGGCAGACCGGCTCGGGCACGCAGTCGAACATGAACGCCAACGAGGTGATCTCGAACCGGGCGATCGAGATGCTGGGCGGGGAAATGGGCTCCAAGAAGCCGGTCCACCCCAACGACCACGTCAACATGAGCCAGTCGTCCAACGACACCTATCCGACGGCCATGCACATCGCCTGCGCCGAGGAGGTGGTGCACCGGCTGCTCCCCGCCCTGCAGATGCTGGGGAACGCCCTGAACGACAAGGCCAACGCCTGGGCCCACATCATCAAGATCGGCCGCACCCACACCCAGGACGCCACCCCCCTGACCCTCGGCCAGGAGTTCTCCGGCTACACCCAGCAGGTGCGCAACGGTATCGCGCGGATCGAGCTGACCCTGCCGGCCCTGATGCAGCTCGCCCAGGGCGGCACCGCCGTCGGCACCGGGCTGAACGCGCCGGTGGGCTTCGCCGAACAGGTGGCCGACCGCATCGCCGTCATCACCGGCCTGCCCTTCACCACCGCGCCGAACAAGTTCGAGGCGCTGGCCGCCCACGACGCCATGGTGTTCAGCCACGGCGCCATCAACACCGTGGCCGCCAGCCTGTTCAAGATCGCCAACGACATCCGCTTCCTCGGCAGCGGCCCCCGCTCGGGCCTCGGCGAGCTGTCCCTGCCGGAGAACGAGCCGGGCTCCTCGATCATGCCGGGCAAGGTCAATCCGACCCAGTGCGAGGCCCTCACCCAGGTCTGCGTGCAGGTGTTCGGCAACAACGCCGCCCTGACCTTCGCCGACAGCCAGGGGCATTTCGAGCTGAACGTCTTCAACCCGGTGATGGCCTACAACTTCCTGCAGTCGGTCCGCCTGATGGCCGACGCCGCGGTCAGCTTCACCGAGAACCTGGTGCTGGGCTTGCTGCCCCGCGAGGACAACATCAAGGCGGCCATGGAGCGGTCCCTGATGTTGGTCACCGCGCTCGCCCCCAAGATCGGCTACGACGCAGCCGCCAAGATCGCCAAGACCGCCCACAAGAACGGCACGACCCTGCGCGAAGAGTCGGTGGGCGGCGGCTACGTCACCGACGCCGAGTTCGACGAACTGGTCCGCCCGGAGAAGATGATCGGCCCGGGCTGAACCGGCCTCGGCTTCCGGCCGCCCCGGCAGTTCTCTATGGTGCCCCGCCGCCCCAGGGGGAACCGCCATGCTGACGCTCTATCACTCGCCCATGTCGCGCTCGTCGCGGTTCGTCTGGATGCTGGAGGAGGTCGGCCAGCCCTACGAGATCAAGTACGTCACCATCCAGCGCCATGACGGCTCGGGCGGCCGCGATCCGGCCAACGCCCACCCGGAGGGCAAGGTCCCGGCCCTGGACCACGACGGCCAACTGATCATCGAGTCGGGCGCCATCGCCCTCTACCTGTCCGACGCCTTCCCGGCCGCGAAGCTGGGTCCCGCGGTCGGGGATCCGAAGCGCGGCGAATATCTGATGTGGCTGTTCTACTACGCCGCCGAGGTGGAGCCGCTGATGATGGCCAGGATGATGGGCCAGGGGGAAAACCCCATGTACGCCCGCATGTACGAACTGATGGGCGAGCGGCTGCACAACGCCCTGAGCACCGGCCCCTACATCATGGGCGAGCAGTTCACGGCGGCGGATGTGCTGTTCGGCAGCGCCTTCATGTACATGCGCAACCAGTTCCCCGAGGACCCGGCGATCGACGCCTATGCCGAGCGTCTGGCGGCGCGCCCGGCCATGAAGGCGAGCCAGGCGCGGGAAAATCCCTGATGGCCGAGCCCATCAACCTCAACAAGGCGCGCAAGGCCAAGGCCCGCGCCGAGGCGGGTGGGAAGGCGGCGGAGAACCGGGCGAAGTTCGGCCGCACCAAGGCTGACAAGGACCTTGCCGCCGCACGGGACGATCTCGCCCGGCGGCGGCTGGAAGCCCTGAAGCGCGAAGACTAGCCGCCGCTGGGGGCGGCCGGGGCGGGCAGCTTCGGGATCGAGGCGGTGATGTCGACGTTCACCTGCTTGGTCGGCGAGGGCGCGCGGCCCGAGTACATGGCGAAGCCGATCACCGCCACGACGACCAGCAGACCGCCCACGAGGAAGGCCAGGAAGGCGTTGCCGCCGCCACCGCCGCCACCACTATTTTCAGCCATCTCAGCCTCCCAAAAAATATCCAAGGACAGGAGGCAAACGGCCCGATTCAGCCGGGGTTCCGAGGCGCCGCCGTCGCCAGGGCCCGGTTCTCGGCCCGGATGCGCCAAAACAGCATGACGAGGTTGGCCGCGCCGAACAGCACGGCCAGCACCTGCAGGTTCAGCGCCAGCGGCAGGAGCACGATCTCCAGGCCCACCACCACGTAGTTGGGGTGGTTGAGGAAGCGGTACGGTCCGCGCTTCACCAGGGTCTCGCCCGGGACCACCAGCACCCGCGCGGTCCAGCGGCGCCCCAGGGTCCACAGCACCCATGCCCGGCCCACCTGGACGATCAGGTAGAGGACGGTGAAGAAGCCGACCAGGGGGTGGTTCCAACCCGCCGTCCACATGGCCGCCAGCCAGGCCGCGTGCAGCCCCACCATGACCGGGTAGTGCCCTGCCCCCACCTCCACCGCGCCCATCTCGCGCAGCCGCGCCTCGTTTCGTTGCGACCAGAACAGCTCGGACAGCCGCTGCAGGGTGACGAAGGCCAGCAGGGCTATTGTCTCAGGCATCGGCGGGTCCCAGGGCGAGGAAGTGGAGGGTGAAGCCGGGACCGAGGGCCGTGGTGAACAGCCGCCCCGGCTCGCCCGAGGCCAGCACCCGTTCCAGCACGAATAGCACCGTCGGGGCGGACATGTTGCCGTAGTCGGCCAGGACCGAACGCTCGTGATCCAGGCTCCCGGACTCAAGCCCCGCCGCGGTCTCAAGGGCCGTCAGCACCCGGGTGCCGCCGGGATGGCAGACGAAGCGGCTGATGTCGGCGCGGGGGATGGCGCTGCGCTCCAGGAAGCCGGCCAGGGCCTCGGGCAGGCGCGCCTCCACGAAATCAGGCAGGCTGGCGGCCAGGATCACCCCGAAGCCGACGGGGTCGATCCGCCAGCCCATGATGTCGAGGGTGTCGGCCCACAGGTGCTCGCCCTGGGCTTCCAGCACCCGGCCCTTGGCGCCCGGCGCGGCGGACACCACGGCGGCGGCGGCGCCGTCGCCGAACAGGGCGGTGGCGATGATATTGGCCTTGGTGGCCTCGTCGGGGCGGCAGCTCAGGGTGCAGAGCTCGACCACCAAGAGCAGCACGGGCGCATCGGGCGTGGCCTCCGCCAACCGTCCGGCCAGCGACAGCCCGGCCACCCCGCCGCCGCAGCCGAGGCCGAACACCGGGATGCGCCGCACGTTCGGGCTCAGCCCCAGCCGCCCATGGATGCGCGCCTCCAGGCTGGGCGTGGCGATGCCGGTGGAGGAGACGGTGACGACCGTGCCGACCTCCGACGCCTCGATCCCGGCCTTGGCCAGGGCGTCGCGGCCGGCTTCCAGGCACAGGGCCTCGGCGGCCTCCAGGTAGATTTCGTTGCGCTCGGGCCAGCCGTGGGCTTCCGCGTACCACTCCGCCGGCCGCACGGTGCGCCGGGTCTTGATGCCGGTGTTCTGGAAGATCGCCTTCAGCATCTCGGCGTTGAAGATGCGCCGCCCGAACATCTTCTGGGCGACCGCCGTCGCCTCCGTCTGCTGGGTCACATTCGCGGGCGCCGCGGTGGCGAGGCTGAGCAAGCGCGCTTTGGTCATGAAGGCCTTTCGGGGTGCATCATGGCCACGCCGCCGGAAGGAAGGCTAGGGTGGCCCGCCCGTAAGTTCCCCCACAAGCCAGAGGGTTTAGTGCTCAGCTTGAAGAAACGTTCCCTGAGCCTGAAGGGCCATGCGACTTCCGTGGCCCTGGAGCCGGAATTCTGGGCCGCGCTCGAGGCGCTGGCGAAGGCGGAAAACTTGAGCCTCGCCGCCCTGCTGATCCGCATCGACGACAACCGGGGGGAGCGCCCGCTCGCCTCGGCCGCCCGCGTCGCGGCGTTGGCCTGGGCTCAGCGCAGCGCGTGAGCCGCGACATCGCGCGTGCTAGGTTTGTTCCGGCCCCAGACTCCCCTACATAGACCCCACCTTGTCCGACTCCCCGCCCCCGACCCGCATCTCAGACCTCGCCCGCGTGAGTGCGCCGGCGGCCTCGTACCTCGACGGCCTGAACCCCGAGCAGCGCGCCGCGGTGGAGGCGACCGAGGGCCCGGTGCTGGTGCTGGCGGGCGCGGGGACCGGCAAGACGCGGGTGCTGACCACGCGGCTCGCCCACATCCTGGCGCAAGGAAAGGCGCGGCCGTGGGAGCTCCTGGCCGTCACCTTCACCAACAAGGCCGCCCGCGAGATGCGCGAGCGGATCACCGCCCTGATCGGCCCGGCGGCCGAAGGGATGCGCTGGCTCGGCACCTTCCACGCCATCGCCGCCCAGATCCTGCGCCGCCACGCCGAACTGGTGGGCCTGAAATCCAGCTTCACCATCCTGGACACCGACGACCAGGAACGGCTGATGAAGCAGCTGATCGAGGCCGAGAACATCGACGCCAAGCGCTGGCCGGCGAAGCACCTGGCCGGGCTGATCGACGGCTGGAAGAACAAGGGCCTGACCCCCGACAAGCTGCCCGCCTCCGAGGGCGAGAGCTTCGCCATGGGCAAGGGCGCGAAGCTCTATGCGATGTACCAGGACCGCCTTCGCACCCTGAACGCCTGCGATTTCGGCGACCTGTTGCTGCACAACCTGACGCTCTTCACCAGCCATCCGGACGTGCTGGCCGAGTACCACAACCGCTTCAAATACCTGCTGGTCGACGAGTACCAGGACACCAACGTCGCCCAGTACCTGTGGCTGCGGCTGCTGGCCCAGTCCCGCCGCAACGTCTGCTGCGTGGGCGACGACGACCAGTCGATCTACGGCTGGCGGGGCGCCGAGGTGGACAACATCCTGCGCTTCGAGCGCGACTTCCCCGGCGCGGCGGTGATCCGGCTGGAGCGCAACTACCGCTCCACCGAACATATCCTTGCGGCGGCTTCCGGCCTCATCGGCGCCAACAAGGGCCGCCTCGGCAAGACCCTGTGGACGGAAGCGAAAGGCGGCGAGAGGGTTGTCGTGCGCGGCGTATGGGACGGCGACGCCGAGGCCCGCATGGTCGCCGACGAGATCGAGCGCTGGCGCCGCCAGGGCCGCCGCTATCGCGACGCCGCGGTGCTGGTCCGCGCCTCCTTCCAGATGCGGGCGTTCGAGGAACGCTTCGTCATGCTGCAGATCCCCTACCAGGTGATCGGCGGCCCCCGCTTCTTCGAGCGGGCCGAGATTCGCGACGCCCACGCCTACCTGCGCCTGGTGCAGTCGCCCGACGACGACCTGGCCTTCGAGCGCATCGTCAACACCCCGCGCCGGGGCATCGGCGACGCCTCCGTGCAGAAGCTCCTGACCACCGCCCGCCTGGGCCAGGTCTCGGCCATGACCGCCGCCCGCGACCTGGTCCACACCGACGAGCTGCCGGCCCGCACCCGCACGGCGCTCGCCACCTTCGTGCGCGACCTCGATCGCTGGCGCTCCATGGCCGCCACCGCCCGCCACGGGGACCTCTGCGAGACCATCCTGGAGGAGAGCGGCTACACGGACGCCCTGCGGGCCGACAAGGGCCCCCAGTCCCAGACCCGGCTGGAGAACCTGAAGGAGCTGGTCCAGTCCATGGCCGCCTTCGACACCCTCGGGGCCTACCTGGAGCACGTCTCCCTGGTGATGGACCTGGAGCGCGAGGCCGGCGAGGACTCGGTGCAGATCATGACCCTGCACTCGGCCAAGGGGCTGGAGTTCCCCCTGGTCTTCCTGCC
>CANJID010000014.1 GCA_947474395.1 Caulobacterales bacterium
CCCTCGGGCGAGTTCGCCATCCTGTCGGACATCCTGGGCGACGAGGACCACCTCGGCGACATGGACTTCAAGGTCGCGGGCACCGAGCTCGGCATCACCTCGCTGCAGATGGACATCAAGGTCCCCGGCATCACCGAGGCGATCATGAAGAAGGCCATCCAGCAGGCTGAGGCCGGCCGTCTTCACATCCTGGAAGAGATGAACAAGGCCATGAACGCGCCGCGCGCGGAACTGGGCGAGTTCGCTCCCAAGATCGAGACCATCAAGATCGCCACCGACAAGATCCGCGAAGTGATCGGCACCGGCGGCAAGGTGATCCGCGAGATCGTCGAGAAGACCGGGGCGAAGATCGACATCGGAGACGACGGCACCATCAAGATCGCCGCGTCCGAGCAATCGAAGATCGACGCCGCCCGCGACTGGATCAAGTCGATCGCTTCCGACCCCGAGGTTGGCGCGATCTACACCGGCAAGGTGGTGAAGGTGGTCGACTTCGGCGCCTTCGTGAACTTCTTCGGCGCCAAGGACGGCCTGGTCCACATCAGCCAGCTGTCCCAGCAGAAGGTCGCCAAGACCACCGACGTGGTCAACGAAGGCGACACCGTGAAGGTCAAGCTGGTGGGCTTCGACGATCGCGGCAAGACCAAGCTCTCCATGAAGGTGGTCGACCAGGAGACCGGTGAGGACATCACCGAAAAGCTCCAGGCCGAGCGCGCCGCCCGCGGCGAACCGGACGACATCGAGGACCGCGGTCCCCGTCCGGAGCGCAGCGGCGACCGTGGCGGCCGTGACCGCGACCGCGGCCGCAGCCGTGGCCCCCGCCGCGAAGAACCGGCGGAATAACCTTCGCCTTCAAGCGATGAACTGAAGCGGGCGGGTCAGAAATGGCCCGCCCGTTTTCCGTTTGGGTCTAGGACAGCCGCAGCTCGGCGACCTTGTCCTGGTAGTCCTTCTTCGGGTCGCTCCCGAGCAACATGCGGATGCCGGCGAAGAGGCTGTTCTCGTTCTGCCAGACCTGGGCTTCGGTGGGGTCGAAGCGGATCAGCTGCAGCGTGGGATCGTCCTTGCCGCCCTCGTACCAGGCGGCGACGAAGGGGTTCCACAGCCGCTCGATCGTCGCGCGGTCGTCGTCGGGGCTGAGCTCGCCGTGGATGCAGGCGAAGAGCTCGTGGCCCTTCGAGGCGAAGTGCATGATCGCGTCGTGGCGCTCGCCCATGGCGCGGACCAGTTCGCTGTCCTTGACCGTGAAGAACCACACCGGCCCGCGGCCCTCGTCGCGGCCGAGTTGGGCGGTCATCGGCTGGGCGTGGCCGCCGGCGCCGCCGTGCAGGCAGAGCATGGTGGTCCGGTCGGACTTCAGGGCCTTCCAGAAATTGGCTTCGATCTCGGCTTGGGTGGTCATGCGGGGCTCCCGGATTGAGGAACGGGAACGGCCCCCCGGGAGCGCGGTTCCGAGTCAGATCGGTGGGACGCTGGGCGGCAGCTCGTAGCCGAACGCGGATTCGATCTCGATGGTCTTCTGCACGGCGGGGCGCTGCCGGACGGCCTCAAAGTGACGCCACAGGTCCGCGAACTCTCCCGGCTGAGGGTCGAGCAGTTTGCGGAAGCGCCAGAACAGCCGGAACAGGTGGATGTCGACGATGGAGTAGCGCCCCAGCGCCCACGCCCGCCCGCCCAGCCGCGCCTCGGCTTCGCCGAACATGGCCCGCGCCTGATCCTGCCCCTGCCGCCCGGAGGGGTGGACCCGGGACGCCAGGAACGACATCCAGGACAGGACCTGCGCCTCCGCCTCCGGATCGCCCAGCGGCGCGAGGTCCGCCTCGGGGAACCGGCGGGCGAGGTAGAACAGGATCGCCGCCACCTCGGTCAGGGGTCGCCCGTCGACCAGCAGGGTCGGCACCTGGCCGTGCAGGTTGATCGCCAGGTACTCTGGGCTGCGGCTCTCATTGTTGGCGAAGGAGATGCGCCGCGCCTCGAAGGGGACGCCGATCTCGTGCAGGGCGATGTGGGGGGCCATCGAGCTGGCGCCGGGAGCGAAGTAGAGGACCAGGTCTGGAGTCTGGGGCATGGGTCTCAGTCCTTGGCGGCGGCCACATAGTCAGCCGATCGCATTTCCTCCAGGCGGGAAGCCGTGCGCTCGAACTCGAAGGCGCCGTCGCCCGCCGGATAGAGGGCGTCGGGCTCGGCGGCGGCCAGCATGACCAGCTTCACCTTGGCCTCATAGAGGGCGTCCACCAGGGCCACGAACCGGGCGGCCTCGTTGCGGCGGTCGGCGGTCAGGAGGGGCGTGTCCCCCAGGAAGACGGTGTGGAAGCGGGCGGCGATCGCCAAGTAGTCCTGCGCCCCCAGGGCCTGGAAGCAGAGGCTGGCGAAGCTGGCGCGCAGATACCCGCCCGCGGCGTGGGGCAGGGTCAGGCGGCGCCCCAGCACGTCCAGGGTCTCGCTGTGCTCCGGGGCGCCGCCCAGGACCTCGCGCCACAGAGCGTCGAAGGCGGCCTCGGCCCCGGTGGTCAGGGGGCTGAAATAGAGGCGGTGGCCCTTCAGCCGGTCGAGGCGGAAGTCCTTCGGCCCCCCGATCCGCACCACCTCCATCTTTTCCTGCAGCATGGCGATGAAGGGCAGGAACAATTGGCGATTCAGCCCGTCCTTGTAGAGGTCCTCCGGCGGCCGGTTGGAGGTGGCCACCAGGGTCACGCCCCGGGCGAACAGGGCTTCGAACAGTCGTCCCAGGATCATGGCGTCGGCGATGTCGGTCACGTGCAGCTCGTCGAAGCAGAGCAGGCGCGCGTCGCGGGCGATCAGTTCGGCCACGGGCGTGACGGCGTCGTCCGACTTCGACCGGCCGAAGCGAGCCTTGCGGGCGGCCGCATCCCCCTGGCGCCAGGCGGCGACCAGGCCGTGCACCTCGCCCATGAAGGCGTGGAAGTGCACCCGCCGCTTCTTGGGCGTCGGCGCGCTCTCGAAGAAGAGGTCCATCAGCATGGACTTGCCGCGCCCCACCGGCCCCCACAGATAGACCCCGCGCGGGGCCGGCAGAGGGCGTCGTTTCAGGAAGGGCAGGGCTAGCCCCGCGGGCCCGCCGGCGGCGTCCAGGTCCCCCTCCAGCCGGGCGAGGGCCGCCACGCCCGCGCCTTGCGCGGGGTCGTCGGCTATTTCGCCGCGGGCAAGGCGTTCGGCATAGGCCGTTTGGATCACGCGCGCCCTTTCGCAAGCCGCCATTTGGGCTACTCTCGGCTCCCCCTATTAGAGTGGGGTTCTTTCGAAATCGATTCGTGAGGGCCCTCTGCAGGCCCCGCCGGAGACGAGATGAAGCTGACGATCGAGCGCGCCGCCCTCCTGAAGGCCCTGGGGCATGTGCAGAGCGTGGTCGAGCGCCGCAACACCATACCCATCCTGTCGAACGTCCTCTTATCGGCCGACGGCGGGTCCCTGGCCCTGGCGGCCACCGACCTCGACATGGAGATCCTGGACGAGGCGATCGCGGCGGTGGGCACAGGCGGCCAGATCACCGCCCCGGCCCACACCCTCTACGAGATCGTGCGCAAGCTCCCCGACGGGGCGGACATCGAGCTGCGCTTTTCCGGCGAGGACCCGCGCCTGGCGGTCGCCGCCGGGCGTTCGCGCTTCAACCTGCCGGTCCTGCCCGCGGGCGACTTCCCGGTCATGTCCAACGAGGGGCTGTCGGACAAGATCACGGTGGAGGCCGCCGCACTCGCCCGCCTGATCGACCGCACCCGCTTCGCCATCTCCACCGAAGAGACGCGCTACTACCTCAACGGCCTCTACCTCCACACCGTGGTCGAGAACGGGGAGACGCGCCTGCGCGCCGTGGCCACCGACGGCCACCGCCTGGCCCTGGCCGACATGCCGGCCCCTGAGGGGGCGGCGGGCCTGCCCGGCGTGATCGTGCCCCGCAAGACCATCCAGGAGGCCCGGCGGCTTTTGGAAGATGCCGACGGCACGGTCGATCTGCAGATTTCCCAGGCCAAGGTGCGCTTCGAGTTCGGCCGCGCCGCCCTGACCTCCAAGGTGATCGACGGCTCCTTCCCCGACTACATGCGGGTGATCCCCAAGGACAACAACAAGCTGGTCAGCGTCGACAACGCCCTCTTCGCCGAGGCGGTGGACCGGGTCGCCACCATCTCGGCCGAGAAGAGCCGGTCGGTGAAGATGGGGGTCGAGCCCGGCCGCATGGTGCTGACAGTCCGCAACATGGAGGCGGGCCAGGCGGTCGAGGAGATCGAGATCGACTACGACGGCGAGCCCTTCGAGATCGGCTTCAACGCCCGCTACCTGCTGGACGTGGCCGGCCAGATCGGCGGCGAGATGGCCGAGTTCCGCTTCGCCGATCCCGCCTCCCCCACCCTGGTGCTCGACCCCACCGACCGCGGCGTCCAGTACGTGCTGATGCCGCTGCGGGTGTAAGGCCGACCTAAGGTCGTTCCCTTTTTGTTCTTGATTCAGTCACCGATTTCTGATAGGAATCGGCGTCGTGCGCTGCTGGAAATCCGGCCGCATTAGTCTCGATTTCATTTGAAATTTGGAGGGGACGTGGGCGGTTACCAGCCTGCGCGCGACGACACGCGCGCCGATCAGGATGTTTCGTCGTTTTACCAGCCCCAGAGTGGTCCGCCATCCTCGGATCTGACCGAACTCCGCCGGCAGCAAGCCGCGTTTCAGGCGGAGCGGACACGCTTTGACGACAAGTACGGGTGGATGTCGGCGCCGGCGCTTGCGCCGGAGCTTGTGCTCACGGGCGCCGAAGGCGTCGCGGCGCTCCTAGCCCGCAAGGGGCTTCCCAAAGCCTATCAGGCGCTCAATTTCCTCAATCGCGAACCCTATGTCCGCGTTGGCGATAATTGGGCGACGCGGATCGGCCGACGGGCGCACCGTGAGTTAGAGGAGCGGCTAGCACAAAAGCCGAACTGGGAGTACGAGCCGCCAATCGTTGGGAAGAGTGGAAAGAAACTCAAGCCGGATGTCGGAACGCCTCAACGGAACCCGCTCGATCCTGATGAGCGATATCTGTTGGAGTTGAAGCCCAATACGCCCACCGGTCGCCGAGCAGCGGAAAGGGCGGTCAAGGTCACAGCGCACGAGCCCTGGATGGACGGCGCCGCCACCATCGCCGTCCCTGCCTCGCACCAGGACCAGGTGGCCCGGCCCCCGCCCCACACCGAGGTGATCGCCGCCAGCGACTTCACCCCGTATGGCGCGCTCGCCTACACCAACCAGCCGGCCATCTCGATCCAGCTCCACCCCGAGTTCGAGCCGTCTTACGCCCAGGCCCTGGTCGAGAGCCGGCGCGGCTCGCGGTTCACCGATGAGCAGGCGAATGCGGCGGTGGAGAGCCTGCACCACCCCGACGACCGGGCGCGGGTGGGGGAGTGGATCAGGCGGTTCCTGGCCCAGGCCCGCTAGGTCAGGGCCACTTCACCTCGGGCGGCATGGACGAGAGGATGCTCTCGATGTTGCCGCCGGTCTTGAGGCCGAACAGGGTGCCGCGGTCGTAGACCAGGTTGAACTCGACGTAGCGGCCGCGGCGGATCAGCTGCTCCTCGCGCTCGGCGGGGGTCCAGGGCTCGGGCATGCGGCCGCGGACGATCTGCGGATAGGCCGACAGGAAGGCCTTGCCGACGTCCTGGGTGAAGGCGAAGTCGCGCTCGAAGTCCCCGGAATCGTGGTGGTCGTAGAAGATGCCCCCTGTCCCGCGCGGCTCCTTGCGGTGCGGCAGGTAGAAGTATTCGTCGCAGGCCTGTTTGAAGCGGGGATACCAGTCCGGGTCGTGGGCGTCGCAGGCGGCCTTCATGGCGGCGTGGAACTTGACCGAATCCGGTGCGGCCTGGTCGCGCTGCTCGTCCAGCAGGGGGGTCAGGTCGCCGCCGCCGCCGAACCAGCTCTTCGTTGTGCAGATAAAGCGGGTGTTCATATGAACCGCCGGCACGCGGGGGTTCTTCATGTGGGCGATCAGGCTGATCCCCGTGGCGTAGAAGCGCGGATCCTCCTCCGCCCCCCGCATGGTCTTGGCGAAGTCGGGGGGGAAGGTTCCGTGCACGGTGGAGACGTGGACGCCGACCTTCTCGAAGAAGCGGCCATGCATCATGCCCATGACCCCGCCGCCGCCTTCCTCGCGGCTCCAGGGCTTCCTTGTGAAGCGCCCCGGCGTGTCGCCGTAGAGCGACGCGGGCGCCGCGTCCTCCAGGGCTTCGAAGGCGGCCATGATCTGGTCGCGCAAGGATTCGAACCAGGCGCGGGCGCGGTTCTTGCGGGTTTCCAGCTCGGCGTCGGTGCTTAGGGTCTCGGTCATGGGCGCGCCTTATAGCCCGGTTGCGGGCGAAGTTTAGGGGCTGAGCGGCGGGAAGCCGCCCGTCCGCCGCAGGGCCTCGCCAAGGGCGATGGCCGCCGCGGTGACCAGGTTCAAGGAGCGCGTTCCGGCCGTGATGGGAATGATCAGGGTCAAATCGGCCGCGGCGTGCACCTCCTCCGGGACGCCGGCGCTTTCGCGGCCGAACAGCAGGGTGTCGCCCGGGGCGTAGTCGCAGGCGTGATGGGCCTGGGCGCCCCGTGTGGTGAAAAGCAGCAGGCGGCCCGCTTTCCGCTCGGGGGCCTGGAGGAAGGCCGCCCACGAATCATGCAGAGCCAGAACGGCCTCCGGACCGTAATCGAGGGCCGCACGGCGAAGCTTTTTGTCGCTCAAGGGGAAGGCGCAGGGCCCGATCACGTCCAGCGGGACGCCCAGGCAGGCGGCGAGACGCACCGCCGCGCCAAGGTTTTGCGGAATGTCCGGTTGAAAAAGGGCCAGACGCATTCTAAGCGGTCCCTCCAGACCCGCGCCGTGCGCGATCCGCTTGGGGCCCGTTCCCCGGGTGCGATGGCCGCGCGCAGGCGGACCTTAGCAGGTCCGACAGATTAACAGCTTGGGCGGGGCGTTCGAGGGCTCGCCTCGGCGCGGAAAGGGCGAGCAGGGTGGCCACCGTAAACGCGACCAACGACGTGCATGGGGACGATCCCAGCCGGCGGGACTTCATCCACATCGCCGCAGCCAGCGCTGCGGTGGGCGGGGTGGCGGTCACGCTGTGGCCGTTCATCGACCAGATGAACCCGGCGGGCGACACCCTGGCCCTCGCCTCCATCGAATATGACCTCTCCAAGGTGATCGAGGGCATGCAGGCCACGGTGAAGTGGCGTGGCAAGCCGGTGTTTGTGCGTCACCGCACGGCCAAGGAGATCGCCGAGGCCGTCGCCGCCGACAACGAGCCGATGCGCGATCCGGCCAAGGACGCGACCCGCCACAAGGAAGGCAAGTCCGAATGGCTGATCCTGGTGGGTGTCTGCACCCACCTCGGCTGCGTGCCCAACTTCGGCACCGGCGACTACGGCGGCTGGTTCTGCCCCTGCCACGGCTCGGTCTATGACACTTCGGGCCGCATCCGTAAGGGCCCGGCGCCGCTGAACCTCGAGGTTCCGGACTACGAATTCGTCAGCGACACCAAGGTCAAGATCGGCTGAGGCCGGGTTCGGGGACAGAGACAAGCACATGAGCGGACACTCAACCTACGAACCGAAGACCGGCATCGAGCGGTGGCTGGACGCCCGCCTGCCGATCATTCGCCTCGGCTATGACAGCGTCATCGCCTACCCGACGCCGAAGAACCTGAACTACTGGTGGACCTTCGGGGGCATCCTGTCGGTCTGCCTCGTGCTCCAGATCGTCACCGGCGTCGTCCTGGCGATGCACTACATCCCCCACGGCGACCTCGCCTTCGCCTCGGTCGAGCGCATCATGCGCGACGTCAACCACGGCTGGATGATCCGCTATCTTCACGCCAACGGCGCCTCGATGTTCTTCCTGGCGGTCTACGTCCACATGGCTAGAGGCCTCTACTACGGCTCCTATAAGGAGCCCCGCGAGGTGCTCTGGATCCTGGGCTGCGTCATCTACCTCCTGATGATGGCCACCGCCTTCATGGGCTACGTCCTGCCCTGGGGTCAGATGTCCTTCTACGGCGCGGTGGTGATCACCAACTTCTTCTCCGCCCTGGACCAGGTGATCCCGGGCCTGGGCAGCGCCATCACCACCTGGCTGTGGGGCGGGTTCGCGGTCGACAACCCGACGCTGAACCGCTTCTTCAGCCTGCACTACCTGCTGCCGTTCGTGATCGCGGGGGTCGTGGGCCTGCACATCTGGGCCCTGCACGTGCCGGGCAACAACAACCCGACCGGCGTCTCGGTGAAGTCCAAGGACGACGTGGTCCCCTTCCATCCGTACTACACGGTGAAGGACGGCTTCGCGATCGTGGTGTTCCTGATCCTGTTGTCCTGGTTCGTGTTCTTCGCCCCGGACGCCCTGGGCCACGCCGACAACTACGTCCAGGCCAACCCCCTGCAGACGCCCAACCACATCGTGCCCGAATGGTACTTCCTGCCCTTCTACGCGATGCTCCGGGCCGTGCCGCAGAAGCTGGCCGGCGTGCTGATCATGTTCGGCTCGATCGCCCTGCTGTTCGCCACCCCCTGGCTCGACTGGGCCAAGGTGCGCTCCATGCGCTACCGGCCGACCGCCCGCTGGTTCTTCATCATCTTCATCGTGGCGGTGCTGATCCTCGGCTGGTGCGGCGGCAAGCTGCCCGACGACGTGATCATCCCGATGGGCAAGAACCCCGACGGCTCGCCGACGGGCTTCAGCGTGGTCCACCTGTCGCGGATCCTGACCGCCTACTACTACGCCTACTTCCTGCTGGTGCTTCCGTTCGTGAAGAACTTCGAGCAGACCCTGCCCGTGCCGGATTCGATCTCCGCCCCGGTCCTGACTGAGAAGAAGGGTTGATCCCGCCCATGCTGCGCAAAGCTTTGATGGCGGGTCTCGCCGCCGGCGTTTTCAGCCTCGTCGCCATGCCGGCGCTGGCCCTCACTTCGGAAGAGGAGCCCAAGCATGTCGAGTTCGGCTTCGAGGGGCCCCTCGGCAAGTTCGATCGGGCGGCGGTCCAACGGGGCTTCAAGGTGTACGCCGAGGTGTGCGCCAGCTGCCACTCGATGAACCTGCTCTACTACCGCAACCTCGCGCAGAAGGGCGGACCCTTCTACGAGGAGAAATATCCGAACCCGAACGCCAGCCCCTACGCCAAGGCGATCGCCGCCGCGGTGATGGTGCCCGACATCGACCAGGAGACCGGCGATGCGGTGATGCGGGCGGCGACCCCCGCCGATCACTTCAAGTCGCCCTTCGCCAATGAGGTCGCCGCGCGCGCCTCCAACGGCGGCGCCATGCCCCCGGACCTGTCGGTGATCGCCAAGGCCCGCGAAGGCGGCCCGGCCTACATCTATTCGATCCTGACCGGCTACCCGACCCCGCCCAAGGGCCTGACCGTGCCGGCCGGCAAGTACTACAACCCCTACATGCCGGGGGACCTCGCCTCCTACTGGTCGGGGCCGAAGGACCAGGTGCCCAAGGGCGGCTTCATCGCCATGCCCCTGCAGCTGACCCCGGACCGCGTCACCTTCGACGACGGCACCAAGTCGACTGCCGAGCAGCAGGCGCATGACGTCTCCACCTTCCTGGCCTGGGCGGCAGAGCCCAAGGCCGAGGAGCGCAAGGAGACGGGTCTGGCGGTGATGGCCTACCTGATCCTGTTCGCCGGCCTGATGTACGCCTCCTACCGCCGCATCTGGCGCAACGTCGCGCACTGATCGTCTAGGCAGGCGGGGGCGTCGTTATGGACCTGAAGACGGTCGTCCGCACCATTCCGGACTATCCCAAGGCCGGGATCATGTTCCGGGACATCACCACCCTCTTGGGCGACGCGCGCGCCTTCCGGCAGGCGGTGGACGAGCTGGTGCAACCCTTCGCCGGCCAGAAGATCGACAAGGTGGCGGGCATCGAGGCGAGGGGATTCATCCTCGGCGGCGCCTGCGCCCATCAGCTCTCGGCCGGGTTTGTGCCCCTGCGCAAGAAGGGCAAGCTGCCCCACAAGACCATCGCCGTGGAATACGCCCTGGAATACGGGACCGACGCCATGGAGATGCACGAGGACGCCTGCCTGGCGGGCGAGCGGGTGCTGCTGATCGACGACCTGATCGCTACGGGCGGCACGGCGGAGGCGGCCATAAAGCTGCTGCGCCAAGGCGGGGCCGTGGTCGAGGGCGCCTGTTTCGTGATCGACCTGCCCGAGCTCGGGGGGGCGGCTCGGCTGAAGGCCATGGGCGTGCCCGTCTCCAGCCTGATCGCCTTCGAAGGCCACTGAAACTGAAAACGGGCTGACCGCCCTTCCGAACGTCCCAGCGCTTCCTATTGTAACCAAGGGGCGCGGTTGCGAGGCGCGAAGGCATGGCGCAGGTCCAGGCTTGGCGGAATTTCAAGCGCATGCAGGCGACGGCCTGTGTGTTCGCGTCCCTGGTCTATCTCGCCGCGGCGGTTCACGCCTGGCAGGTGCTCCCGGGCGATCCCCGGTTGAAGGCGGCGGTGACAGTCGGTTTCCCGGCCTTCTACGCCTTGGCCTGCGCGATCCTTCCGCTGCGGCTCAAGCCCCTGCGCAAGGTCCTGAAACGCTACGTCTGGATGAGCTTCGAGGCGGGCTTCGGCCAGAGCGCCCTCTCGGTGATCGTGGGGCTTGGATTCCTGGCCCTCGCGGCGGTGTTCATCTACCTGCAGATCCATAACGTCGCGACAGGAGGGCGCTATCCGGCGGGCGTCTTCTCCGGCTACGGAGCGGGGATCGGCATCCTCATCGCCCAGGCCCTGCTGGTGCTGTCCCTCGAGCGCGACCCGGAGGTGCGGGCGCGGATCGAGGGCGGAACGAACTCCTAGTCCTTTCCCCTCTGGGGAAAGTGTCCCGAGCTAGCCTCGGGACGATAGGGGCTGAAGGGCTGGACGGAAGTATCAGCGCCCATGAGCCCCTTCAGTCAGGCCGTTCGGCCTGACAGCTCCCCCAGAGGGGGAGCGACCTGGGAGCTTCAGCCCCCCATCTCGCCCTTCTGGCCGGCCGCCTTGTGGAAGAGCTGCAGGGTGCGCAGGCGGGCCAGGTGCGCCGCGTCGGGGGCGTAGTCCTTGCGCTCCTTGGACATGAAGCCGTGGCCGGCGTCGTAGAGCCAGATCGGCAGGTCGGGATAGGCCTCGGCCACCTTGTCGACATCCGTGAGGGGGATGGAGTGGTCGGTCCTGCCGTAGTGCAGGATGGTCGGGCACTTCGGCGTCTCACCTAAGAAATTGACGATCTGGCGGCCGTAGAAGCCCGCCGAGGCCGCTAGCCCGGTGCAGCGGCCGGCGGCCAGGAAGGCGACGCTGCCGCCCCAGCAGAAGCCGGTGATGAAGACGGGCGGGGCCAGGGCGTCGATGGTCGCCTGCACGTCGCGCATGGTCTTGGCCCAGTCGGTCTTTCCCGCCGTCTCGCGGGCGCGGGCGAGGTCCTCAGGGGTAGCGGGGCTGGCCAGGAACCCCGGCTCGATGCGGTCGAACAGGGCGGGGGCGATCACCTCGTAGCCCTGGTCGGCGAAGCCGTCGGCGAGGTCCTTGATCCCGTCGTTGACCCCGAAGATCTCCTGCACCAGCACGAGACCGCCCCGGCGGGCGTCCCCAGGAGGGACATGGTAGGCGTCGAATTCGAAGCCGTCGGCGCCGTTCCTAAGGCGGATCATCGCCCCGGGGCGCGTCACTAGAGGGCTCCGTTCTTCTCGAACAGCTCCAGGGTGCGCTTGCGGGCCAGCTTGGCGTCCGCGTCGTCCCAGCCCGGCCCGCCCTCGTTGTTGAAGCCGTGGCCGCTGTTCTCGTAGATGAAGACCGGCACGCCGGGATTGTGGCTCGCAAGCGCCGCCTTCACCTCGTCGGCGGGGATATGGCTGTCTTTGCGCCCCAGGTGGACGATCACCGGGCAGCCGGGCTTCAGGGCCGCGTTGGCCAGGACCGTGCCGCCGTAGTAGCTGGCGCCGGCCGCCAGGTCCGTCACGAGGTGGGCCCCCAGCCAGACTATCGAGCCGCCGTAGCAGTAGCCGGTGGCGAAGACCGGACCCCGGGCCTTCATGAAGTCGATGCAGGCCTGCACGTCGGCCAGGGCGTTATCCATGGTGTTGGCCTGGGCGTGCTTGAAGCCGGCCTGGATGCCGTCCGGCGAGTGCGGGACCTCGAAGCCGGGCTCGAAGCGGTCGAACAGGCTGGGGGCCAGGGCCTCGAAGCCGAGGGCCGCCCAGCGCTCGCAGTCGGCGCGGACATATTCGTCGATGCCGAAGATCTCCTGGATCACCACCACGCCGCCGCGCCGTGGACCCGCAGGCTCCACGTGGTAAGCGCCGAACGCGGCGTCGTCGATCCCGGACTTGAGCTTGATCATCTCGGCCATCTGTCTTCCTCCGGGCGCGTTCGGCGAGCTCTAGACGTTGAAGCGGAAGTGCATGACGTCGCCGTCCTGGACGACGTACTCCTTGCCTTCCTGGCGCATCTTTCCGGCTTCCTTGGCCCCCGCCTCGCCCTTCAGCCGCACGAAGTCGTCGTAGGCGATGGTCTCGGCGCGGATGAAGCCCTTCTCGAAATCGTTGTGGATCACGCCCGCGGCCTGGGGCGCGGTGGCGCCGACGTTTATGGTCCACGCCCGCGTTTCCTTGGGCCCGACGGTGAAATAGCTCTGCAGGCCGAGGAGGCTGTAGGCCTCGCGGATCAGGCGGTTCAGGCCAGGCTCGGTCAGGCCCAGGGTCTCCAGGAACTCGGCGCGCTCGGCGGGGTCCAGGAGGGCGATCTCGCTCTCGATCTGGGCCGAGATGATCACCGCCTTGGCCTTGTCCTTGACGGCGCGCTCGACCACCAGGGCCGAGAGGTCGTTGCCCTTGTCGGCCGAGGCCTCCTCCACGTTGCAGACATAGAGCGCGGGCAGGGCGGTGAGGAGCTGGAGCATGTGCCAGGCCTTCTCGTCGTCCTTGGAGATGACGGCGGCGCGGGCGGGCCGCCCGGCGTTGAGCTGCTCCAGGGCGATCCTGATCAGGCGCAGGGTCTCTCCCGCCTCCTTGTCGCCGCCGGTCTTGGCCTTCTTCTCGACGTTGGGGAGCCGCTTCTCCAGGCTCTCCAGGTCGGCCAGCATCAGCTCGGTCTCGATGATGTCGAGGTCGGACAGGGGGTCGATGCGGCCCTCGACGTGGGTGATGTCGGTGTCGATGAAACAGCGCGCCACGAAGGCCACGGCGTCGCAGTCGCGGATATTGGCCAGGAACTGGTTGCCCAGGCCCTCTCCCTTGGAGGCGCCCTTCACCAGGCCCGCCACGTCCACGAAGTTGATCCGTGCGGGGATGATCTCCTTGGAGCCCGCGATACCGGCGAGGGCCTCCAGCCGGGGCTCGGGCACGGCCACGTCGCCGACGTTCGGCTCGATGGTGCAGAACGGATAATTGGCCGCCTGGGCCGCCGCCGTCTGGGTGAGGGCGTTGAACAGGGTCGACTTGCCGACATTGGGCAAGCCGACGATCGCGACTTTCAGGGCCATGGACGCCTTGGGGTGGGATGGAAACTTGAGCGGCGGGACCTAGCACGTCTTCCGGCGGCTGGGGAATCGATTGCGGCGGGACGTCAGCTCGACGCCAGGGCTTCGGCGGCGAGGTCGCGCCAGGCGCGGCCTTCTTTCTTGAAATAGGCGTTGGTCTTCTTCAGGCGCCGGTCGATCTCGTCCAGGGCCTCCTGCGCCTCGTCCTTGCGGCCGGTGCGGGCCATGAAGGCGGTGTAGCGGGCGATGCCCTCCAGGCCGGGCAGGCGGTGGGCGGCCCACTGGTAGGCGGTGTCGGCCTCGCCGAAGCGCCCAAGGCCCTCGTAGGTCCTTCCCAGGGCCAGGGCGGCGTTCGGCGTGCGGCCCTTGCCCTCGTCCTGTCCGAGGCGGTCGAGCAGCTCCAGGGCCTCGGAAAAGCGCCCCAGCTCCACCAGGGCGTTGGCGCGGCCGAGCAACAGGTCCGGATCGTCCTCGTGCACCCCCCGCGCGGCCTGCCGGTAGAGTTCCTCGGCCTCCTCGTGGCGGCCGATCCCGGCCGCGGCGGAGGCGAGGCGCATGCTGGCGCGCACGGTGGGGCTGTCGTCGTGGGCTTCCTTGGCGGCGCGGTACTCGCGGGTGGGGTCCAGCACCTCGCGGGCGTTCTGGGTGATCCGCCGGGCCCCGGGCCCCCGAACCAGCTCGGGGATGACGATGGCCACGAGATAGACCAGGCCGCCGATGGGCTGGAAGATCAGGATTACCGCCAGCCAGTACATCTCGCGTCCGGTGCGCACCACGTGCACGCACAGGCCGACAGCGAAGAGCAGCGCGAGGATCAGGAGCACGATGTCAGACCTTGCCCGAGGGTCAGCCCGAGTCATCCCACGGCCGCGCTCGGCCGGTCAATCGTCTCCGGGGGGGCTCCGGCGGGGGTCGAGCTTCTCGGCGGGGGCCAGGCGCATCACCTCGGCCTGGTACTTCTCGTCCTCGCCGGCGAGGAGCATCGGCAGGGCGTCGGCGCAGGCCTCGACGAGGGCCTTCACCCAGTCCGTCTCCACCTTGTGGAAGTCGGAGAGCACATGGCCCATCACCCGGTCCTTGTGCCCCGGATGGCCGGTGCCCATCCGCGCGCGGCGGAAATAGGGGCCGACATGCTGGGTGATGGAGCGGATGCCGTTGTTGCCCGCGGCCCCGCCCCCCGCCTTCATGCGGAAGCGCCCGGGGGCGAGATCGATCTCGTCGTAGAACACCACCAGGGCGTCCGGCTCGAGCTTGTAGAACTTGAGCGCCTCGGAAATCGAGCGGCCGGTCTCGTTGTAGAAGGTCTGGGGCTTCAGGAGCAGGGCCCGCACCGACCCGTCGGGGGTCTGGACGCTTCCCTCGGACGCCAGGCCGGAGAATTTCGAGCGGAAGGGGGCGAAGCTCCAGCGGCGCGCGATGGCGTCCACGGCCATGAAGCCGATGTTGTGGCGGTTCTTCTCGTGCTTGGGGCCGGGATTACCGAGCCCCGCCAGGATCAGCATGGGGCACGCCCGGCCTGGAACGCGGGCGCTTCAGCCTGAAGCGCCCGCATCTGGAGGATGTTGCTTAGGTCGCGGCCGGCGTGGCGGCGACCTGGGCGGCCGAATCGGCGTCCGCGTCTTCCGACGCCTGGGCCGAGGAGCCGGTCACGGTGGCGACCACGGCCTGCAGGTTGGCGCTGGCCGGCCGCACGCCTTCGGGCATCTTGAGGTCCGCGATGCGGATCGCATCGCCGATCTCCAGGCCTGTCACGTCGATCAGCAGCTCTTCGGGGATCTGGTGGGCCGGAGCCCAGACCTCGACCTCGTGCAGGGCGACGTTCAGGGTGCCGCCGCGCTTCAGGCCGGGAGAGGCTTCCTGGTGGGTGAAGTGCACGGTGACGGCGATGCGGATCGGCCGGCTCTCATCGACCCGGTAGAGGTCGAAGTGGACCGGCTTGTCGCTCACGGGATGGAACTGCACGTCCTTGGCGATGACCGGCTGGGACTCGCCGCCATGCCGCAGGGTCACGAGGTGCCCCAGGAGCTTGCCGGTGTAGAGGGCCTTGCGGAAGGGAGCCTCATCGACGGCGATGGAGACGGGGCCGCGGGGACCGCCGTACAGCACGCCGGGAACCTTGCCTTCGCGGCGGGTCGCACGGGCGCCGCCCGTACCGGACTGCTCACGCACTTCCACATCAAGAACGATCTCGGCCATAACGCGCTCTTCTTCGCTAAACGAAACCGCCGCGCCAGCGAGGCGCGGCGAATTTTCGGGGGAATTCAGGGTCGCGTCCTTACATGCTTCCGTCCGGCCATGCAACGGCCGGACGGCGTGAGCGCGGCGGCCTTGCGCCTACTGGGCCGCCGGGGCCGGGCCCGCGGTGGCGGCGGCGACCAGGGGCTTGGGATCGCCGGTCGCCTTCACGATGCACTGTCCGGTGTCCATCAGGATGTGCTGACCCAGGCAGAAGACGTCCTCGTAGTAGGGCTTGGCCACCGCCAGGCACTGGTAGAGGTTCAGCTTGGCCATGTTCAGGCAGAAGCCGCCGCCGGGCTCGTCCAGCAGGGCCTGGAGGCTGGCGGTGTTGGCGTCTCCGGCCTCGCCGAGGGCCGCGACGGCCGCGAGGGACAGGCCCCGGGCGACGATGGGGGAGAAGGGCGCGGCGATGGGCCCGGAACCCGTTTGCGGCACCTGGGCGGCCGTGGCGGCGTCCCCGCCGGCCACCGCCTGGCTGAGCGCCTGCGCATCGGCCTCAGGGGTGCTGATCGGCACGGCCGAGACGACCTTGGCGGCGGCGAGGCGGGCGGGCCGGTCCTTCACGTCGCCCTTGGACCAGGCCTGATGCTGCACGTCGTAGGCGGCCTGCTTCACTAGTTCGCCGGTGCTGCGGACCTTGACCCCGTCGGCGTTGAGGGCGGCGACCACCAGGCCCGCGGCGGCGGAGGCGCTGGGCAGGGCGGCGGCGTAGGTGGGCTCGGAGACCAGGCGCGCGGCGAGCATGCGGCGCTGATCGGGGTCGACCGCATAGGTGCGCACCCCGGCGACGAAGCTCGGCTCCTGCAGGGCCACCAGGGCGGCGTAGGCGATGGCGCCGGCGAGGAACTGCTTGGGCTCGTAGGCGGCGGCGGAGGCCAGGGTCTGCTCGACCGCCGCGCCGTCCTTGAAGGCCGGCGAGAAGGCGGCGGCGCGACGCATGTAGATGCGGTAGGCGCCGGCCTGCTCGATCACCTGACGCGACAGGGTCACCGGCGGAGGGGCCACGGCGGCGGGCGGCACCGGCAGGACGGGGAGGGGCGGCGGCGGGGGGGGCGGTAGAGACGGGGTCTCGGTGGCGCAGCCGGACAGCACGAGGGCCGCCAGAACGCCGGCGGCGCCGAAAGCAAAGAGACGAGAGGCCGATCGAGAGGCCGTCTGCATGCGGTCGCCTTCCCCTGGAACAGTCAAGCTTAGCAATAAGGACGAATGAGACTTCGATCCTGGGGTGCGGCTGTTAATCATGTGTTGCGAATGACCCGATCTGACGTCGCCCCCGACCTCAATCGAACAGTTTAGACACGGATTCTTCGTTGGCGATACGACGGATCGCCTCGCCGATCAGCGGCGCTACGCTCACCTGGCGGACCTTCTTGCAGGCCCGGGCGACTTCCGAGCCCTCGATGGAATCGGTGATCACCAGCTCCTTCAGGGCCGACTTGGCGACCCGCTCGCAGGCGGCGCCCGACAGGACCCCGTGGCTGACATAGGCCGAGACCGACACCGCGCCGCGGTCCATCAGGGCCTGGGCGGCGTTGCAGAGGGTGCCGGCCGAATCGACGATGTCGTCGAACAGGATGCAGGCGCGTCCCGAGACGTCGCCGATGACGTTCATCACCTCGCTCTCGCCCGGCGCCCCGCGGCGCTTGTCGACGATGGCGATGTCGGCGCCGATCCGCTCGGCCAGGGCCCGGGCGCGCACCACCCCGCCCACGTCCGGCGAGACGATCATCAGGCCGGCGCTGTCGCCCTCGTAGCGAGCCCTGATGTCCGTCGCCATCACCGGGACGGAGATCAGGTTGTCGGTGGGGATGTCGAAGAAGCCCTGAATCTGCCCGGCGTGCAGGTCCATGGTCAGGACCCGGTTGGCGCCGGCGCGGGTGACGAGATTGGCCACCAGCTTGGCGGAGATGGGGGTGCGGCCCCCTGTCTTGCGGTCCTGCCGGGCGTAGCCGAAGTAGGGCATCACCGCCGTGATCCGCTTGGCCGAGGCCCGCTGCAGGGCGTCGCAGCAGATCAACAGCTCCATCAGGTTGTCGTTGGCCGGGTAGGAGGTCGACTGGATGACGAAGACGTCCTCGCCGCGGACGTTCTCCTCGATCACCACGAACACCTCATTGTCGGCGAAGCGCCGGACCTGGGCCTTGGTCAGGGGCAGGTCGAGGTAGTCGCCTATGGCGGTGGCGAGCGCCTTGTTGGAGTTGCCGGCCAAAAGCTTCATGCAGGTCCCCCGCGCAAGCGCCCCGCTTCTAGCAGGGGAAGCGAGTCGGGCAAGGGGCGACGCGTCACAGTGCGGCGCGGGCTTCCGTGGCGAGGCGTTCCAGCAGCATCTCGCGGGTGGGGGCGAAGTCTTCGCCGATCCACCATTGCTCAACGGCGGCCAGGGCCTTCCCCAGGGCGGGGCCCGGAGCGATTCCAAGGGCTTGGGCGTCCGCGCCGCCGACGGGCAGGCGGGGCGGGGACCAGCTCTTGGCGATGTCGAGGGCGGCGCGGCGGGGCCGGGCGTCGGCTTTCGGATGCTCCGCCCAGGCCAGGATGATGCGGTCGCGGACGGCCTGGGCGCCCAGGCGATAGATAGCCGCGCGGACGGCGGGTGATTCGAGGCCGGGCGCCTTGTCCGCCAGGGCCGCCTCCAGCCGTCCGGCCTGTGCGTTGGAAAGACGCAGGCGCGTGATCGCCGCCGCCATCGCCTCCGGGTTTCGCGCAAGGGCCGCCAGCCGCAGTTCCGGGTCGGCCTGTCCGAGGCCGATCAGGCTTTCAAGGCGGTCGAGGCGATCCATGCCGGTCAGGAGGACCGCCAGGATGCCGCTGTCCTGCATCAGCCGCAGGGACGGCATGGGGTCCTTGGCCGCCAGCAGCTTCAGGAACTCCTTGGACACCCGTTCCCCGGAAAGGCCGGCTAGCCCGTCCTTCAGCCTGGCGCAGGCGGCCAGGGCCACGGCGTCGGGTTCGCCCCGGCCGTACCAGGCCAGGAAGCGGAAGAAGCGCAAGGTCCGGAGGTAATCCTCTCGGATGCGGGTCTCGGCGTCGCCGACGAAGACGATCCGCCCCGCATGGGCGTCCGCGACCCCGCCGCCGGTGGGATCGTAGAGGCGTCCTTCCGGGTCCAGGTAGAGGGCGTTGAGGCGGAAATCCCGCCGCTGGGCGTCCTCGGCCCAGTCGGTGGTGAAGGCGACGACGGCGCGGCGCCCGTCGGTCTCCACGTCCCGGCGCAGGGTGGTGACCTCGAAGGGCCGGCGGCCGGAAATGGCGGTGACGGTGCCGTGCTCGATTCCGGTGGGGACGGCGCGCAGGTCCGCCGCCTCCAGGGCCGCGATCACGGCGGGGGGCGTCAGCGGGGTGGCGATGTCGATGTCCGCGACCGCACGTCCGACCAAGGTGTCGCGCACGCAGCCGCCGACAAACCGGGGCGAGCCGCCGGCGTTGGCCAGGGCGGTCATCACCGCCTTGGTGGCGGGGTCCTGCATCCAGGGCTGGGGTGGCAGGGCAGCGGTCATCGCCGCTCGAAGTGGCCGGGGACCACGGCGCCGCCGGGCTGGGCCTGGGCGGGGACATAGACCTCGCTGCGATTGTCGGTGTGGAACAGGACCCCGGCGACCAGGGAGAGGACCACCAGGAGGCATCCGGCCGCCACCAGCCAGGCCCAGGGGGTCGAGCCCATAGGCCGGCCCGTCCGCTCGGCGACCTTGCGCCAGACGTAATAGGCCGCGAAGGGCAGGGCCAGGAGCAGGAGGCGGGAGATCAGGATCCGGAGCACGGCGGCAGCATAGCTGGTCCCCCGCCGGCTCGACAGCTAGACTGTCGGCCATGCTCGATGCGCTTTCCCCAGACGTTCTGGCGCGCCTGAAGGCCGCGGCCGGAGACGGCGGCTGGTCCGACGATCCGGCGCGGCTCGCTCCCAAGCTGGAGGAGTGGCGGGGCCGCTGGCGGGGGGAGAGCCCGCTGCTGCTCCTGCCCCGGTCGGTGGAAGATGTGGCCCGGCTGGTGAGCCTCTGCGCCGAGGCGGGCGTGGCGATCACCCCCCAGGGCGGCAACACAGGCCTGGTCGGCGGGCAGATCCCCGAGGGCGAGGTGCTGCTGTCGCTGGAGCGGATGCGGAAAGTCCGCGAGGTCTCGCCCCTCGACGACGTCATGGTGGTGGAAGCCGGCGTCACCCTGGTGGAAGCGCAGGAGGCGGCGGCCGAGGCCGGGCGCTTCTTCCCCCTGAGTTTGGCCTCCGAGGGCACGGCGACGGTCGGAGGGCTGGTCTCCACCAACGCCGGGGGCACGGCTGTGCTGCGCTACGGCGTCATGCGCGACCTGGTGCTGGGGATCGAGGCGGTGCTTCCGAACGGGGAGATTTTCCGGGGGCTGAAGCGCCTGCGCAAAGACAACACCGGCTATGACCTCAAGCAGCTCCTGATCGGCGCCGAGGGGACTTTAGGGGTGGTGACGGCGGCGGCGCTGAAGCTGTTCCCGGTGCTGCGGGACCGGGCGGTGGCCTTCGTGGGCCTGGCGTCGCCCGAGGCGGCGCTGAACCTGCTGGTCCAGGCCAAGGGCGAGAGCGGCGGGGCGGTCGAGGCCTTCGAGCTGATCGCGAGGCGGGGCATCGACCTCGTGGTCAAGAACATCCCCGGGACCCGCGAGCCCCTGGACGGCGTCCATCCCTGGTACGTGCTGATCGAGATCGCCAGTTCCGAGCCCGGCCATGCGACCGTGGCCATGGAGCGTTTGTTGGCCGGGGCGCTGGAGTCCGGACTGATCGCCGACGCGGCCCTGGCCCAGAACGAAGCCCAGGCCGCCGCCATGTGGGCGACCCGCGAGAACCAGTCGGCCTCCCAGAAGGCGGAAGGGACCACCTGGAAGCACGACATCGCCGTGCCGGTCTCGCTGGTCCCCCGCTTCATCGCCGAGGCGACGGCGGCGGTGCAGGCCTTCGCGCCGGAGGGCCGGGTGGTGGCCTTCGGGCACCTTGGCGACGGCAACATCCACTACGATGTGCTTCAGCCCGCCGGGACCGACGGCAGGGCGCATTCGGCCAAGCGCGACGAGGGCTCGAAGATCGTGCACGACATCGCCGCCTCGCTAGGCGGCTCGATCTCGGCCGAGCATGGCCTGGGGATCATGAAAACGGCCGAGGCGCTGCGCTACAAGACCGCCGCCGAGGTCCAGACCATGCAGGCCATCCGCGCGGCCCTCGACCCCAAGCGGATCATGAATCCGCGGGTGCTGTTCTAGGGCTCAGACCTGATCCAGACCGTAGGCTCCGTGCAGGGCGCGCACGGCCAGTTCGGTGTAGGCGGCGTCGATCAGGACGCTGATCTTGATCTCCGAGGTCGAGATGGCCTGGATGTTGACGCCCTTGTCGGCCAGGGCGGTGAACATGCTCTGGGCCACGCCGACGTGGCTTCTCATGCCGATGCCGATCACCGAGACCTTCGCCACCGCCTCGTCGAGGCGGACCTCCTCGAAGCCGAGTTCGTCCTTGAGGGCGTTCATCAGCTCGACGGCGCGGGCCGCGTCGCGGCGGCCCACGGTGAAGTCCATGTTGGCGATCTCGGCGTTGCGGGACCGCGACTGCACGATCATGTCGACGTTCACGCCGGCGTCGGCCAGGCGCGAGAAGATCGCCTTGGACACGCCCGGATGGTCCGGCAGCCCCAGAAGGGTGATGCGGGCCTCGTCACGGCTGTACGCCACGCCGCTCACGATGCGCTTTTCCACGATCTCCTCCTCGTCGCAGACGATGGTGCCGGTGTTGGCGGGGTCGGCTTCGCCGGGTTCGACGAAGCTGGAGAGCACGCGGACCGGTACGTGCTGGGCCATGGCGAGCTCGACCGAGCGGGTCTGCAGCACCTTGGCCCCGAGCGAGGCCATCTCCAGCATCTCCTCGTAGGAAATCTTGGGGATGCGCCGGGCGCGCTCCTCGATACGCGGGTCGGTCGTATAGACCCCGTCCACGTCGGTGTAGATGTCGCAGCGGATCGCCTTCAGGGCGGCGGCCACCGCCACGGCGCTGGTGTCCGAGCCCCCGCGCCCAAGCGTTGTGATGCGCCCGTCGGAGGTCACGCCCTGGAAGCCGGCGATCACGGCCACCTGGCCGGAGTCCACCGCAGCCCCGAGGGCCTCGGCCGGGATGTCGTCGATGCGGGCGCGGCCGTGGGCGTCGTCGGAGATGATCGGGATCTGCCAGCCGAGCCAGGAGCGGGCGGGAACGCCCATGTTTCGCAGGGTCATCGCCAGGAGGCCGGCCGTGACCTGTTCGCCGGAGGCCACCACCACGTCGTATTCGTCGTCGGAGGGCGGCAGGCCGTCGGCCGCCGGGCCTGCCTGGTCGGTCCAGGCCACCAGCTCGTTGGTCTTGCCGGACATGGCCGAGACCACCACGGCGACCTTGTGGCCCGCGCGCACCTCGGCCGCCACCAGACGCCCAACGCGCCGGATCCGCTCGAGGTCGGCCACCGAAGTGCCGCCGAATTTCATCACCAGCCGCGAGGACATGGGGCCCCTTGTACGCGCTCGATCGAAGAACGGGGGCTTCTAGCGGCGACGGGCCTCGGCCGCAATGCGTTCCAGACCAGAGCGAAAGGCGCTATGGCGGGCTCATGAGCGATGTCCAGGCTGCGGGCCCCAGCGTCGACGCCGACGAGGTCGAGCGTTTCTCCCGGATCGCCGCCGAATGGTGGAGCCCGACGGGCAAGTTCGCGCCCCTGCACAAGTTCAATCCGGTGCGCCTGACCTTCATCCGCGAAAAGGCCCTGGCGCGGTTCGGCTCCGACCCGGCTGCCGTCGCCCCGTTCGAGGGGCTGCGGCTATTGGACATCGGCTGCGGCGGGGGACTGCTTTCCGAGCCGATGCGCCGGCTGGGGTTCTCGGTCACCGCCATCGACGCCTCGGAGCGCAACATCGGCACAGCGCGCACCCACGCCGCCGAGATGGGCCTGGAGATCGATTATCGCTGCGCCACCGCCGAGCAGCTCCTGGCCGAAGGGACCGAACCCTTCGACCTGATCCTCAACATGGAGGTGATCGAGCACACGGCGACGCCGGGGCAGTACCTGCGCGACTGCACCAGCCTGATCGCGCCGGGCGGGATGATGATCGTCGCCACCCTGAACCGGACCCTGCGCGCCTTCGGCCTGGCGGTGGTGGGGGCGGAATATGTGCTGGGCTGGCTGCCGCGGGGCACCCACGATTGGCGGAAGTTCGTGACGCCCGAGGAGATCCGCGCCTTCCTTGAGGGCGCGCCGGTGACCGTGGAGGGTCCGGTGGGCGTCGCCTACAATCCGCTCAGCGGGCGCTGGTCGCAGTCCACCGACGCCGAGGTCAACTACATGATGACCGTGGCCCGTCCGTGAGCGGTCTCAGCCGCCGCGGTTTCGGCCTGGCGCTGGCCGCCGCCCTGGCCTCGCCCGCCCTGGCCGGGGCGCCCGCCGGGACCCAGGTCTGGCGTGTCGGCCGGGTCAAGATCAGCCGCATCGAGGAATCGTCAGCGCCCTTCGGGATGCGCCCCGGGACCTTCATCCCCGACGCCAAGCCGGAGACGGTGACGGGACTGGCCTGGCTGCGGCCAGATTTCGCGGACGAGACGGGGGCGGTGCCCTTCGCCACCAACGGCTATGTGGTGGATACGGGCGCCCGGCGCATTCTGGTCGACGCGGGCTCCGGGGAGGGCAAGTCCAAGGCCACCGGACGCGCTTCCACCGCAACCTCGCACTTCATGCAGAACCTCGCGGCCGCCGGCTATGCGCCCGAGACGATCGACACGGTGGTCTGCACCCATCTGCACGCCGACCACGTAGGCTGGTTCACCCACAAGGTGGACGGGGTGTGGAAGCCGACCTTCCCCAAGGCTCGCTACCGGGTCTCCAAGGGCGAGTTCGACTACTGGAAGGCCCAGACCGAGAACGCCAACGAGCGCCTGTCCTTCGTCGAGAACATCCAGCCGGTGGTGGACGCGGGCCTCTTGGAGACCGTCACCGCTACTTACGAGGCCGCGCCCGGCGTGCGGTTCGTCCCGACCCCCGGCCATACCCCCGGACACGTCAGCGTGCGGATCGCCTCGGCGGGCGCCGAAGCCCTGATCACTGGGGACTTCGTGCACTTCCCGGTGGAGTTCGCCCATCCGGACTGGCGCTATCCGTCCGACTACGACCCCAGCCAGGCGACCCGCACGCGGCAGGCCGAATACGCGGCGCTGGCGGACGGGCGGGTGCTGGTGATCGGCACCCATTTCCCCTATCCGACCGCCGGCCGCCTGGTGCGCGAGGGCGGCGGATACAGGTTCCAGGCCCAGCCATGAGCTCGCTCAACGCCTTCGTCCATGCGCTCCGCGCCTACAACCGCAACCGCCGCGCCCACAAGGAGGAGCCGGAGGTCCCTTACCTTCGCTACGTCCTCGCCGCCGACGACGTCTGCCTGCACGTGGGCGCCAGCGACGGGCGCCACTCCTACACCATGGCCCGCGACGCCCCCCGGGCCCGCATCCACGCCTTCGAGCCCTCGCGCTTCACCTTCGGGGTGCTGCAGCGGGTGATGCGCTGGCACGGGCTCTCGGACCGGGTGACCGCCGTCAACGCCGCCGCCGGCGATGCGCCGGGCGAGCTGATGCTGGTGACGCCCCGCAAGACCTCGGGCCGAATGGGCCGGGCGCTGGCCTTCACCGCCGCCGCAGCCCCGGAGGGCCAGGCGCGCCCCGACATCGACACCGCCGGCGTGGCCGTGCAGCCGACCCCGGTGATCGTTCTCGACGACTGGTGCGCGGCGCATGGGGTCGGGCGCGTCGACTTCATCCGCATGGACATCGAGGGCTCGGAGGCCGCCGCCCTGAAGGGCGCGCTTGGGATCATCGAGCGGGACCATCCCAACGCCCTGGTGGAGATACACCCCGCCATGCTGAAGGCCCGCTTCGGCGCCGATGCGCAAGGCGTGGTCGACCTCTTCCTTACACGCGGCTACCGCATGTTCGAGCTGGAGGGCGACCAACTGGTCGAGCGGCGCGACGCTCGTCCCGACCTGCCGTGGAAGGACTACTTCTTCCTACACCCCTCGCGCCTGGATCGCCTGCCCGAGGGCCCGTTCAAGACCCTCATGGCTTAGGTGTACAGGCCCTTGTGCTCTTCCCTCAGGGCCGCCTTCTGCACCTTGCCCATGGTGTTGCGGGGTAGGTCGTCGACGAAGATGACGCGCTTGGGCCGCTTGTAGCCGGCGAGGCGGTCGGTCAGGGCCGCCAGCACCTGGGCCTCCGTCAGGGCGGCGCCCTTCTTGAGGGAGACCACGGCCGTGACGCCCTCGCCGAAGTCGGGATGCGGCACGCCGATGACGGCGGATTCGACTACGCCGGGCAGAGCGTCGATCTCGTCCTCGACCTCCTTCGGATAGACGTTGAAGCCCCCCGAGATCACCAGGTCCTTGCCCCGGCCGAGAATCGAGAAATAGCCCCGCTCATCGACCATCCCGAGGTCGCCGGTGATGAACCAGCCCCCCTCGCGGAACTCGGCGGCGGTCTTCTCGGGCATGCGCCAGTAGCCCTTGAAGACGTTGGGGCCCCGAATCTCGATCATGCCGATCTCACCGGTCGCGAGCGGCCTGCCGGTCTCCGGATCGGTGATGCGCCCCTCGACGCCGGGCAGGGGCATGCCCACGGTCCCCGCCCGCCGGTCCCCCTCGTAGGGGTTGGAGATGTTCATATTGGTCTCGGTCATGCCGTAGCGCTCGAGGATGGCGTGGCCGGTGCGGGCCTCCCATTCGCGGTGCGTTTCGGCGAGAAGCGGCGCCGAGCCGGAGACGAAGAGGCGCATGTGGGCGGTCAGGGCCCTGTCCAGGCGGGGGTCCTGGAGGAGGCGCGTGTAGAAGGTCGGCACCCCCATCATGGTGGTCGCGCTCGGCATCAGGCGCACGATCTCGTCGGCGTCGAGCCGGGGCATGAAGATCATCGACGCGCCCGTGATCAGGGTCACGTTGGTGGCCACGAACAGGCCGTGGGTGTGGAAGATAGGCAGGGCGTGGAGCAGGACGTCGTCCCCGCTCCAGCGCCAGGCGTCCTTCAGGGCCAGGGCGTTGGAGGCGAGGTTGTCGTGGGTGAGCATCGCCCCCTTCGACCGCCCGGTGGTGCCCGAGGTGTAGAGGATGGCGGCGAGGTCGTCCCCCGCGCGGTCCAGGTCCGCGAAGTCGGCGCCCATCCCCGTCGCCCGGTCGGCCAGGGAGCCGCGCCCGCTGGCGTCCATGGTCTCGGTGTGGGCGACGCCCAGCTTCCCCGCCAGGGCGGAAACGGCTTCGTATCTGGCCGGGTCGCAGACCATCACCCTCGGCTCGGAATCGGCGAGGAAATAGTCCAGCTCGGCCAGGGTGTAGGCCGGGTTGATCGGCAGGTAGGCCGCCCCGGCGCGCAGGCACGCGAGGTAGAGCAGGATCGCCTCGGTGCTCTTCTCCACCTGGGTCGCCACCCGGTCGCCGGGAACGACGCCGAGGCCGACCAGGGCGTGGGCCAGGCGCGCCGAGCCGGCCAGCATGTCGCCGTAGGTGAGGCTCGTCCCGTCAGGGAAGTGGATGAAGGGCCTGGCCGGGTCGGGGGCCAGGCTGCGGAACAGGGTGAAGAGGTTGGCCGACATGGCTTGCACCTTCGCCGGGCGGGCGCGCCGGTCAAGTCGCCTTCGCGGCGCTTTGCCTGGGCCGGGCCTGCGAGAACCGGTAACCTTCCCGCTCGTTTAGTTGAGGCAGTGGCGGAGTATCGACCATGAAGGCCATCCTCGCCGGCGCGGCCATTGCCGCCGCCCTCGCCTCGTCAGGGGCCGCCCAGCCGGCCCGCAGCAGCATTACCTTTTTCGACGGGCCCAACTACCAGGGCGCTTCGGCCACCTTCTTCGGAGACGTGGCGGACCTCGCCACCGCCCGTTTCGACCATCGCGCCCGCAGCGTCCGCGTTTCGGGGACCTGGCTGGTCTGCGAGGGCGCGGCCTTCCGCAACCGTTGCGTGACCCTGTCGGCCTCGGTCGCCGACCTCGGCGCCTACGACCTGATCCAGCGGATCGTCTCGGCGCGGCAGACCAACGGCAGCTTCACGCCTCCTCCTCCTCCTCCTCCGCCGCCGCCCCCGGAGCCGCTCCCGCCGCCCCCGCCGCCGGAGCCGTCCCTGCCGCCGGCGCCGCCGGAACCGCCCGTGCCGTACTCCTCGCCCGACCGCCGGGTGGACGAAGGCGTCATTCCGCCCGCCGCCCGCCTGCGGGACGAGGCGGGGATCGTGGGGATCAACACGGTGTTCTTTCCCCTGCCGACGCGGGGTGGGCTGGACATAGCCGCCGCCGGGGGACGGGCCGCGGACGCCTTCTGCCGGGCCCAGGGCCTGGGGACCGCCGCCTATTACGATTCCGAGGTGGCGCCGGAAGCGGTTGATGCGAACGGGCGAGTGATGCGCAACGTCGCGGCTCTGCGCGATGTGCTATGCCGCAGATAGAGCGCGTCAGGTGAAAGTGTGAGCGGTTTCGCCGCTCGACCGCGCTCCAATGCTTGCAGGAGAGCCCTTTCACACGGGCGAGATGATTCCTCTGGCCCTAAAGGGCTCTGCGAAGCCGGTTTCGGCGTCGTTAACCAAGTCTTAAGCTCTACTTCGCCTGTCGCGCGATTCGCCGCCTTGCAAGTATCGGCGTGGGCTGTAGATTTTCGGCCGTCGCGAAGTTCGGGCGGGGCTTCGCGGCGCATCTTTCCAGCGCCAGTTTTTTCGGACCGGGTTGGGCATGAAGTCCAAGACTTTTAAGCCTCTGATGTTCACCGACCTGCGAGGGCCGGAGCCGGAGGCGTCGCCTGCGCCCGAGACCCTCGAAACTGTCGTCGAAGCCCCCGCCGAAGTCGCCGCCCCGGTCGAGCGGCCCAAGGCTTCCACCCGCGCCGCCCGCGCGTCCAAGGCCGCCGCTCCGCAGCCCGAGACCGAGCTTCCCGAGTCCGTCTTTGTCGAGCCCATGCCCGCGCCCGTGATCCAGCCCGAGAGCCGGGGCCGCTCGACGCCGATGTCGCGGCCGTCGCAGGGTGGCCTCGGGTGGACCCGCTACGCCTATACCGCCGCCCTGGTCTCGGCCCTGATCTGGGCCGGCGGGCTGGTCGCCTTCGTCGTCGGTTTCCAGACCCATTTCGGCGCCTTCGACTACGCGCCCCTGCACTGGGTGGTGCTCTCCCTGCTGGCCGGGCTGCCCGCGATCTTCATGCTGCTGGCCGCCTTCGCCATCCGCCAGGGCGCCCGGCTCGCCAACGAGACCCGCCGGGCCCGGGCCCTGGCCGAGGACCTGATCCTTCCCGCCGCCCTCGCGGGCGACCAGGCCGGCGGCATCGCCGAGGCCGTGCGCCGCGAGATCGAGCGCGTCACCGGGGCCGCCGCCGAGGCCACCGTCCAGCTGGCGGGCCTGCGCATGGCCCTGGCCGAAGAGACCGAGCGCACGTCCGCCGCCGCCCTGGAGGCAGAGCGCACCGCCCGCGTCCTCAGCCAGACCCTCGGCCACGAACGCCACGAGATGTCCGAGCTCTCCGCCCGGCTGGAGCGCCAGGCCGCCGGGGTCGCTGAGACCCTCACCGCCCAGTCGCGCCTGGTGGCCGACGCCGCCGACCTCGCCCAGGCGCAGATGGACCAGGCGCAGGCCGTGCTGGCCGGCAGCGCCGCCGACCTGACCGTGGCCGCCGGCGAGGCCGGACGCGCGGCCGAGCAGACCGGCGCCCAGCTCTCCCGCCAGGCCGAGCGCCTGGAGACCGTCGGCGACGCCATCGGCGACCGCGTGGCCCGCCTGCACGTGACCCTGTCGGCCGAGCGCGACGCTCTGGAGCGTCTCTCCGAATCCCTGCGCACCGACCAGGACGACATCGCCGCCCAGGTCGAGACCAGCCGCGCCCAGCTCGAGGAATCCGTGGTCCTGGCCCGGACCGGGGCCCATGAGATCAACCAGGCCGCCGTCGCCGGCGCCGAGTCCTTCCGCGCCCTGGTGGCCGAAGCCGCCGGGCGCATGCGCGACCTGGCCGAGACCGCCCAGCGCGAGCAGGCGGCCCTGGACGAGCGGGCCCGCGCCTCCATCAACGCCTTCGCCGAGATGGCCGACAACGAACACCGCGCCCTGGAAAGCCAGACCGCGGTCGCCCTCAGCCAGCTGGCCGCCGCCGCGGAAACGGCCCGTCTCGCCGCCGCCGAGGGGCTGGAATCCGCCGCCGAGGCCGCCGCCGCCCGGGTGGAGAGCGTCCGCGCCGAGATCGACCAGATGGGCGAGACCGCCGTCGGCCGCATCGACGGGATCGGTGAGGCCGCCCGCCTGCAGGTGGCCCAACTCGGGGACGCCGCCCGCCAGCAGGTCGAGCAGCTCGGCGAGGCCGCCTTCGAGGCCGCCCGCGAGGCCGACCAGGCCTTCGAGACCCGCATCGGCGCGGCCCGCCGCCTGATCGGCCAGTCCGCCGTCCTGGTGGAGGAAGCCGGCCAACGCTCGATGGAGCGGATCGAGAATGGCCTGACCGCCACCCGCGTGGTGCTCACCGACCTGGAGCGCCTGCTGTCCGAGATCGACCGCCGCGTGGCGAACCTGCCCGAGGAGGCCCAGGCCCGCGCCGAGAGCGTCCGCGCCGCCGTGGAGCGGGGTGTCGGCGACCTGACCGCCGCCGCCCGGCACGCCGCCGAGGAGACCCAGGCCATCGACGCCGCCTTCCAGGAGCGGGTCCGCCGCAACTACGAAGTCCTGAGCGAGGCCGTCAGCCTGATGGGCAAGGTGGCCGGCGCCGCTGACGCCGCCGATCCGGTCCTGCGCGCCCGTCCCGTTCCCATGGCCGACGTGCCGCGTCCTGTGGCCCCGCCGGTCGCCCAGCCCGCCATGCAGGCTGAGGAATTCCGCACCGCCGCCCTGGCCGAGCCGCGCAGGGCGGTTGGCGGCGGCGTCAGCTACGGCTTCGGGGCGGCGGCTCCCGCCAGCGCCGCCGCGGCGGGCCTGCGCCCCCGCCTCAAGCTCACCGCCACCCCCGCCGACCAGCCCATCCACCGGGCCCCGCTGGAGGCCGCTCCGCCCCTCGCCGCCCGCCCCGCGCCCGCCGCCCCGGCCGCCCCCGTTCCAGCCCCCGTGGCCGAGGATCCGGACGCCTGGACCTGGAAGGACCTGCTCTCCTCGATGGAGGAGGACACCGACCACGACGCCCTGGCCGGACGGCTGATCGCCGAGATCGAGGCCCTGGGCGTGGACGCGGGGGCCCTGCTGCCCCGCCCCCGCATCGACGAGATCGCCGCCGCCCTGCACGTGGGCGACTCCAGCGGCGCGCGCGAGGTGGTTCGCCGCCTTGCCCCGGCCGCCGTCCGGCGGCTGTCCCGGCGGGTGCTGACCGACAAGGTGCTGCGCGACCAGGCCGACCGCTACGTTCGCCGCTACGTCGAGCTGATCGGCGACAGCAGCGCGCAGGACCGCCAGGGTCTGTTGACCGCCGCCCTCCTCGGCTCCGAGCCCGGCCGCGCCTTCCTGCTGCTCGACGCCGCCGTGGGCGACCTGCACTAGCGACATCATGAGGGTGCTGACGGCCCGCTCCGAACGCTGGCCGCTGGCGGCAGCCTTCGTCATTTCCCGCGGGGCCAAGACCGAGGCCGAGGTCGTGGTCGTCGAACTGGCTGACGGCCCGCATCGGGGCCGGGGCGAGGCGGTCGCCTATCCGCGCTACGGCGAAACCACCGAAGGGGTCCTGGCGGAGATCGAGGGTGTTCGGGTCGCCGTCGAGGCGGGGGCGACCCGCGCTTCCCTGCAAGACATGCTGCCCGCGGGCGCGGCGCGCAACGCCATCGACTGCGCCCTCTGGGACCTGGAGGCCAAGCGTGCGGGCCTGGACCCTGGCGGGGCTCGCGCGGCTGGACCCGGTCAAGACTGCCCTGACCATCAGCCTGGCCGCGCCCGAGGTGATGGCTGAGCACGCCCGCGCGGCGGCGGGACGCCCCCTCCTGAAGCTGAAGATCGGCGGGGCGGACGACCTCGACCGGGTGGCCGCGGTGCGCGGCGCGGCGCCCAAGACCCGGCTCATCGTCGACGCCAACGAGGCCCTGGATTTGCCGACCCTCAAGCGACTGGCCCCCGAATTCGCCAGACTCAACGTCTCCCTGATCGAACAGCCCCTGCCGGTGGGGCAGGACGGGGACCTGGCGGGGTTCGACAGCCCTGTGCCGCTCTGCGCCGACGAGAGCCTGCACACCCGCGCCGAGCTCGACGCCGTCGCCGGCCTCTACACCGTCGTCAATATCAAGCTCGACAAGGCGGGGGGCCTGACCGAGGCCCTGGCCCTGAAGGCGGCGGCCAGGGCGCGGGGGCTGGAGATCATGGCCGGCAGCATGGTGGCGACGTCGCTCTCCATGGCGCCCGCCCTGCTGATCGCCCAGGGCTCGTCCTTCGTCGATCTCGACGGCCCCCTTTTGTTGGCCCGCGATCGCGAGCCGGGTCTTCGCCTGCTGGGCTCGATGATCGAGCCGCCATCCCCCGAGGTCTGGGGTTGACCTGAGGGCGGGCGGGCGCGAGCGTGCCGGCCATGGGTGAAGGTGTTCGACTCTGGCTGGCGCTGGCGGCGCTCAACGGTTTCCTGGCGGTGGCGGCGGGCGCCTTCGGGGCCCACGCGGTGGTCGATCCTCAGGCCAAGGAATGGCTGCGAACGGGCGCCCAGTACCAGGCGATCCACGCCGTCGCGGCCCTGGCCTGTTTCGGCCTGCTCAGGCTCACGGTCGGTCCGGCCGGCTGGGCGGGGTGGCTGTTCGGCTTCGGCGGGCTGATCTTCGCCGGCTCGCTCTACCTGATGGTCCTGACCGGAGTGAAGATGCTGGGGGCGGTCACGCCCATAGGCGGGGTGTTGCTGCTCGCCGGATGGGCCGTGCTGCTGTGGGGCGTGCTGGCCGGAGCGCTGGTCACTCCGGCTCCATAAAAATCGCCGGTTTGAGGGTTAGTCCCGCACCTTGGCGAGCAGGCGCAGCGCCAGCCCCGACAGCACATAGGAAATCAGGATCACGATGGCGATCGGCCGCGCCGTGCCGTCATGGAGGGCTCCGGCGATGGAGCCGGCCACCGCGCCGAGGCCGAACTGCAAACAGCCCACCATGGCCGAGGTGGAGCCCGCCCGGTGCGGGTCGAGCGCCATGGCGCCGGCGAAGGCGTTGGCCTGGGTGAATCCCATGCAGGCGACCACGAAGAACAGGGGAACCACGAAGCCCCACAGCCCGCCGAAGCCGGTGATGGCGTCGACCACAAGCACGGCGGAGGCCAGGAGGCTCGCCATATTGGCCCGCCGCAGCAGGTAGTCGTAGCTCTTGGTGCGTAGCAGGCGGCGGTTGGTGTAGGTGGCCGTGACCAGCCCCACCCCGTTGCAGGCGAAGATGTAGCTGAAGCCCTGGGGCGAGACCCCGTAAGAGTCGATCACCAGGCTGGGCGCGGCGGCGATGTAGGTGAGCAGCCCCGCCTGGGCGAAGCCGGCGGCGAAGCAATAGCCCATCACCCGGGGCTCGCGCAGGACGGCGAGGTAGCTCTTCCAGGCCGATTCCCCCCGCGCCTTGGCCTCGGTCTCGGCCGAGCGGCTCTCCTGCATCCACAGGAGGACCGACAGCCAGACCAGGGAGCCGAACACCGCCAGCACCCAGAAGATCATCCGCCAGTTCCCCACCAGGAGCACGAAGCCCCCCAGCAGGGGCGCGACGATGGGCGCCAGGCTCATCACCAGCATCAGCATGGAGAAGACGTGGGCGGTCTGCTGCGGGCTGAAGCGGTCGCGCACCACCGCGCGGGAGATCACCAGCCCTGCGCAGCCCCCCAGGGCCTGCAGCAGGCGAAGGCCGATCAGCAAACCGACCGAAGGGGCGAAGGCGCAGCCGATGCTGGCCGCCACATAGAGCGCCACCCCCGCCAGCAGCGGCGGGCGGCGGCCGATCCGGTCCGACAGGGGGCCGTAGAAGAGCTGGCCCAGGGACACCCCGATGTAGAAGGCCGCCACCGACAGGGCCCCGTCCGCCGCCCCCGCGTGCAGGTCGCGGGTCATCTGCGACAGGCCCGGCAGGTACATGTCGATGGAGAAGGGGCCGAAGGCCGATAGGCCCCCCAGCACCAGGATCAGGCCGACGGGCGCCTTGAAGTCGGCGGTCGAGGAAGCGGGCTCCGGAGCCTTCACTTCTGAAGGAGCGCCTTGTGGCGGGCGGCGAGGGACGCCTGCTCGCGGCCGAGCTTGTGCAGCAGGTCCCAGGTGTAGAGGCCGGTCTCGTGACCGTCGTCGAAGGCGATGCGGGCGGCGTAGCGGCCGATCAGGGTCACGTCGCGGATGCCCACCCCGGTCTTGTCGATCGCCAGGGGCTCCAGCTTGACCATGCCCTCGTGGCCGCGGTCGGCGGCGCTGGGGGTCATCACCCGCAGGAAGTCGGCGGGGAAGTCGAAGCTCTCGCCGGTGTCGAAGCTCACCGCCATCCTCTTGGCGGCGCGGCGCACGCGGATTTCGGTCGGCCAGGGCCGGGCGGGACCGCTCACTCCGGAAAGTCCGGCTGGGCGACGGCGGGCGCCTCGGGGGCGTCCAGGGAGCGGGCCTCCTCGGGCAGCATCACCGGCGCGCCGTCGCGGATCGGATAGGCCAGGCGCGCGGACTGGCTGACCAGTTCGTTGCGCACCCGGTCGTATTCCAGGGGGCCGTGCGTCACCGGGCACACCAGGACCTCGAGCAGGCGGGGATCGACTTCGGCGGTCACGGCGGTCGTCACTTCAGGGCCTCACTGGATCGAGGGCGGCGCGTCGTCGTCCTGGGCGGCGTCGATGCGCATCAGGGCCGTCAGGGCCGAGCGGCGCAGGGCGGGGGTCTCGGCCTCCAGCAGCGCCTGTTTCTCCGCCGCCTCGAAGGGCAGGGCCATGGCGAGGCTGTTGACCAGGGACTCCAGGGGGGCCTCTTCGGCCGTCCGCCAGTCGATGTCCAGGCCGCTGTGCTCCAGATAGGCCTTCAGGGCCGAGAGCAGGGCGCCCCGGTCGCGGGAGGATGCCTCCGCCGCGGGCTTCAGGTCGTCCTCGAAGGTGGAGAAGTCGGCCCGCACCTGGCGGTAGGGAGACTGGACCGGCAGCTCGGCGCCCAGGCGGAAGCGGCAGATCCCGGTGAGGGTGATGATGTAGCGGCCGTCCGAGGTCTCGGCGTAGCTCGTTATGCGCCCCGCGCAGCCGACCTTGGCCAGGCCTGGCCGGGTGGGATCGCCGCCGGCGCCCAGCTGCACCATGCCGATGATGCGGTCCCCGGCCATGGCGTCGTCGATCATGTTGAGATAGCGCGGCTCGAAGATGTTGAGCGGCAGGGAGCCTCTGGGCAGGAGCAGGACCCCGTCCAGCGGGAAGACGGGGATCACCTGGGGCAGGTCGGCCGCGCGGATGTAGCTCGCGCCCATCTTGAGGCTCCTTCTTAGGAGAACAGCAGCGCCGAAAGCTTGCGGCGGCCGGCCTTGGCCACGTCGGACATGGGGCCGGCGGCTTCGAACACGGTCAGGAGCTGCTTCCTGGCCGCTTCCTCGTTCCAGACGCGGTCCTTCTCGATGATGGTGAGAAGGTGGTCGGCGGCTCCGCCGAAGTCGCCCCGTCCAGCCAGGACGCCTGCGAGCTCGAACCTGGCCTCATGGTCGTCGGCGTCGGCGGCGAGGCGCTTCTCGAACGGAGCGGCGTCGGCGTCGGCCTCCGCCGCCAGGGCGAGGGCCGCCTTGACGCTGGCGAGGTCCGGGTCATTGGCGTCCGCGGGAGCCATGTCCACCACCTCCTGCGCCCGCTCGGCGTCGCCATTGGCGAGATAGAGGCGAGCCATGCCGGCGATGGCCTTCAGGTTGGCAGGCTCGAGGTGCAGGATCTGGGCGTAGGCCTGGGCGGCGCCGCCCATGTCGTTCAGATCGAGGGACTCCTTGGCCATCTCCAGCAGGGCCTCGACGTCGGAAGGCCCTGCCTCCGCGGCGGCCGCGCCGGTCAGCCGGCCGATGAAGGCCTTCACCTCGCTTTCGGGAAGCGCGCCCATGAAACCGTCCACTGGGCGGCCGGCGTCGAAGGCGTAGACCGCCGGGATCGACTGGATCCGCAGCTGCTGGGCGATGTGGGGGTTCTCGTCGATGTTGATCTTGACCAGCCGGACCGCGCCCTTGGCCTCGGCCACGGCCTTTTCGATCACGGGGGTGAGCTGGCGGCAGGGTCCGCACCAGGGGGCCCAGAAGTCCACGATCACCGGCTGAGTCTGGGAGGCGTCGATCACGTCGGCCTTGAAGCTCGCGTCGGTCCCGTTCTTCACGAGATCGCCCGCGCCCGTGGTCGCACTAATCCCCTGGCCGTCGCCCAGCATCCGCTCGCCTCATGTCCCTAAAGTCTGCCGAGTAACATGGTCGCACAGCCGCGCGCCCGCAATCCGGGGAAGGCTTCAACCCTGCGCGACTTTCGAGAAATCGACCATCAAGGGCTCGACGCCGAGGGCGGCCAGAAAGGCTGCGAAGCCCTCGCGGGACACCGCCGTGGTCGCCGCATTGCTCATGGGGTGGAAGTTGACGGTCTCGTGCGCCATCAGGGCGGCGTCGAGGACGAAGCGGACGCGGCGGTCCTTGTCGTTCATCAGGGCGAAGGCGGTGACCGAACCGGGGGTCACGCCCAGCACCTCCTCCATCAGTTCAGCCCGGCCGAAGGACAGGCGCGCGGAGCCTATGGCCTTGGGCAGGGCCTTCAGGTCGATCTCGGTCTCGCCGAGGGCGCTGACCAGCCAGAGCTGGTCCTTGGCGTCCTTGAGGAACAGGTTCTTGGTGTGGCCGCCGGGCATGGCCGCCTTGATGTCGTGGCCTTCGGCGACCGTGAAGACCGGGGAATGCTCGACCGTGCGCCAGGCGATCCCCTGGGCGTCGAGGAAGGCGTAGAGCTCGGCGGGTCCGACTGGCATCGCTACCGCCCCAGGGCCCGCCAGCCGATGTCGGTGCGGTGGAAGCTTTCGGGCCAGTCGATGCGGGCGACGGCGGCGTAGGCCCGCTCCCGCGCTTCCTTCAGGGTCGCGCCCCTCGCGCAGACGTTCAGCACACGCCCCCCCGAGGCGACCAGATCGCCCGCCGCGTTGCGGGCGGTGCCGGCGTGGAAGACGGTGACGTCGGGGCCGAAGTCGGCGTCGGCGCCGCGGATGACCGAGCCCTTCTCCGGCGCATCCGGATAGCCGCGCGCGGCCAGGACCACGCAGATCGCCGCCTCGTCGCGCCAGATCGGCGGCGGCAGGCTCGCCAGGGTCCCGGTGGCGCAGGCCTTTAGGTAGGGGACCAGGTCGCTCTCCAGGCGCAGCATCAGCACCTGGCATTCCGGGTCGCCGAAGCGGGCGTTGTATTCGACCAGCTTCGGCCCCTCGCCCGTCAGCATCAGCCCGGCGTAGAGCACCCCGCGATAGGGCATGCCCTCTGACTTGAGGCCCGCGACCGTCGGGACGATCGCCTTGGTGCGGGCGGTCTCCACCAGGGCCTCGGTGAGGGCCGGCGTGGGGGAATAGGTTCCCATGCCGCCGGTGTTGGGGCCCTCATCGTTGTCGTAGGCCCGCTTGTGGTCCTGGGCCGCGCCGAAGATCACCGAGGTCTGCCCGTCGCTGAGGGCGAAGAGGGAGGCTTCCTCTCCCTCCATGAATTCCTCGATCACCACCCGCGCCCCGGCCTTGCCGAAGCGGCCGCCCAGGCAGTCGTCGATGGCGGCCTCGGCTTCCCCGCGCGTCGGGGCGATGACGACGCCTTTGCCGGCGGCCAGGCCATCGGCCTTGATGACATAGGGAGGCGAGAAGCGGTCGAGGAAGGCCTTGGCCTTGGCGGCGTCCTCGAACACCCCATAGGCGGCGGTCGGCAGGCCGTGGCGGGCCAGGAAGTCCTTGGAGAAGGCCTTGGAGGTTTCAATCCTTGCGGCGGCGGCTGTGGCGCCGAAACAGGGAATGCCCGCCTCCGCCAACGCATCGGCGATCCCGACTTCAAGCGCGCTTTCGGGGCCCACCACGACGAGGTCCGCCCCGATCTCGCGGGCGAGGGCGACCTGGCCTGCGACGTCGGTGGCGTCGACAGCGCGGATTTCGGCGGCGGCGGCCATGCCGGGATTGCCGGGGGCGCAGACCAGGCGGGTCACAAGCGGGGACTGGGCGATCTTCCACGCCAGGGCGTGTTCGCGTCCGCCGGAGCCCACCAGGAGGATGTTCATGGCCCGGCCGTTTGGGGCGCCTCGCGCGGGCGGTCAAGCCGGGCTCTCGCGACTCAGCTCTGACAGCCTATGTTGGGCGCCATGAGCGAGACGGCCGACCCGACCACCGACTCCAACGCCCAGGCCTATACGGTCTCGGAGCTGGCCTTCGCCATGAAGCGGACGCTGGAGGACAGTTACGGCTTCGTGCGGCTGCGCGGGGAGATCTCCAAGGTCACCCGCCACGCCTCCGGCCACGTCTATCTCTCGCTCAAGGACGAGAAGGCCTGCATCGACGGGGTGGTGTGGAAGGGCTCGGTTCGGGGCCTGGGCTGCCAGCCGGAGATGGGGTTGGAGGTGATCGTCACCGGCAAGATCACCACCTATCCGGCCCGCTCCTCCTACCAGATCGTCATCGAGACCATGGAGCCGGCGGGGATGGGCGCCCTCCTGGCCCAGCTCGAACGGCTGAAGGCGCGGCTGGCCGACGAGGGCCTGTTCGATCCGTCCCGCAAGAAGTCCCTGCCGCCCAGTCCCGCCGTGATCGGGGTGATCACCAGCCCGACGGGCGCGGTGATCCGCGACATCCTGCATCGCATCCGCGATCGCTGGCCGGCGCATGTGATCGTCTGGCCGGTGGTGGTCCAGGGCGCCGACGCGGCCGCCCAGGTCGCCGCCGCCATCCGCGGCTTCAATGCGCTGCAGCCTGGCGGGAATATCCCGCGCCCCGATGTGCTGATCGTCGCCAGAGGCGGCGGCTCGGTCGAGGACCTGTGGCCGTTCAACGACGAGGCCCTGGTCCGCGCCGCGGCGGCCAGCGTCATCCCCCTGATCTCGGCGGTGGGGCACGAGACCGACACCACCCTGATCGACTTCGCCTCCGACCGGCGCGCGCCTACCCCCACGGCGGCGGCGGAAATGGCGACGCCCGTCCTGGCCGAGCTGAAGGCGGGGGTGGCCGAGTTCGAGCGGCGGATGCTCCGCTGCATGAGCCACGGCCTGGAGACCCGCCGGTCGCACCTCGCCGCCGTCGCCCGGGGCCTGCCCCGGCCGACGGAAATCCTGGCGGTCGCCAGCCAGCGCTTCGACATGGCGGCGGGCCGGCTTGCAGCCGCCCTGACCCGCAACACCGCCGCCCACGCCCGCGACCTCGCCCTGGTGTCGGGGCGCCTGTCCCCCCGCCTGCTGGAGCGCCCCGCGCGGCTGCGGGCCGAGCGGCTGGACGAACTGGGGAAGCGGATGCGGGCGGCAGTGGAGCGTGGCCACCGGACAGCCGCCGAGCGGCTGGCCCGGATCGAGCAGCTGCGGCGCTCCCTGAACCCCGACCGGCCGCTCTCCCTCGGCTTCGCCCGGGTGCATCGGAGCGACGGGTCCCTGGTGCGGTCGGCGCAGACCCTGACGGCGGGCGAGGCCCTGCGCCTGAAGTTCCTCGACACCGAGGCGGCGGTCCGGGTGGAGGGGGATGGGGCCCCGCCTCCGCCCCCGTCGAAGCCCGCGCCAGCTCGCAAGCCGCCCACGCCCACCAGCCAGGGCGACCTCTTCTGACTGACCTCGCCACGAATTGAGGTTGCCCCCGGTGGCCTAAAAGCCTCGCGGCGGTTAGACTCGGGCCCATGAACGCCTTTGACCGCAATCTCGACGGACAGGCGACGGTCCACTACGGGGACGGCGAGTACGTGGTGCTCAAGCCGGGCCGGTTCGTGGTCTGCGCCGTGTCCGCAAAGCGCATCCCGCTGGAAGCCCTGCGCTACTGGAGCCCCGCGCTGCAGGAAGCCTATTTCGGCCCCGAAGAGGCCCTGGCGCGCTGGAAAGAGACCAACCCCCAGCCATGATCCCTTCCGGGCTCAGCCGCCGGGGACTGATCGCCGCCGGCGCGGCCGCGTGTGCGTCGCCGGCCTTGGCCGCCGGCGCGGGAAGCTTCGAGTACAAGGGAACCCTCGTCCAGGGCGGTTACCTGATCGGCCGCTCGGCCCCCCGCAGCATGGTCAGCCTGAACGGCGAGGCGGCCGGCCGGGCCGCCGCCGACGGGGTGTTCATCGTCGGCTTCGACCGGGACGAGGCGCCCAGCGCCATGGTCTCCCTGCATGAGGACCAGGGCCGCACCCTGCAGGAGCGGCTGGCCGTCGGCCCGTCGGTCTATGACATCCAGCGTATCGACGGCCTGCCCGACGACCAGGTCGAACCCACGGCGCCTGCGCTTCTGGCGCGTATCGCCCGCGAGGCCGAGCTGAAGGCCAAGGCCTTCGCCTCCCGCGACGATGGCGAAGGGTTCAAGGACGGCTTCATCCTGCCGGTGGCCGCCACCCGCCGCTCCTCCAGCTTTGGCGGCCAGCGCATCCTCAACGGCAAGGCGGGCCGCCCGCACTACGGCGTCGACCTCGCCGCCCCGGTGGGAGCGCCCATCATCGCCCCGGCGCCGGGGCTGGTGGTCCTGGCCGAGCCAACCCTGCATTTCGAGGGCGGCCTGACCCTGATCGACCACGGCCAGGGCCTGATCGGCATGTTCCTGCACCAGTCCCGCCAGTTCGTGCGCGCCGGGGATCGGGTGGAGCGTGGCCAGCGCATCGGGCTCGTCGGCCAGACCGGCCGGGCCACGGGCCCGCACCTATGCTGGCGCCTGAAGTGGCGAGCCAAGAACATGGACCCCAGCCTGATGGTCGGCCCCCCCCTGAACAGGGGGTGAAACCTTTTTCCGGCTGTAAGGCTTTGGAAGCCATTTCCCTTCATCCTGCTTAGATCGAGCGGAACGGGACCGGCCTTTAAGCCGGCGGCCAAGGGACGATAATGGCGGAAGGCGGACTGGAATCGCTGCGCGTCATGCTGGTTGACGACAACCAGCATATGAGGGCGATCGTCACGACGGTCCTCAATGGCGTCGGCTTGATTCATGTGCGCGAAACCCGCGACGGCGCCGAGGCGCTGGAGGTGCTGCGCGAGTGGCCCGCGGACCTGGCCATCGTCGATTTCCAGATGCAGCCGCTGGACGGGGTGGAGTTCACCCGCCTGGTCCGACAGTCGCCCGACAGCCGCAACCCCTATCTGCCGATCATCATGATGACCGGCCACTCCGAACGCACCCGCGTTGAAGAAGCGCGCGACGCCGGGGTGACCGAGTTCGTCGCCAAACCGCTCACCGCCAAGGCCGTCCTTGAGCGGATCAATGCGGTGATCTACCGGCCGCGGGCCTTCATCCGCACCGAGTCCTATTTCGGCCCCGACCGTCGCCGGCGCGAGACGCCGGGCTTTTCCGGCCCGTGGCGCCGCAACACCGACGCCCAGAAGGCCAAGACGGCCTAGATTTCGGCGTCGCGCGCGTAGGCCTCGCGGGGCCAGCGCTTGTGCACCCAGAACCATTCGGCCGGGCGCTCGCGGATGCGGGCCTCGACGAAGGCGTTGATCTTGGCCACCCCCGCTTCCAGGTCCCTCACCCGGTCGCCGGTCTTTTCCACCGTGATCGGCTCGTGCACCACCACCTTGAAGCGGGCGCCCTTCAGCCTCTGCACCGACATGGTCTGCAGCACGCAGCCGAACTTCAAAGCCAGCCGCGACGGCCCCGCCGCCGTGTGGGCGATCCGCCCGAAGAAGGGGAGGGCGATCCCGCCGTTGAACTTCTGGTCGTTCATCAGGGCCACCGACAGGCCCCGCTCCATCCCTTCCAAGAGCTCCCGCGCGCCCTCGCCGCCCTTGGGGGCGAACAGCTTGACCCCATAGCGGGCGCGGCTGGCCCGGATGCGGGCGTCCACATAGGGGTTGTTGGCGGCGCGGTAGGTCATCTGGCAGGGCACCCCCGCCTGGACGATGGTGGCCGGCATCACTTCCCAGTTTGAGAGGTGCCCGGAAACGAACACGACGGGGCGGCCCGAGGCGGCGATTTGTTGCAGCCGCTCCATCCCCTCGACCTCGACCCGGCCGGAGCTCAGCGTCAGGCGGTCGGAGATCAGGAACTCGAAAAAGGTGCGCCCCAGGCTGTCCCACTGGGCGGTCAGGAGCTCGGCCCGCGCCTCGGGGGTCAGGTCGGGAAAGGCGATGTCGATATTGCGCCCGGCGATCCGCTGGTTGGGCGTGAGCGGGCCGATCACCTTGAACAGGGCCGCGCCCGCGTCCGAGACCCAGTCCACCGGCAAGAGGTGGAGCAAGCCCGACATCACATCGTACGCCGCCGCCTCCAGCCGCCAGGCCAGGTGCTGGGCGAAGGACGCGCGAGGTGCGGGGTCGGCCATGTGCGATGCTTAGGCAGGCTTAAGGGCAGGCGCAACGAGGGCCTTAAGTCGGGGCCCGGCGGCTGTTATGCGAGGGGCGCTTTAATGAGGAGCGCGCCATGGCCGAGCAGCCCATCATCTATCACAACCCTTCCTGCGGGACCTCGCGCAACACCCTGGCGGCCCTGCGCGAGGCTGGGACCGAGCCCAAGGTGGTGGAATATCTCAAGACCGGCTGGACCAGGGACCAGCTCAAGGCCCTGTTCGCCAAGGCCGGTGTGACGCCCGGTGAGGTGGTCCGCCGCCGCAACCTCCCCGACGACGCGGCCGCTGCTCTGGAAAAAGCCAAGACCGACGAAGCCCTGCTGGACGCCATGGTCAGGCATCCGATCCTGGTGGAGCGCCCGTTCGTCGTCACGGCCAAGGGCGCAAAGCTCTGCCGCCCGGCCGAGGCGGTGAAGTCGCTGCTCTAGGGGTTTTAGGCCGCCGCCCGCGCGAAGGCGGGGTTGCGGCTGTAGAGGCCGGCGCCGCCGCGGGCCGGCTCGAAGGCGTCGGGGAAGCTCGCCGCCTCGTCCGCGCCCAGCACCAGGCAGCCGTCCGGGGCCAGGGCCATGGCCATCTGCTCCATCACCCTGGAGCGGACGGTGATGTCGAAGTGGCTGAGCACGTTGCGGCACAGGATCACGTCGAAGCCGCGCAGGGCCCGAAGGTCGTCGGTCAGGTTCAGCGGCGCCCAGCGGGGAAGCTGGCGCAGGCCCGCAGAGGCCCGCCAGGTGTCGTCAATCTTGTCGAAGTAGCGGATCAGGAGGCGGATCGGCAGGCCGCGCTGCACCTCGAACTGGGTGTAGACGCCGCTTTGGGCCTTCTCCAGCGCCCGTTCCGACAGGTCGGTGGCCAGGATCTCGGCCTTGACCCCGCCAAGGCGCGCCTGGTTCTCCTCGATCAGCATCAGGAGCGAATAGACCTCCTGGCCGGTGGAGCAGCCGGCGCACCAGATGCGCAGGCCCTTGTCGCCCCTGGCGGCGGCGAGGTCGGGCAGAATGTCCTCGGCCAGGCGCTCGAAGGTGGTCCGGTCGCGGAAGAAGGCGGTCTCGCCGATGGTCAGGGCCTCGGCCACGCCGCGGGCGAGGGCCTCGTCGGGCTCGGACTTCAGCCGCTGGATCAGGGCGGGAACGGACGGGAGGCCTTCCCGGCGGGCGAGGCTCCCCAGGCGGTTCTCGATGAAGAAGGCCTTGTCGCCGCGCAGCACCATGCCGGTGCGGTTGCGGGCCAGGGCGGCGACGAATTCAAGATCCTCGGGCTTCAAATCAGACCGGCCTGGGCGAACTTCGCCTCGATGATATCGCCGTCGAACGGCTTCATGATGTACTCGTCCGCGCCGTGCTCCAGGGCCTCGGCGATGCGGATCGGGTCGTTCTCGGAGGTGCAGAACACCACCACCGGGCCTTCGCCGCCGGGCTCCTTGCGCAGGCGCCGCAGGAACTCCAGCCCGTCCATCACCGGCATCGACCAGTCGAGCAGGACGGCTTCGGGCATGGCGGCGCGGCAGAAGGCCAAGGCCTCGAGCCCGTCGGCGGCTTCGGCGGTCTCGAAATCCAGGGTCTCCAGGATGCGGCGCGCCACTTTGCGGACTACCCGGCTGTCGTCGACGACGAGGCACATTTTCATCGCGGCCTCCCTCAAGCTGCCGACCGCAGGCCGGCGGCCGTCTTGGCGGCGCCGGGCGCGAGCAGGGTGAACACCGCGCCGCGGCCCTCGGCGGAGGCCATGGCGACCCTCCCGCCCAGGCGCTCGATCTCGGTGCGGACCAGATTCAGTCCCATGCCCCGGCCGGAGACCAGGCTCAGCTTCGCCGCTGTGGTGAAGCCGGGGGCGAAGACGTTGTGGCGATGCTCGCGGACCATGCCGCGGCCGTCGTCGGCCAGGGAGATGCGGACATTGTCGCCGCAGGCGCGGGCGTGCAGGCGCAGCTGCGCGGTGGCGGGCTTGCCGGCGGCGGCCCGTTCGGCGGGGTTCTCGACCCCGTGGTCGCAGGCGTTGCGGATCAGGGCGATCAGGGCGATGCGAAGGGTCGGGACGGCGGCCCGCGGCACGGCGATCTGGCCGCCCTTGAGCTTGAGCTGAACCGGCTTGCCAAGGCGCACGCCAAGGCCGGCGGCGAAGGAGGGCAGGCCGCGCCAAGCCTCGGAGACCGGGACGATCTCGTGGTCGAGGGCGATCAAGCCCCCGGCGGCTTCGCTTGAAAGGACGGCGGCGGGCTGGCGGGCGACTTCCACGGCCAGGTGCGCGGCGGCCTGCGTGAGGTCGGCATCATCGCCGGCCGGCTCGTGGCCATCACGGGCCAGCGGCTGGATCATGTCGTGCAGGCGTTCCAGGATGCGGCCGAGCAGGGCGACCGCGTCCGGCGGGACCATGGCCTTGCCGTCCATGGCGGTCACCAGGTCCTCGGCCGCGTGCACCAGGGCCTCGCTGCGGGCGAGGCCGAGGAAGCCGCAGGCGCCCTTCAGCCCATGCAGCCGCCTCCGGGCGTCGGCCAGGGGGACAGGGGAGGAGGCGGCGGCGCCGAGACGCACGAAGGCGCCTTGCAGGCCGCCCAGGCTGTCGAGGGCCTCCACCACGAATTCGGCCAACAGATCGTCCATCCGGTCGTCCCCGATGGGGCGAGCAGGCGAAATCCGCCCGCTCCCATGAACGACAGGTATGGGCCGAAGCTGGTTAAGGAGCCGTGGACCGCGGCGTTAGGTCGCCAAAAAAGCCGAGCGGGGCTTTTGGCGGCTTCGAAGGCCTCAGGCGGGGACGCGGGCCCTCAGGGTGATCCGCTCTTCGGCCACGGCGACGTCCACCGATCCGCCCGCGGCTTTCAGGAGCGCGTGCAGGTAATAGGCCTGGACCCAGTGGCCGCCCAGGCCCTCCCCTAAGGGCGCCCCCTTCAGGCCGTCGATAACTTCGGGACGCAGGCGGGCGCGGGTCCCGCTGGAATCCACCGCCATCAGGATTTCGTCGCCCTCGCGGGAGGCGGTGATCCGCGCGGTCCCGCCGGTGGGCAGGGCGCCGGCGCCGATCTGGGCGAGGTTTAAGAGGGCCCGGGCGCCTGGCTTGTTGAATTCGGTCAGATCCACGGCCCAGTCGAGGTCGGGGCGAACATGATCGAAAATCCCCTGCACCAGCCGCTCCAGGTCGCGGGTGTCGAAGCTCTCGGCCGAATGCGACGCGCCGAAGGCCACGCGGGAGTAGGCCAGCAGGGCCACCAGCTTCTTGGCGCTGGCGTTGATCAGGTTCATGGCGTCGTCGCGCATGTCGGCGGCCGACGGGTCTTCCAACAGGTCCAGGCCCGAGACGATGGCGCTCGCGGGGCTGATGAAGTCGTGGCACATGCGCGCCGCCAGATGGGCCGCGAGGTCGGCCGCCGCGACGGGCTCGGCGGGGGCGCACACGGGGCCCTCGGCCATCATGGTCAGGTTGGCCATCCAGTCAGGAGGGCTCGATTCGGGATTCTCGCTCATAGCGTGATCCTACCTCGCCAACGCGGTCTTCGCGCAAGATTTGACCCTGGGCAGGTTCGGTCGTTTACGGAAGCCCGGGGACAGGAGTGACACGATGATCGAAGCCTTCCTCGAGCCCGGCGTCCTGGTGCGCCATCCCGGACAGCCCGACTGGGGCCTCGGCCAGGTGCAGTCGGTTGACGGGCGCCGCGTGACCATCAACTTCGAGGACGCGGGCAAGCAGACCATCGACATCTCCCACGTGGACCTGGAGTACGTCGGGCCCGATCCGCGCGCGGACAGCCGGGCCTAGGGTCCCTGGTCGTCGTCGTAGCCGTGGCGGGAGGAATAGAAGGCCAGCCACATGAGCCCGCCGCCGAGGCCCGCCGTCAGCAGGAAGGCCAGGGTCAGGGCGATATAGCCGTGGATGCTCATGGGGCTGTGGCCCCCCAGCTTCCAGGCGGCCCCCGCCCCCCAGATACAGAAACCCAGGATCGCGACCAGGGCCAGGACCAGCAGCACCGTCCCTGCAGAAAGCTTCGCTGTTTTCATGGCTTAGCCTCCGTCGACGCCGGAGCCGCAAGGAGAAAAACGTCCGCGACCGATCGCCGCCGCCGCTCTCCTGCGGAAGGATACCGTTAACGGATTTACCCTAAAAGTTTCTTGCCTTTAACTATTTGGAGCGGTCATGGTCCCGTCGCGGCCGGTCACCAGGGGCGTCAGCCGCGAATTCAGCACCCGACCCGCGTACGCGCCAAGGGCGTCACCGCAGGCCAACCGACAGGGACCGATGCAAAGATTCGATCCGCGCCGCCTGCCTGTACGCCTTGCGCCTGCCGTCCTCGGCGGCGCCGCCGTCGTCCTCGCCGCCACCATCGGCGTGATGGGGTCGAGCATGCTCGACCGGCACTTCCTGACCGCCCACCGACCCACGCCCAAGGGCGTCGACATCAAGGCCATCGAGAACCAGGCCTTCGCCGAGGCGCCGACCCGGCCGGGCATGTCCGCCCCCGAAACCATGCCGGTGAAGGTGCTTCCCGGCGAGACCCTCGAAGCCGCCGTGCAGCGCACCGGCATCGCCCCCGCCGAGGCCCACGACGTGGTCCGCGTCCTGGCCCAGGCCTTCGACACCGTGAACATCAAGGCGGGCCTCGCCTTCCAGGCCGCAATCGCCAAGCCCCGCGGCCGCCGCGGCCCGGCCCAACTGATCGGCCTCTCGATGCGGACCGGCCCGGCCAGCGCGGTCACCCTGTCGCGCACCTTCGACGGCGCTCTGCACCTGCGCGAACTCGAGGAAGAGGTCACCGAGGAGACCACGGTCGCCCAGGGCCACATCGACGGCTCGCTCTATGAATCGGCCGTCGCCGCGGGCGCGGACTCCAGGCTGACCGCCGAGGTGGTCAAGCTGTTCTCCAAGAAGCTCGACTTCGCCCGCGACCTGCATCCGAACGACGAATTCCGCCTGGTGTTCGACCGCAAGTTCACTGAGAGCGGCCGCACGGTGGAGACCGGGGACCTGCTCTACGCCGAGATCGGCGCCAAGGGGCAGGTGAGCCGCTTCTATCGCTTCGTGCACGACGGCAAGGCCCAGTACTTCGACGAGCTGGGCAAGAACATCCAGGGCTTCCTGCTGCGCACCCCGGTGGATGCGGTGCGCATCACTTCCGGCTTCGGCGCCCGCCTGCACCCGGTGCTCGGCTACACCCGCATGCACAAGGGCATCGACTTCGGCGCGCCGAAGGGCACGCCGGTGTTCGCCGCCGGCGACGGGGTGGTGGAGCAGAAGGGCTGGTCCTCGGGCTACGGCAACTGGCTGAAGATCCGCCACTCCGGCGACTGGCATACCGGCTACGGCCACCTCTCGGGCTACGCCAGCTCCCTGAAGGTCGGCCAGCACGTCAGCCAGGGCCAGCTCGTCGCCTATGTCGGCATGACCGGCCTCGCGACCGGCCCGCACCTCCACTACGAGGTGTTCAAGGGCAAGGGTCAGATCAATCCCAAGGGCGCCCAGGTGCCGTCGGGCACGGTTCTGGCGGGCCAGGAACTGGCGGCCTTCAAGACCGACAAGGCCGAGGTCGACACCATGATCGCCAAGGCCGCCGCCAAGCCCGGCGCGCCGCAGATGGCCAAGCTGGAGCTGCGCCCCCGCATGGGCGTGATCAAGGCCAGGGCCGACCGGTAAGGCTCCGAGTCCTTTCCCCTCTGGGGAAAGTGTCGGCCCGGACGGGCCGACGATAGGGGCTCAAGGGCGCAACCGCGTGCGCATTTCAGCCCCTTCAGTCGCCCCGTTCGGGGCGACAGCTCCCCCAGAGGGGGAGCGACTCCGGCGCCTACAGGAAATCCCGCAGATACGCCGCCAGCGGCAGGTCCGCGGGGGGCATGGGGTAGTCGAACAGCTGGATCGGCCGGACCCAGGCGATCGCCGGGTGCTCGCGCTTCTGCACCGTCCCCTCCCAGCGCCGCAGCAGGTAGAGGGGCATCAGGAGGTGGAAGCTCTCGTAGGCGTGCGAGGTGAAGACGAAAGGGGCCAGGCACGCGGGATTGACCGTGATCCCCAGCTCCTCGTCCAGCTCGCGGATGAGGCAGGCCTCTGGGCTCTCGCCGGCCTCCAGCTTGCCGCCGGGGAACTCCCACATCCCGCCGAGGTGCTTATCCGCCGGGCGCTGGCAGATCAGCACCCGCCCGTCGGCGTCCACCAGGGCGGCGGCCGCGACCAGCAACAGGGGCTTGTGCGGGCGGGCGGGCTCGGGCGATAGGCTGCCCTCCCCAGGTTCTAAAGGTTGGTCCATTGGCTCTCCCGCGTCCCGTCCAGGCCGTCGTCTTCGATATGGACGGGCTCCTGATCGACAGCGAGACGGTCTACCAAGCCGGGATGATCAATGCAGCCGTCGCCATGGGCTATGAGCTGCCGCCGGAGCTTTTCCGCCGCTTGGTCGGCCTCGCCGGGCCGGAATCGCAGTCGGTGATGCGGGGCCATTACGGCGAGGACTTCCCGCTGGCCGACTACAACAGGACCGCGGACGTGGAGATCAACAAGCTGCTGGTGGCCGGCGTGGTCCTGAAGACAGGGGTCCTCGAGCTTCTGGACCACCTGGAGGCGATGGAGCTGCCTCGCGCCGTGGCCACCTCAACCTCGCGGCGCTGGGCTGAGCGGCACCTGGGCCAGACCGGCATCCGCGACCGCTTTCACGCCGTGGTCACCCGCGACGACGTCGAGCGCGCCAAACCCAGCCCGGACCTCTTCCTCAAGGCCGCGTCCCTGATCGGCGCCGATCCGGCTCATTGCCTGGCCCTGGAAGATTCCCACAACGGGGTGCGCGCGGCTCACGCGGCGGGGATGATGACGGTGATGGTCCCCGACCTGCTGGAGCCCACCGACGAGATGCACGGCAAATGCGTGCACATCGCGCAGGACCTGCACCGGGTCCTCGACCTCGTCAGGGCGTCTCAGGACCGGTAGTCGCCGTTGATGGCGACATATTCCTTGGTCAGGTCGCAGGTCCACATGGTGGCCGAGGCTTCGCCGGCGCCGACGTCCACGGTGATCTCCAGCTCCGGCTGCTTCATGTAGGCGGTCATGGCCGCCTCGTCGTAGCCGGGGGCGACCGCGCCGTAGCGGGCGGCCCAAAGCCCGCCGAAGCGCACCGAGAGGCGGTCCCGGACCAGGGGCTCGTCCGCCCGGCCGGCGGCGGCGACGATCCGGCCCCAGTTGGCGTCCTCGCCGGCGAAGGCTGTCTTCACCAGGGGGCTCTCGCAGATGGTGCGGGCGATCTTCCGCGCCGAGGCTTCCGACTCGGCCCGCTCCACCGTCACCTTGACGAACTTGGTGGCGCCCTCGCCGTCGCGGACCAGTTGCTGGGCGAGGTTCATCAGCAGGCTCAGCAAGGCGTCGCGGAAGCCCGCGAGCCGCGGATCGGCGGCGTCGGTCACCTCGGGCGAGCCGGATGCGCCGGTGGCGAAGAGCAGCAGGGTGTCGTTGGTGGAACGGTCCCCGTCCACCGTCACCGCATTGAACGTCTTCACCGTCGCCGGCACGAGCATGGACCGCATGACTTCGGGCGACAGGGCCGCGTCGGTGGCCACGAAGGCCAGCATGGTGGCCATGTCCGGGGCGATCATCCCCGAGCCCTTGGCGATCCCGGCGATCCGCACGGTCACCCCGCCGATGTCGGCCTCGCCCACCGCGCCCTTCGAAAAGGTGTCGGTGGTCATGATGGCCCGGGCGGCTTCGGGCCAGGCGTCGGCCTTCAGCCGGCCGCAGACAGCGCTCGCCTGGGCCTCGATCTTGGACGCATCCAGCAGCACGCCGATCACCCCGGTGGAGGCGGTCAGGACCTGATCCTCCCGCGCCCCGATCTCGGCGGCGATGGCCGCGGCGCTGCGCCGGGCGGCCTCGGCTCCGGGCTCGCCGGTGAAGGAGTTGGCGCAGCCGGCGTTGATCACCACGGCCCGGATGTCCCGGCCGCCGCTGGCGTTCAGCACGTCGGCGCACCAGTCCACCGGCGCCGAGCCGACCTTGTGGCGGGTGAAGACCCCGGCGCAGGTGGTCCCCGGGGCAAAGCGCATGACCAGAAGGTCGTCCCGCTCGTGCTTGTAGAAACCCGCGCGGCCCGTCGCGAGCTCGACGCCGCCGATGGTTCCGATGGCGGGGAAGGGGACCGCGAGCGGCGAGACCTTCAGGCCGGGTTTGCCAGGGGCGCTCATTTGCCGGGCGCCGAGGCGGGGGGGAAGCCCTTGGGCGCGCCCTTGACGGGGGGCAGCTTGGGGGCGGCCTTGGCGACAGGCGCGGGGGCGGACTTGCCCGCCAGTTCCGGCGCGGATTCGGGCGCGGTGGCCAGCTCGCCGCCTTCGGTCGCCTGATCGGGCGACGGCAGGGCGGCGGGTTCGGCGGGGAGGGGCTGCTTGAAGGCCGCCGGATTGGCGCTCGGCGGCTCCTTCGGCGCGCCGGGCACCTCGGGAGGCTTGGAGATCAGGACCTCGACCTTGGTCTGGCCCCGGAGCCGGTTCAGGAGGTTGCGGATCTCGTCATAGGTCAGGAAACGGACGATCTGCGGCCGCGCCTCTTCCAGGGCGATCGGCTGCTCGGGCCGCCGGTCCTCGACCTTCATGATCACCCAGCCGCTGTCGGCCTGGAACGGCCCGATGACCTCCCCGGTCTTGGCCATCTTCAGCGCGGCCGAATAGGTCGCCGGCATGGAGTCGAGGGTGAAGTAGCCCAGGTCCCCGCCGTTGAAGCGGGTGGCCTGGTCGGTGGAGCGCTGGATCGCCAGGGCCTCGAAGGAGGCGCCGGTGTCGAGGAGCTTGCGGATGGCCAGGGCGTCCGCCTGGGACAGGACCACGATCTGCCGGGCGTGCAGCTCCTCGGACTGGCGCGAGAGCCGCCGCTGCTCGTCGTAGAGGGCGCGGATGGCGTTCTCGTTCACCGCCTTGTCGACCCGGTTCTCCACCAGGATGTCGCCCAGGAGCTTTTCCCGCTGGGCGTTGAGCCGCCGCCGGGCCACCGGCTCGTTCTGCAGCTTCAGCCGGATAGCCTCGCGGGCCAGCAGCTTCTGGTCGATCACCTCGTCGAGGGTGCGCCGGAACTGGTCGGAGGAGGTGTCGAGCGGCTCGCCCTCGCCGATCAGCCCTTGCGCCACCGCCTGCCGCTTCACGTCGGAGACCCAGATGGTCTCGCCGGCCACCTTGGCCACCTGGATGTCGCCGGGCACGGGAGGGCCCCCTGCGGCCTGCTCGCGGTTGCAGGCGGTCAGCAGCATCAGGCCCGCGCAGGCGAGGCTCGCCAGCGCGCTCCGGAATCCAGGTCCAGGAACTCCTGGCTTTGTCATGCGGTCGGCCATCCTTAGGATCGATTCCGAAGCGGGGCCTGAGACCCGCCGGGGCGGTCCTATACAACGCCGCCCTCAAGTTCCGAATAGGGAAGCAGACAGTTGCCCAGCGTCCGGCCCGTATCCCCGCCTGAGCCGGACCTCGACGGCGAGACCCTGATCGCCCGCGCCGCGGCCCTGCGGCCCATGCTGCGTGACCAGGGCCCCGCCGGCGACAAGCGCGGCTGGTACGGCGAGGAGATCCACGAGGCGATTCGGGCGGCGGGCCTCTACCGCGTGGTGCAGCCGCGCCTGTTCGGCGGCTACCAGCAGGATTTCGCCACCTTCCTGAAGGTGATCATGGAGATCGCCCGCGGCCATCCCGCCAGCGGCTGGTGCTATACGCTCGCCTCCTCCCATGCCTTCCTGGTCGCCTCGCACTGGTCGGCGGAGGCGCAGGCAGAGCTCTTCGGCGACGGCGACTTCCGCGCCTGCCAGAGGGCGACCCCCGCCGGCGAATGGAAGCGGGTCGAGGGCGGCTACGTCATCTCCGGGACGTTCGGCTACTGCTCCGGCTCTCCGGTTTCCACCCACTTCGTCGGGGCGGGGGTGGTCGAGGGAGAAGGCGCCGGCGGCAAGCGCAAGGGCCTGAACTTCATCGTCCCCCGCGCGAAGTACGAGGTGCTGGACGACTGGGGTAACGAAGCCACGATCGGGATGAGCGGCTCGGGCTCCAACTCGATCCGGCTGGCCGACGTCTTTGTGCCGGACCGCCACATCACCTCCAACGACGTCCTCTTGACCACCGAGCGCATGCCGGAGGGCGGCTCGCCGGGACTGAAGCTGCATGGCGATCCGCTCTACGTCGGGGTGATCGGCGGGGCCTACCTGACCGAGTTCGGGGCGATCATGACCGGCGCCGCGCGGGCGGCCCTCGACGAGTTCGAGATCGTCATCAGGACCCAGACCACCCTCACCTTCGAAGGCAAGGTCCCGATGGTGGAGACGGCCGACACTCAGCGCATATTCGGCAAGGCCATGAACTTGGTGGATTCTGCCGACGGCCTGACCATGGCCGCCGTGCACATGGTCATGGACCAGTGGCGGGCCTACGCGGAAAATGGCCGGCGGATCACCAACGACGACACCCTCAAGGCCTGGGGCATGGCCCAGGAGGCCTGCGATCTCGCCTGCCGGGCGGTTGAGATGCTGTTCCACGCCTCGGGGCCCAGGAGCGCCAACGGGGGCGAGCGCATGGCCCGCTATTTCCGCGACGTGCAGGCCTACCGCGTCCACGTAACGGCCCAGCCCTTCTGGCAGACTATGAGGGCGCAGAACCACCTCGGCCTGTCCGGCGGAAGGCTCTAAAGCCTGCCTGTGAAGCTCGCCCAAGCGGTTCGTCGCGTTGACAGGGTAGGGGGCGGCTCTTAAGTCAGCCACGCGCTAAAATCGGCCGTCAGAAGCGGCCGACGGTTTGCGCCCAGATTTCACGTCCCGCGCGACAGTCGCGCCACGCCCTTTTCGGACGCTCCATGCTCGCCCTGGCAAAGAAGCTTTTCGGCTCCTCCAATGACCGCAAGGTCAAGAACATGCTGGCCCGGGTGGCGAGCATCAACGCGCTGGAGCCGCAGTACGCCGCCCTCTCCGAAGCCGAGCTCCGGGGCAAGACCGACGAGTTCCGTCAGCGCTTCGCCAATGGCGAGACCCTGGACCAGCTGGCGCCCGAGGCCTTCGCCGTGGTGCGCGAGGCCTCCAAGCGCACCCTCGGCCAGCGGCACTACGACGTGCAGATGGTCGGCGGCATGGTCCTGCACCAGGGCGGCATCGCCGAGATGCGCACCGGCGAAGGCAAGACCCTCGTCGCCACCCTGCCGGTCTATCTGAACGCCCTGGCGGGCAAGGGCGTCCACGTCATCACCGTCAACGACTACCTGGCCGCCCGCGACAGCGAGTGGATGGGCCAGATCTACAAGTTCCTCGGCATGTCCGTCGGCGTGATCGTGCACGGCCTGACCCAGAGCGAGCGCCAGGCCGCCTACGGCTCGGACATCACCTACGGCACCAACAACGAGTTCGGCTTCGACTACCTGCGCGACAACCTGGTCTATGACCCGCGCGAGATGGTCCAGCGCGGCCACCACTTCGCCATCGTCGACGAAGTGGACTCCATCCTGATCGACGAGGCGCGCACGCCCCTCATCATCTCCGGCCCCACCGAGGACCGTTCCGAGTTCTACCGGACCATCGACTCCCTGGTGAAGGAGCTGATCAAGGATCCGAAGACCTACGACCACGACGAGAAGCAGAAGCAGGTGTTCCTCAACGAGCTCGGCAACGAGACGGTCGAGGAAATGCTGCTGGCCGGCGGGCACCTGGCCGAGGATTCGGCGGGGCTGTACGACCCGGCCAACGTCTCGGTGGTGCACCACGTCAACCAGGCGCTGCGCGCCAACATCCTCTACCTCAAGGACAAGGACTACATCGTCAAATCCGGCGAGGTGATGCTGATCGACGAGTTCACCGGCCGGATGATGGTCGGCCGGCGCCTGTCCGAAGGCCTGCACCAGGCCATCGAGGCCAAGGAAGGCGCCGAAATCCAGCCCGAGAACCAGACCCTGGCCTCGGTCACCATCCAGAACTACTTCCGCCTCTACGGGAAGCTGTCCGGCATGACCGGCACGGCCGCCACCGAGGCGCAGGAGTTCCTCGACATCTACAAGATGGACGTCTCCGAGATCCCCACCAACGTGCCGGTGGCGCGGATCGACGAGGACGACGAGGTCTATCGCACCGAGGCCGAGAAGAACCAGGCCATCCTGGCGCAGATCGCCGAGTGCTACGTCCGCGGCCAGCCGATCCTCGTGGGCACGGTCTCGATCGAGAAGTCCGAGCACCTGTCCGACCTTCTGGGCAAGTACGAGTACGAGGTCGAGGGCAAGAAGAAGAAGGGCATTCCGCACCAGGTGCTGAACGCCCGCTACCACGAGCAGGAAGCCTTCATCGTCTCCGAGGCGGGGGTGCCCGGGGCGGTGACCATCGCCACCAACATGGCCGGCCGCGGCACCGACATTCAGCTCGGCGGCAACCTCGACATGCGCATGGCCGCCTGGCGCCAGGAGCAGCGCGGGCTCGGCGCCGAGATCACCCCCGAAACCGCCGCCGTCGAGCAGGCCAAGATCATCGCCGAGATCTCCGGCAAGAAGTCCCAGGCCCTGGCCTCGGGCGGGCTCTATGTCCTGGGCACCGAGCGGCATGAGAGCCGGCGCATCGACAACCAGCTGCGCGGTCGCACCGGCCGCCAAGGCGACCCGGGCCGGTCCAAGTTCTTCCTCTCCACCGAGGATGACTTGCTACGCATCTTCGCGGGCGAGCGGCTCGACGCCATCATGCGCACCTTCGGCGTGGCCGAGGGCGAGGCCATCACCCACAAGTGGCTCAACGCGGCCATCGCCAAGGCCCAGACCAAGGTCGAGGCGCGCAACTACGACATGCGCAAGAACCTCTTGAAGTACGACGACGTCGTGAACGACCAGCGCAAGGCCGTGTTCGAGCAGCGCTACGAGTTCATGGTGGCGACGGACCTCTCCGAGGTGGTGGACGAGTTCCGCCACGACACCGTCGGCGACTTCATCTCCCGCCACCTGCCGCCCCGCGCCTATGCCGAGCAGTGGGACATCGAGGGCCTGGATGAGCGGGTGCGCTCGACCCTCGGCTTGGAACTGCCGCTGGCCGAATGGGCCGCGGAGGAAGGCGTCTCCCAGGAGGACATCGAGGGCCGCATCGTCGCCGCCGCCGACGCCCGCGCCGCCGAGCGCCAGGAGCTGATCGGCGCCGAGCAGATGCGCGAGCTGGAGAAGGGCTTCCTGCTGCAGATGATCGACATGCAGTGGCGCGAGCACCTGATGCACCTGGACCACCTGCGCCAGGTAATCGGCCTGCGCGGCTACGCCCAGCGCGATCCGCTCAACGAGTACAAGACCGAGGCCTTCTCCCTGTTCGAGAAGCTGCTCGGGGACCTGCGCCAGAACGTGACCCGCTGGGTCATGACGGTGGAGTTCCGCTGGACCGAGCCCGAGCAGCCCTTCTACCAGGACCTGCCGGACATGACCGAGGTCCACCTCGACCCGCTCACCGGCGAGAACGAGCGGTCGGCGGGCGCCGGCTTCGGCGGCTTCGGCGACCTGACCGAGGCCCAGCGCGAGTCCCTTCCCGTGACGGCTCTGCCCGGCGGCTGGGAAAAGACCGCCCGCAACGCCCCCTGCCCCTGCGGTTCGGGCCGCAAGTTCAAACACTGCCACGGGGCGGTGATCTAGGCTCTAGGCCGGCCTTCTGGCCCTCAACGCCTGGGCGATCGTGCCGTCGTCGAGCCAGTCCAGCTCGCCGCCGACGGGCACGCCTCGGGCGAGGCTTGTCACCGACACGCCCGCGTCGGCCAGCCGTTCGGCGAGGTAGTGGGCGGTGGTCTGGCCGTCGACGGTGGCGGGCAGGGCCAGGATCACCTCCTGGACCTCGCCGTCGCGGGCGCGGGCGACCAGTTCGCCGATCCTGAGGTTATCGGGGCCTACCCCGTCCAGGGCCGACAACAGGCCCCCCAGCACCTGGTAGCGGCCTCGGTAGGCGCCCGCCCGCTCCATGGCCCACAGGGCGCCGACCTCCTCCACCACGCAGATAAGGGCGCGGTCCCGGCTGCGGTCGGAACAGACGGCGCAGGGGTCCTGGGCGTCGAGCGCCCCGCAGACCGAACAGGCCCGCACCTTGGCCGCCGCGTCCGTCAGGGCGTCCGCCAGAGGCGTCAGCAGCTGGTCGCGCTTCTTCAGCAGGGCCAGGGCCGCCCGACGCGCCGACCGCGGCCCCATGCCCGGCAGCTTGGCCAGGAGGGCGATCAGTCGCTCGATTTCGGGGCTCGCGAAGCTGGCCAAGTCAGAACTTCGGCAGGCCGGGCATCCCCGCCATGCCCGCCAGGGGACCCATGGCTTCCTTCATCAGGTCGGCGCGCAGGGCGTCGAGCTTTTTCTTGCCGTCGGCGTGGGCGGCCAGGACCAGGTCGGCGGCGGTCTCGGCCTCGCCGGGGGCCATCAGGTCTTCGGACAGGGTCAGGCTGAGGAGCTCGCCCTCGCCGTTCAGGGTCAGGCGCACCAGGCCGGCGCCGGCCACGCCCTCCACCACGGAGGCCGCGATCTTGCCTTGCGCGTCCTGCATCTTCGCCTGCAGGCCCTGGGCCTGCTTCATCAGGTTTCCGAGGTCCTTCATCGCTCAAGCCTTCGAACAGAGAGAGTGGGTCAATGGAGCCGCGAGGGCGGCAAAATCAGTCTTCGGCCTCGTCCTCGGCCGGCTCGCCCTCGACGGCGGCGACGGTCGGGGCCTCAGGGGTCGCCAGCTTGCGGATTTCGGCGATCTCCGCCCCGGGGAAGGCGGTCTTCACCGCGACCACGAAGGGGTCCTCCTCGATGCGGGCCAGGACTTCCGCCTTCTCGCGCTTCTCGCGTTCCCAGGCGGTCTCTATGCCGGCGCCCGATCCCTGGATCTCCATGAACCAGGGCACGCCGGTCCATTCCTTCAACCGCCCGGACAGGCGCTGGGGCAGGTTGGCGGGGGCGCCTTCGGCCAGGGCGAACTCGATGCGGCCGGGCCGGAAGTCGATCGGGCGGATGTAGCGCTCGACGTCGAGCTTCAGGGTCATGTCCCGCTTGGCGTCGATGAGGCTGACCACCTCCTCGAAGGACTGCAGGGCGGCCTGGGCCACGGGCTGGGCGAGGGTGCGAAGGTTGGCTTTGGGGCGGCCCATCACGGGAGCCGATTGCACCGCGAGCCCCGCGCGCCCGCCGCCTGAGCTTCCACCGCCGCCGGAGGGGGCAGGCGCGCCGCCGCTCGGGCCGATAGGGTTCTCACCGGCCTGGAGCCGCTTCAGGGCTTCCTCGGGGCCGGGCAGGTCGGCGGCGTAGGCGAGGCGGATCAGGGCCATCTCCACGGCCGCGGCGGGGTCGGGCGCGCGGCGGGTCTCGTCGTGGGCCTTCAAGAGCATCTGCCACATGCGGGACAAGGTGCCGGCCGAGGCTTCCGCCCCAATGGCGGCCAGGCGCCCCGCCTGGTCCTTCGGCAGGGCCAGGGCGTCGGGGCCCAGGGCCTTGGAGACCGAGGCGGCGTGGGCGTGCTCCAGCAGATCGAGCATGACGACCGCCGGATCGGCGCCGAAGCCGTAGAGGGTGCGAAAGGCGCTGAGCGCCTCGGCGGTCCGGCCGCCCATGAGGTGTTCGAACAGGCCGATGGTGGCGGCCCGGTCGGCCAGGCCCAGCATGTCGCGCACCAGTTCGGCGGTGACGGTCTGGCCGCGCTCGACCTGGACCATGGCCTGGTCCAGCAGGGACTGGGCGTCGCGCACCGAGCCCTCGGCGGCGCGGGCGATCAGGGCCAGGCCCTCCTGCTCGACGAGGGCGCTCTCGGCCTCGCACAGGCGCTGCAGGTTGGCGACGATCACCTCCGGCTCCACCCGGCGCAGGTCGAAGCGCTGGCAGCGGGAGAGGATGGTCACCGGGACTTTGCGGATCTCGGTGGTGGCGAAGATGAACTTGGCGTGCGGCGGCGGCTCCTCCAGCGTCTTCAACAGGGCGTTGAAGGCGGCGGTCGAGAGCATGTGCACTTCGTCGATGATGTAGACCTTGTAGCGGGCCTCCACCGGGGCGTAGCGCACGCTCTCCAGCAGCTCGCGCATCTCATCGACCTTGGTGCGGCTGGCGGCGTCCAGCTCCAGCACGTCCATGTGCCGGCCCTCGATGATGGCCTGGCAGTGGCGCCCGTCGACGGTGAGGTCGAGGGAGGGGCCGGTCACCCCGTCCCGCTCATAGTTCAGGGCCCGCGCCAGCAGGCGCGCGGTGGTGGTCTTGCCGACCCCCCGCACGCCCGTGAGCATGAAGGCGTGGGCGATGCGGCCGGCGGTGAAGGCGTTGGTCAGGGTCCTGACCATGGCCTCCTGGCCGATCATGTCCTCGAAGGTGCGCGGGCGGTATTTGCGGGCCAGCACCTGATAGGCGCCCGGCGTCGTGGCGGTCGCAGGCGCGGCGGCGGAAGCCCCGAACATGTCCGAGGTGTCCGGATCGCGCTCGGCGGCTTCCTGGTCGAGCGGGACGTCGGTGTCGGACATGGAGGGAAAGGGCCTCGGGCTAGGTGGAGACTGGACGACGACCCGAAGCGAAACTCGTTACGGCTGCTTCCTTCCGGACCTGACCGGGTTGGCGAGGGCTCCGCCCGTCGCCAGCCTCCGCGGCCAATATCGGGCGCCGGGAGGGGCGGCGCAAGGGACGCCGCCCAAGGAGCCGCAAGGCCAAGCTGCGCCCCTAAGTCGCCCAGGTTCCGTGTTGCACTGCAGAGCAACGCGACGGGTTAGGTGACTTGAAACGTGAAATCTGATACCAATATCGGTGACGTCGGCGCCGCGAGGCGCGCAACCCTCCCCGATCATCACATGCGTTTGACCCTGCGGGACGCTCACCGCGTCCTTGAGCTGTGCGGCTTTCTCGGCGTGTTCGCGGCGATCCTGGTTTCAGGTCCGCTGGCGGGCGCGACGGCCCGCGTCAGCGTGGAGCGGGCGCAGATATACAATCTCGCGGCGCGGTCGCATGGCCTGCTGACCGAGGTCGCCCTGCACGGCGCCTTCTCCGACATGGACGGCGCCTCCCTGGCGCTGGCCGAACGTTTCGCGCCGCTTGCCGGCAATCCTGTGATTTCCGACGGGCCGCAGGCCCCGGCCGCCGAGCCCCTGCCTCCCGAGCTGATCCCCACCGGCCCCGACGTCACGGGCGCCGAGGCCATCAACGACGCCACCCCCTTCTCCACCGCCCCCAATCCGGCGGCCCAGCCCTTCTTCCTGCGCGCGAGCCTGGAGGACAGCGCCCGCGCGATCGATTGCCTGACCAAGGCCATCTACTACGAGGCGGGCTTCGAGGGCGTGGACGGGGGCCGGGCCGTGGCCCAGGTGGTGCTGAACCGCATGCGCCACCCGATCTTCCCCAAGACTGTCTGCGGCGTTGTGTTCCAGGGCTACCAGCTGACCACCGGCTGCCAGTTCAGCTTCACCTGCGACGGCGCCCTGCTGCGCGGCGTGCCCGACGCCGACCTGTGGCGCCAGGCGCGGAAGATCGCCGCCGAGGCCCTGAACGGCTACGTCTACACCAAGGTCGGCGGCGCCACCCACTACCACGCCCGCTACGTCGCCCCCTGGTGGAAGCCGACCGTGACCAAGGTCGCCCAGGTCGGCGCCCACATCTTCTATCGCTGGTCCGGCGGGCTCGGCCTGCCCCAGGCATTCAACGGCCGCTACGCCGGCGGCGAGCGCATCTACCAGCCGCTTCCCCGCAAAGCCGCCGAGCAGCCGTCGATCCTGGTGGCCACTCTGCCGGCCGACCAGACCCCTGCGGGGCGCGTCCGCGCCATCCTGCGGGTCGCGGGCTCCGACGTGATGGCCAACGAGATCGCCACCCCGGACGGCGGCACGGTGACCATCCCGACGCTTGGGCCGGGCTCCATCTCCGCCGCCGCCCTGACCGCGCCCCAGACCCAGGCCGAGCGGATCGCCGCCCGCGCCTATATGCAGAAGACCCTGCGCATCTGCGGCGAGGGCGAGTCCCCCGACACGGCGATCTGCCGCCGCTGGTAGGGGCGGGCCTGTAAGGCCGCGCTTCGATCACGTGTCGAGAGCGCGTCCGGGCGGCGAAACCGCCTACACTTTCGCCTGACGCGCTCCAGGCTGTAGAAGCGGGAGTATGCCGCTCAGCCCTCACACCAACGTCTTCGCCGGCAATCCCCTCGACCGGGCCGCCGACCGCCGCCTGGACGCCGACTGGCTGGCCGGGCGCCTGGACGATCCCAATTCCAGCGCCGTCGCCGTCTGGAACGGCCAGCTGCTGCTCGGCCCCGAGACGCAAAGTCCCCGCCGCCTCGCCCTGATCCCCGCATCCCTGGCCCGCGGCGTCGCCGGCGGGGAGGAGCACCTGCTGTTCCTCGGCCTTACCCCCGAGGGCGAGGCGATGTTCGCGGTGGATATCGACGGCGCCGCCGACCCGGCCGAGGGCCCCTTGCGGGGCCTGGGCGCCTTCGGGGAGCTGCGCGCCAACGTCGCCCGCATGGCCATCGAGGATGCGGCCATCTCCGCCACGGCCAAGGCGGTGTTCGAATGGCGCCGCCGCCACCGCTACTGCTCCAACTGCGGCCAGCCCAGCGAGGTTGCCGAGGCGGGCTGGAAGCGCATCTGCCCCGCCTGCAAGGGCGAGCATTTTCCCCGTACGGACCCTGTCGTGATCATGCTGCCGGCGTGCGGGGACCGGTGCCTCTTGGGCCGCGCCGCCCGCTTCCCGCCCGGCTGGTACTCGTGTCTTGCGGGCTTCATGGAGCCCGGCGAAAGCATCGAGGAGGCCTGCGCCCGCGAGCTGATGGAGGAGTCGGGGCTGAAGGCCCTCTCCGTCCGCTACCATTCGGCCCAGCCCTGGCCCTATCCCTCGTCCCTGATGATCGGCCTGATCGCCGAGGTTGCCGAGGGCGAGGCGACGCCCGACGAGACGGAGCTGGAATCCGTCCGCTGGTTCACCCGAGCGGAAACCCTGGCGCTCCTGGCCGGCGAACTCGAAGGCCTCGGCTGCCCCCCGCCGTTTGCCGTGGCGCACCAGTTGATCAAGGCGTGGGCGGAGGGGGGATAGTCAGCGGTCCCGGAAGGCGTCCGCCGGATAGACCCCCAGGATTTCCAATCGCTCGGAGAAGAAGCCCAGCTCCTCGAAGGCGTGCGCCAGGGGCGGGTCCTCGGGGCGGCCGTCGACCTCGACGTAGAACATGGTGGCGGTGAAGGAGCCGTCCTCCATGTAGCTTTCCAGCTTGGTCATGTTGACGCCGTTGGTGGCGAAGCCGCCCAGCGCCTTGTAGAGGGCCGCCGGGATGTTCCGCACTCGGAAGACGAAGCTGGTGACCGAAGGAACCCCCGCCGGCGGAGTCGCGGGCTCCCGGGACATGACCAGGAAGCGGGTGGTGTTGTTGTGCTCGTCCTCGATGTCCTCGAGCAGGATGTCGAGGCCGTAGAGCTTGGCCGCCAGGCGCGGGGCCACCGCCGCCCGCGCGGGGTCGGGATGTTCGGAAAGCTCCTTGGCCGCACCGGCGGTATCGCCCGTCGAGGCGAACTTTACGCCGAGCTTCCTCAGCACCTTGCGGCATTGGGCCAGGGCTATGGGCATGGAGGCGACGGTCTTGACGTCCTCCAGCTTCACCCCGGGATTGACCATCAGCTGGAAGCGGATCGGCTTGAACCGTTCGCCGATGATCGACAGGCCCGAGGACGGCAGGAGGTGGTGCACGTCGGCCACCCGCCC